>NZ_SZXN01000007.1:0-5589 GCF_005281195.1 Citrobacter sp. wls613
ATAATACGTTTTCCTCATTCAGAGTCAAGCATTTAATTTCTGCTTTTCTCCGCAGGGTTCTTAGTGGAACCCCGCTGACCCGGCGGCTTGTAATCCGTTGTTCCGTGTCAGTGGAGGCGCATTATAGGGAGTTATTTCAGGCTGACAAGGGGAAAATACAAAAAACTTATCAACCGATTACTTTTCCATCAAAACTAGTAATGGAAAGTTATTTTCGCCTGGTTTTTAAACAAAAACGAGCCCCGCAGGGCCCGTTTTTAGTATTTTGTGACTTACTGCACTGCCACAATGCGATCGTCATTCACTTCCAGACGAATCGTTTTGCCAGGAACCAGCTCACCCGACAGGATTTGCTGGGCCAGCGGGTTTTCGATCTGTTGCTGGATAGCACGTTTCAATGGACGCGCCCCGTAGACAGGATCGTACCCATTCGCGCTCAGCAGTTTAAGCGCCTCGTCAGAGATGTGGATTTCATAGCCACGATCTTCCAGACGTTTGTACAGACGCTGCAGCTGGATCTGGGCAATAGACGCAATGTGTTGTTCACCCAACGGATGGAAGACAACAACTTCATCTATACGGTTAATGAATTCCGGACGGAAGTTTTGGCTGACCACGCCCAGCACCATGTCTTTCATGTGTCCGTAGTCCAGGTCGCCAAAACGTTCCTGAATGAGATCGGACCCCAGGTTAGAAGTCATGATGACCACCGTATTACGGAAGTCGACCGTTCTCCCCTGCCCGTCAGTCAGTCGACCGTCATCCAGCACCTGCAACAGAATGTTGAACACATCCGGATGCGCCTTTTCCACTTCATCCAGCAGGATGACGGAATAAGGGCGACGACGCACCGCTTCTGTCAGGTAGCCGCCCTCTTCATAGCCAACGTATCCCGGGGGCGCACCGACCAGACGAGAGACAGAGTGTTTCTCCATAAACTCAGACATATCGATACGAACCATCGCGTCGTCGCTGTCGAACATAAAGTTAGCCAGCGCTTTACACAGTTCGGTTTTACCGACACCGGTTGGCCCAAGGAACAAGAACGAACCGATCGGACGATTCGGATCGGACAACCCTGCACGGCTACGGCGAATCGCGTTGGATACCGCTTCCACCGCTTCGTTCTGACCAATGACGCGGTTATGCAGATCCTGCTCCATACGCAGCAGTTTTTCACGCTCGCCTTCCAGCATGCGGGCAACAGGGATCCCCGTCCAACGCGCCAGTACTTCGGCGATTTCCGCATCCGTCACTTTATTACGCAACAGGCGCATGGTTTTGCCTTCAGACTGAGTGGCTGCTTCCAGCTGTTTTTCCAGCTCAGGAATTTTGCCGTACTGCAGCTCAGACATCCGCGCCAGATCACCCACCCGACGAGCCTGTTCGATAGCGATTTTCGCCTGCTCCAGTTCAGCCTTAATCGTCTGCGTGCCGGAAAGTGACGCTTTTTCCGCTTTCCACTCTTCTTCGAGCTCAGAATACTGACGCTCTTTGTCATCCAGCTCTTCATTAAGCATATCGAGGCGCTTTTTACTCGCCTCGTCAGACTCTTTCATTAACGCCTGCTGTTCCAGTTTGAGCTGGATGATTCGGCGATCGAGTCGGTCCAGTTCTTCCGGCTTGGAGTCAATCTGCATACGAATGCTGGACGCCGCTTCATCGATAAGATCGATGGCTTTGTCCGGTAACTGACGGTCAGCAATGTAACGATGAGATAGCGTCGCTGCCGCGACAATTGCCGGGTCAGTGATCTGCACGTGGTGGTGCAGCTCATAGCGTTCTTTCAACCCACGCAAAATGGCGATGGTGTCTTCCACGCTCGGCTCGGCAACAAACACTTTCTGGAAACGACGTTCCAGTGCCGCATCTTTTTCGATGTACTGGCGGTACTCATCAAGTGTTGTAGCCCCTACACAGTGCAGTTCGCCACGAGCCAGTGCCGGTTTCAACATGTTCCCGGCATCCATGGCACCATCGGCTTTACCTGCGCCAACCATAGTATGCAGCTCATCGATAAACAGAATGACATTGCCTTCCTGTTTCGACAGATCGTTCAGCACACCTTTTAAACGTTCTTCAAATTCACCGCGATATTTCGCCCCGGCCACCAGCGCGCCCATATCCAGCGCCAGTACACGGCGGCCTTTTAAACCCTCCGGCACTTCGCCATTAATGATGCGCTGCGCAAGCCCTTCAACAATGGCCGTTTTACCGACACCAGGCTCACCAATTAATACCGGATTGTTTTTAGTACGGCGTTGCAGCACCTGAATGGTGCGACGAATTTCTTCATCACGACCGATAACCGGATCGAGCTTACCCTGCTCGGCACGTTCCGTCAGGTCGACGGTGTATTTTTTCAAGGCCTGACGTTGGTCTTCAGCCCCTTGGTCGTTCACGCTTTCACCTCCACGCATCTGTTCAATTGCCTGAGTGATATTAGCGGTCGTCGCCCCCGCTGATTTTAATAAATCGGTCAGCGTACCGCGTGACTCAAGCGCCGCCAGAACGAACAGTTCCGACGAAATAAAATTGTCCCCACGTTTTTGCGCCAGCTTGTCGCAAAGATTCAGTACACGCACCAGCTCCTGAGAAGGCTGCACATCACCGCCGGTGCCTTCTACCTGCGGCAAGCGGCTCAATGCCTGATCAATGGCTGTGCGTAACTGGCCGGCGTTAATGCCAGCAGACGTTAACAAAGGACGGACCGATCCCCCTTCCTGATTAAGCAGGGCGCTCATTAGATGAAGTGGTTCGATAAACTGGTTGTCGTGCCCCAGTGCGAGTGACTGGGCATCGGCGAGTGCAAGCTGGAATTTATTAGTAAGACGATCCAGACGCATAACTCCTCCCATAACAGGTCAAAATTGCTACTGGAGATTAAATGAGGTCATCCCTCAATTATTCAAGGTGAATGACCTGAATTATGTGAAAAGAAAATTACGCGTACCGGATCGTCTTGATTCTTTAGGTTATATCAGCCAAATAAAACTTGCCATACGACCGGTGGTTTTGTCGCGACGATAAGAGAAGAAAGTCTCACTTTCGCTGAACGTACAGCGGTCACCGCCGTAGAGGTTCTCAACCCCAACATGTGCCAGACGCTGGCGAGCAAGCTGATAAATATCTGCCAGGTACTTTTCACCACGTGGCACAAATGCGCTGTCTGCTTGTGGATCTTTGACCATAAACGCGTCACGCACTTCAGGCCCCACTTCAAATGCACGGGGACCAATTGCCGGGCCTAACCAGGCAATAATGTTTTCGGGTTTATCAGCAAAACACGCAACGGTCTCTTCAAGCACGCCTGCACATAACCCGCGCCAGCCCGCATGAGCCGCCGCGACTTCCGTGCCAGCACGATTACAAAATAACACGGGCAAACAGTCCGCCGTCATCACTGCACACACGGTGCCCGGCGTATTGCTGTAGGACGCATCCGCACGCTTAGAAGAATAAGGCTCGCCGGTAAGTTTCAGAACATCTTTACCGTGCACCTGTTCGAGCCAGACCGGTTTTGAAGGCAGATTGCCCGCAGCAAAGAGTCGTTTGCGGTTCTCTTCAACATGTTCCAGGTTATCGCCGCAATGGGCCCCCAGATTCAGCGAATCGTACGGCGGCAAACTGACGCCACCAATACGGGTAGAACTACAGGCCGCGACGCCTTGCGGCAGCGGCCACTGCGGGACAATTAGCTTACTCATAGCCAGGCCACATCATCCTTATGCTCTTCGAAATCGGCACGCATCACGGCAATCAGATCAACCATATCTTGCGGAATTGGCGCATGCCATTCCATTTCGATACCTGTGATTGGGTGATACAAGCGCAGCATGGTGGCATGCAGCGCCTGGCGGTCGAACTTACGCAGCGTAGAAATAAATTCATCCGACGCGCCTTTCGGTGGACGTGGACGGCCGCCGTAGACCTGGTCGCCCACCAGCGGATGGGTAATATGCGCCATGTGCACACGGATCTGGTGCGTACGTCCGGTTTCCAGACGCAGCCTAAGGCGCGTGTGTACACGGAAGTGCTCCATAATGCGGTAATGCGTCACCGCAGGTTTCCCCATGGGATGCACGGACATATGCGTACGTTTGGTGGGATGACGGCTGATAGGCTCTTCTACAGTGCCACCGGCTGTCATATGACCAATCGCTACGGCTTCGTACTCACGCGTAATTTCACGCAGCTGTAGCGACTCGACCAAACGCGTTTGCGCCGGAACCGTTTTTGCTACCACCATTAATCCGGTGGTGTCTTTATCCAGACGGTGCACGATACCTGCACGAGGAACATCCGCAATCGGCGGGTAGTAATGCAGTAACGCATTCAATACCGTGCCATCAGGATTACCGGCACCCGGATGTACCACGAAATCACGTGGTTTGTTGATGACCAGAATATCGTCATCTTCATAGACGATATCTAGCGGGATATCTTGCGCTTCAAAACGAATTTCTTCGTCAATTTCAGCATTGATGGAGACACGTTCTCCACCCAAAACTTTTTCTTTCGGTTTATCGCAAAGATTCCCGTTTACCAGCACGCGCTGATCGAGGATCCATTCTTTTATGCGAGAACGCGAATAATCAGGGAACAATTCGGCCAAAGCCTGATCTAAGCGTTGACCGAGCTGATTATCGGAGACTGTTGCGGTGAGTTCTACTCGTTGTGCCATAAACTGCTTCTTCGTTTAACGTTGGGTTTTACGGCTTTGCCGTTTAATATAGTGTGCTATTGTAGCTGGTCTTAACCGGGAGCAGGAACAGAGAATCTCCCGTAAAACATTTTGAGGAAAGTCAAAACGTCATGACGCGCATGAAATACCTGGTGGCAGCAGCCACGTTGAGCCTGTTTTTGGCGGGTTGCTCTGGTTCAAAGGAAGAGGTGCCCGATAACCCACCAAATGAAATCTACGCGACTGCTCAGCAAAAGCTGCAGGACGGTAACTGGAAACAGGCAATAACGCAATTGGAAGCGTTGGATAATCGCTATCCATTTGGACCTTATTC
Organism: Citrobacter sp. wls613; assembly: GCF_005281195.1. NCBI lineage: Bacteria > Pseudomonadati > Pseudomonadota > Gammaproteobacteria > Enterobacterales > Enterobacteriaceae > Citrobacter > Citrobacter sp. wls613. The sequence goes on from NZ_SZXN01000007.1 coordinate 5,019, forward strand.
TCAGCAGGTGCAATTAGATCTCATCTACGCCTACTACAAAAATGCCGATCTGCCGCTCGCTCAGGCCGCCATCGATCGTTTTATCCGTCTGAACCCGACACACCCTAACATTGATTATGTCATGTATATGCGTGGCCTGACCAATATGGCGTTGGATGATAGCGCACTGCAAGGATTCTTTGGTGTTGATCGCAGCGATCGCGATCCACAGCACGCCCGAGCTGCGTTTAATGACTTTTCCAAACTGGTACGTGGCTACCCGAATAGCCAGTACACAACGGACGCCACCAAGCGCCTGGTATTCCTGAAAGATCGCCTGGCGAAATATGAGTACTCCGTTGCTGAGTACTACACCGCACGCGGCGCGTGGGTTGCTGTGGTAAACCGCGTAGAAGGTATGCTGCGTGACTTCCCGGATACCCAGGCAACACGTGATGCCTTACCGCTGATGGAAAACGCCTATCGCCAGATGCAGATGACTGCACAGGCCGAAAAAGTGGCGAAAATTATTGCCGCCAACAGCAGCAATACCTGATTCCTCGCTGAATGCAAAACGGCAGCCCTCGGGCTG
>NZ_SZXN01000007.1:5636-13057 GCF_005281195.1 Citrobacter sp. wls613
CCGTAACTGAAGCGGTTTAGCTGCAACGCATCCTATCAAATATGGCCTGCTTTCAGGTATTCCTCAAGTAAAAGATCGCCTGTTCCTGCGGTGCCTCACAAAAAGGTTTTCTTGACAAAAAGCGACAAAATAATGTGATTTAGATCACACATTTTGACATTAGGAAAGGTATGCTGGAATCACCAAGACGGGAAAGACAAGAGGTAAAATTTATGACAATGAACATTACCAGTAAACAAATGGAAATTACTCCGGCAATTCGCCAGCATGTCGCAGACCGTCTCGCCAAACTTGAAAAATGGCAAACTCATCTGATTAATCCACATATCATTCTGTCCAAGGAGCCACAGGGTTTCACTGCTGACGCCACCATCAATACACCGAACGGACATTTGGTTGCCAGCGCTAAGCACGAAGATATGTACACCGCTATTAACGATTTGATCAACAAGCTGGAACGGCAGCTCAATAAAGTGCAGCACAAAGGCGAAGCCCGTCGTGCAACAACTTCAGTAAAAGACGCCAACTTCGTCGAAGCAGAAGAAGAGTAGTCCCTTACATTGAGTGTATCGCCAACGCGCCTTCGGGCGCGTTTTTTGTTGACAGGGTGAAAACAGTACAGGTACTTTAACTGACGTAGCCAAAGGAAATTGACATGAAACTTATTCCGTTCTTCTTCGCATTCTTTTTTACCTTCCCCTGAATGGGAGGCGTTTCGTCGTGTGATAAATAATGCGAAGACGAACAATAAGGCCTCCCACAACGGGGGGCCTTTTTTATTGATAATAAAAAAGGCAACACTATGACATCGGAAAACCCATTACTGGCGCTGCGCGATAAGATAAGCTCGCTGGATGAAAAATTACTGGCCCTGCTGGCTGAGCGTCGTGGTCTGGCCGTCGAAGTCGGTAAAGCAAAACTGCTTTCTCATCGTCCGGTGCGCGATATTGACCGCGAGCGCGATTTGCTGGACCGACTGATCCAGTTGGGTAAAGTGCATCACCTCGATGCCCACTACATCACACGCCTGTTCCAGCTCATTATTGAAGATTCCGTTCTCACCCAGCAGGCGCTCCTGCAGCAGCATCTGAATAAAATCAATCCGCACTCCGCCCGCGTCGCGTTTCTGGGGCCAAAAGGCTCGTATTCGCACCTCGCTGCGCGTCAGTATGCCGCTCGCCATTTTGAGCAATTTATTGAAAGCGGTTGCGCCAAGTTTGCCGATATCTTTAATCAGGTCGAAACCGGACAGGCGGACTACGCGGTCGTGCCGATTGAGAACACCAGCTCTGGCGCGATCAACGATGTTTACGACTTGCTGCAGCACACCAGCCTCTCCATCGTCGGCGAGATGACCATTATTATCGACCACTGCGTGCTGGTTTCCGGTACTACGGACCTGAATAGCATCGAAACCGTGTATAGCCATCCGCAACCGTTCCAGCAATGCAGCAAATTCCTCAATCGTTATCCGCACTGGAAGATCGAATATACCGAAAGCACCTCGGCGGCAATGGAAAAGGTTGCCCAGGCGAACTCACCGCACGTGGCAGCCTTGGGCAGCGAAGCCGGTGGCGTGCTGCACGGTCTGCAGGTACTTGAACATATTGAAGCGAATCAGACGCAAAACATTACCCGTTTTGTCGTGCTGGCACGCAAGGCTATTAATGTTTCCGACCAGGTTCCGGCGAAAACCACGCTGTTGATAGCGACAGGGCAACAGGCGGGTGCGCTGGTTGAAGCGCTGCTGGTGCTACGCAACCATAATCTGATTATGACCAAGCTGGAATCGCGCCCGATTCACGGTAATCCGTGGGAAGAGATGTTTTATCTCGATATCCAGGCCAACCTGGAATCGCCGGAAATGCAAAAAGCATTGAAGGAGTTGGGTGAAATTACGCGTTCGATGAAGGTACTGGGATGTTACCCAAGTGAGAACGTGGTGCCAGTCGATCCGAGCTAACGTATGACAATACCGGATGGCGTAGGCATCGCCATCCGGTATCGACGCTACTGGCGGCTATCGTTGGCCTGACGCAGTAGCGTACGGCTTTCGCTCTGGAAGCGTTTGGCATAATCGCCAAACCAGTGCTCAACCTTACGGAAGCTGTCGATAAACGCCTGCTTATCGCCCTGCTCCAGTAAACCAATCGCTTCACCAAAACGCTGATAATACCGTTTGATCAACGCGAGATTACTTTCTGACGACATAATAATGTCGGCATACAGCTGCGGATCCTGGGCAAACAGGCGTCCGACCATGGCCAGCTCAAGACGGTAAATCGGCGAAGAGAGCGCCAGTAACTGTTCAAGTTGGACATTCTCTTCTGCTAAGTGCAACCCGTAAGCAAAAGTCGCGAAGTGACGTAATGCCTGGATAAACGCCATGTTCTGATCGTGCTCGACGGCACTGATCCGATGCAGCCGCGCCCCCCAGACCTGAATCTGTTCCAGGAACCATTGATAGGCTTCCGGCTGGCGTCCATCGCACCAGACAACCACCTGCTTTGCCAGACTGCCGCTATCCGGACCAAACATCGGATGCAATCCAACTACCGGGCCATCGTGCGCCGCCAGCATCGCCTGTAATGGGCCGTTTTTCACCGAGGCCAGATCGACCAGGATACAGTCAGCAGGCAAGCGCGGTAATTTCGCGATCACCTGCTCGGTAACGTGAATCGGCACGCTAACGATCACCATTCCGGCATCCGCCACGATCTCCTCGGCACGATCCCAGTCCTGCTGTTCAAGAATACGCACCTGATAACCTGACAGCGTAAGCATCTTCTCGAATAGCCGTCCCATCTGACCGCCACCGCCGACAATCACCACCGGGCGTAACGTTGGACAGAGCGTTTTAAATCCTTTGTCATTCTCGCTAGAGTACGACTCACGCATTACCCGACGTAATACATCTTCAATCAGATCAGGCGGTACGCCGAGCGCTTCCGCCTCTGCACGGCGAGAAGCCAGCATAGACGCCTCCCGCTCAGGCACGTAAATCGGTAACCCAAAGCGGCTTTTTACTTCGCCAACCTCGGCAACCAGTTCAAGACGGCGCGCCAGCAAATCCAGCAACGCCTTATCCACTTCATCAATTTGATCGCGTAATGCGGTCAATTCAGCCACCATAACCCACCTCTTAAGCCAGGCGCGTCGCCAGCTGGCCGTTCAAGTCTTTATTAATTTCACGCAACAACGCATCCGTCATTTCCCAGCTAATGCAGGCATCTGTTACGGACACGCCGTATTTCATTGCACTGCGCGGCTGCTCGGAAGACTGGTTGCCTTCGTGAATATTGCTTTCAATCATCAGGCCGATGATTGAACGGTTGCCATCTTTAATTTGTGCAACCACTGACTCTGCCACGGCAGGCTGGCGACGGTAATCTTTGTTGGAGTTACCATGACTGCAATCTACCATCAGTGACGGTCGCAGTCCCGCCTGCTCCATTTCTTTTTCGCACTGAGCAACATCTGCCGGACTGTAATTCGGTGCTTTACCGCCGCGCAGGATCACATGACCGTCCGGATTACCCTGCGTTTGCAGCAGTGCCACCTGTCCTGCCTGGTTAATACCCACAAAGCGGTGAGACTGAGCTGCTGCGCGCATAGCGTTAATCGCTGTCGCCAGGCTGCCGTCAGTGCCATTTTTAAAACCAACCGGCATCGACAGACCCGACGCCATTTCACGGTGAGTCTGCGATTCAGTCGTACGCGCACCGATAGCGGACCAGCTAAACAGATCGCCCAGGTACTGCGGGCTGTTGGGATCCAATGCTTCTGTCGCCAGCGGCAGCCCCATATTCACCAGTTCAAGCAACAGCTGACGCGCAATTTTCAGACCGGCTTCAACATCAAAAGAGCCATCCATATGAGGATCGTTAATTAACCCTTTCCAGCCGACGGTGGTACGGGGTTTTTCAAAATAGACACGCATCACCAGATAGAGGCTATCGCTGACCTCTGCGGCAAGGGTTTTAAATCGACGGGCATATTCCAGCGCCATTTCAGGATCATGAATAGAGCAAGGACCACACACTACCAGCAAACGCGGATCGCGACCGGCGATGATGTCAGAAATGGTTTTGCGCGACTGCGCAATTTGCGCCTCTTGCGCCAGACTCAACGGGAATTGCATTTTAAGTTGTTCCGGAGTCATCAGAACCTGTTCATCAGTAATGTGTACGTTGTTCAGCGCGTCTTTTTGCATGGTGGTGATCCTGTTTAGCTTGTTTGCGATAGTTGTTCCTCAGCGAGGAGGTAATTACGATAACACAACGGGTAAAGATTTCAATCCACGTTACGTAAATTTTTATTTACAGCCAGTATAAACAGGCCTAACAGGCCTAACAGGCGCGGAATGTCGTAAATTTAAATTTACACACACCATTTAAGAGATCCGCTATGCTTTAAAAAAACCAGGGAGTATCAGCAATGAAGCGACTTATCAACACGGTACTGGTGTTACTGCTAAGCGGATGTCAGATAGATCCCTATACCCATGCCCCCACCTGGACCGGCACCGACTGGTACGATGCCGGGATCCAGGATGCTATTTCAGGGTATGTCATTAAAGATAATGAAACTCTTGCCGACAACTACAATGACCCCGAAATCGATCGTACGGAATATCTTAAGGGTTACGCTGAAGGACAACGTAAAACCTGCCAGCAGGATTTTGTTTACGCCAGGGGACTGGCCGGGAAAACCTTCCCTCCAAGCTGTGATACCGTTGAAAATGTCGACCAATTACACAGTGCCTGGCAAAAAGGTTCAAATGAAGGCGCAGCCTCTATAAGATTAAATTAAACAAGAAGTTATATCCGATAAATCAATAAGATTTAACTTAAATCGATAATGTTATTCATCCAGATATAATGACGCTCTGGTAAAATAATGTTACTTTGTTGCGAACAATCGTGAGTGTATTTCGACGTATTACGGCTAACGCTGGTAGGTACCTTTTCATGAGCTTTTCTTATCGACTCATACTTCTACTGGCACTGCTATTGTCCGGATTACCGCTGTATGCCCAAAACGCTACGGAAGAGGCGAAATCCGTACGCGCCATGGTTTCCGGCATCGTCAGCTATACGCGCTGGCCAGCGCTTTCCGGTCCGCCCAAACTGTGTATCTTCTCTTCATCACGTTTTACCAGTGTGCTGCAGGATACTCATGCCGGAGCGTTACCCTATCTTCCCGTCATCGTTCATACGCAACAAGACAGTGTCGTAGCTCAGTGTGACGGTTTTTATTTTGGCACTGAATCCCCGACATTTCAGGTGGAATTAAAGAGTCAATTTCCAACTAAGGCATTGTTATTAATTGCCGAACAGAATACCGAATGCGTTATTGGTAGCGCTTTTTGCCTCATCATAAATAATGAAGAAGTGAGGTTTTCGGTAAATATGGATTCCCTGTCACGCAGTGGTGTAAGGGTCAGTCCAGACGTATTGATGCTTGCACGGAATAATAAGGATGGATAAGGGTATTTCTCCCATAACACGCCCAACGTTCAAACGGACACTACGGCGTATCAGCATCGTCAGCGTTCTGGTCACTATGACGCTGATCTGGCTGCTGCTGAGCATTTCTTCCGTGCTGGCACTCAAACAATATGCGCAAAAAAACCTCGATCTGACCGCCGCGACCATGACCCGATCGCTTGAAGCCTCGCTGGTGTTTTCTGATAGCGTTGCAGCAAAAGAAACGTTGGCTGCGCTAGGGCAACAGGGGCAATTCTCCGTTGCCGAAGTACGCAATAAAAATCAAAAGGTGATCGCCACCTGGCGCTATGACGCCCAGGATACAACAGAAAAGATTAGCGGTCTGATCAGTCACTGGCTATTCCCACAGCCGGTGACAAAGCCTATTTTGCACAATGGCAACGTCATTGGGGAAGTGCGCCTGACAGCCCGCGACAGCGTCATTAGCCATTTCATCTATCTGTCACTGGCTGTGCTTACCGGATGCATTTTACTGGCCTCCGGTATTGCATTAATGCTCACCCGCTATTTGCACAATGGCGTTGTTGAAGCGCTGCAAAATATTACCGAGGTGGTGCACGACGTTCGCACCAACCGCAACTTCTCACGCCGCGTGTCTGAAGAACGCATTGAAGAGTTTCATCTGTTTGCCCAGGACTTTAATAGTCTGCTGGATGAGATGGAAGAGTGGCAACTGCGCCTGCAAGCCAAAAATGCTCAGTTGTTGCGCACCGCGCTGCACGATCCCCTGACCGGACTTGCTAATCGCGCCGCATTTCGTAGCAGCATTAACGCGTTGATGAACGACGAATCCGCTCACAGCAGCTCGGCGTTGTTATTCCTTGATGGCGATAATTTTAAATTTATTAATGATACCTGGGGGCATGCAGCAGGAGACCGGGTATTGATTGAAGTTGCTAAAAGGCTGGCCGAGTTTGGTGGCAATCACCATCAACCGTACCGGCTCGGAGGCGATGAGTTTGCGATGGTGCTATACAGCGTGCATTCGGAGAATGAAGTTCAGCGTATCTGCGCGGCACTATCGCAAGAGTTTAACCGTCCATTTGACCTTCACAATGGTCATCTGGCAAGCATGACGCTAAGCATTGGGTTTGCGCTGACGTGGGAACATGCCTCTGCCGAGAAATTACAAGAACTCGCCGATCACAATATGTATCAGGCTAAACATTTGCGTTCTGAACGCATTATTAAAAAATAAGGAATTACACACATGCTGAAACGTCTATTATCGCCATTTATTCTTATCATACTGATTCTGGCTGGCTGTCAGGCCCCTCAGGGTAAATTCACCCCTGAGCAAGTTGCAGCCATGAAATCATACGGCTTTACCGAAGCATCTGGCGACTGGTCGCTGGGTCTGTCTGATACCATTTTGTTTGATAAAAATGACTATAAGCTGCGTCCTGAAAGTGAAAAACAGATCCAGGAAATGGCAGCTAAACTGGCGGCTACCGGCCTGAATCATGCGCGTCTGGATGGTCACACCGATAACTACGGCGAAGACAGCTATAACGAAGCACTGTCGCTTAAGCGAGCTAACGTCGTGGCAGATGCCTGGGCTCAGGGTGCCAACATCCCACGCACCAATCTGACAACTCAGGGATTAGGCAAAAAATACCCGATTGCCAGTAACCAGAGCTCAAAAGGCCGTGCCGAAAACCGCCGCGTTGCGGTCGTCATCAGCACGCCTTAATGTCTTACTCGGCTGACTGCGCCAACAGATTTTGCGACATTTTGTACCAGCGCAGCCAGTCAATCATCATAAACAGCAGCAGGCTTACGCCCGCTACCGGCATCGCCATCCCCAGCACGCCAGCCACTACCAGCACCGCACATCGCCCCTTCCCGTTGAGCATCAGCCAACACTGCACCAGCGTTTGTGCCGGATTCACCGCCGGTCCGGCGGGTCGG
>NZ_SZXN01000007.1:13103-20777 GCF_005281195.1 Citrobacter sp. wls613
CCGATAGCCCAGCACGATCATCAGGCACAGGCCTACACCAAAGACGATCAGCAGCCCCTGATTGAGTACGCCAAACAGAATCCCCATATGGAAATCAACGCCCCAACGCGTCAATTTCGCCATCAGTGGGAAATCGACAAAGCGCGTCTGGTCAATAATCCGCATCGTGGTTGTATCAACAGACACCGCATCCACCTGGGTTGGCCAGCGGCGGTCAATCTCGGTGACAGTCCAAGCATGCTGCGCATCTTTCGCCGGGCGGATCTCCAGCTTCCTGGCATCAATCCCCGCCGCCTGCGCCGTGCGTAATACCGCATCAAAAAGCCCGCCGTCAACCACGCTTGCCGATGGCATTACCATGCCAGCGTGATGTCCGGCATGCTCATCATGAATTTGCTGGACGCCATCGAGCTGTGTATTTACCTGCGGCGTCAGCCAGCCAAAGGCTGCCCGCATGCTATCCACATTGCCCCCTGCCCATTGCGACCAGGTTAAACCGGTTGCGGAAAAAAGTAACATCCCGCCTAGCAGAATCCAGCCCAGCGTAACGTGCAGACGACAGTTTTTTTGCAGTCGATTATTCAGACGACGCCTGGGTCGAGTGTAAAACCAAAGCACAATACCGCCCAGCGCCGCTACCCACATCCAGGACGCCGCCAGTTCGCTATAAAGCCGCCCAATATCCCCCAACAGCAAGGAACGGTGCGCATAGTCGATCCACTGGCGCAGAGGTAAGATCCCGCTGGTGCCATAGACAGTCATATCGCCTGTTACCGTAAGTGCAACCGGGTCGATAAAAATCGCCCGATGTTCAGACGGGGCCAGTACAGGGTCTGCAAACATGACCCGGGTCGTCTTTCCTGGCTCAAGCGCAGGCCGTACTGCATACACCGGCAAATGATTGCCGACGACCTGCTGCGCGAGCGCAATTTGAGCAGCCAGCGATTGTGGTTCTCCTTGCTCGGTTCCCTGTAGCGCCTCAGAGTAAAGCGCCTCTTCCAGTTGCGGTGTGGCAACGTAGAGCGTACCGGTCAGTGCCGCGACAAAAATAAAGGGACCCACGAACAGGCCGATAGAGAAATGAAGGCGTCGCAGCAGGGTTACCCATGCCGCACGCGGGGTGCAGGTGGTCATACTTTTCCTTAGAAAAAGCCAAAGAGCGTCATCACGCTAACGCGTACAGACGTATTTTTAGGATCAGGAAAAAGCAGACCGGTACGGTGGTGCACGGGTATTGGGATACAGCCAGGGGAAGTAGAACCAGAACGTCAGCGTAGGATGTAGTGGCGTTTTTTTCTGTAACCGCAGCACGCCGCGCAACAGAATAACCAGAGTCAGTATCAGCCCGGGGACGTGCGCCAGCAGCACACAGTAGCCGCATGCTTCGCCGTGATCGACGGGCATCGTCATCGAGGCGCCGTCACCATGTTGTTCAGCATGTTCCACCATCATGCCCATATCATGATGCATACCCGGCATCGCATTCATAGGATCGTGTTGCAAAGAAACAGAGATAAGCAGCGCGATGACGATCAGCAGGATCGCAAACAACGCGAGCCATGCCGCGCAGCGCTGATGACCAAACCGAAAAATTGCACCAATAACCACTGCCCCTCCAATAACGACAGGGCATTGTAAATGATTTATGAATTAATAGTTAATGATGTGAGTTTTATGGCGATAAAAAAAGGGGCCAGCCTTATTGGCCAGCCCCTTCTGACAGGATGTCGCCTGAGCGATATCTTAGTTAAGACGCTCTTTGATACGAGCAGACTTACCAGTGCGCTCACGCAGGTAGTACAGTTTAGCTTTACGAACAGCACCACGACGTTTAACAGCAATGCTGTCAACTACCGGAGAGTGAGTCTGGAAGACACGCTCAACGCCTTCGCCGTTGGAGATTTTACGAACAGTGAATGCAGAGTGCAGACCGCGGTTACGAATAGCGATAACCACGCCCTCGAATGCCTGCAGACGTTTTTTGGAACCTTCAACAACCCATACTTTCACTTCCACGGTATCACCCGGACGGAAGGAAGGTACGTCCTGCTTCATCTGTTCTTGTTCAAGTTGCTTAATAATGTTGCTCATAATTTAATCTCTTATCCTGGGTAAACTGATATTGGGGGCTTACGCCTGCCCATCATGTTTATGTTGCTGTTGTGCGTGTTCCTTTTTGAACTCCGCCAGCAACCTTGCTTGCTCTTCAGTCAGAGCCAGGTTTTCCAGAAGTTCAGGTCTTCTAAGCCAGGTACGGCCCAGCGACTGCTTCAAACGCCAGCGACGTATCTCAGCGTGGTTCCCCGACAGCAAAACTGCCGGTACTTCCATCTGCTCTAACACTTCAGGTCGGGTATAGTGCGGGCAGTCCAGCAACCCATCGGCAAAGGAATCCTCCGTTGCCGATGCTTCATGACCCAGTACCCCCGGAATAAACCGGGAGACGGAATCAATCAGCGTCATCGCTGCTAATTCTCCACCGCTGAGAACGTAATCGCCGATTGACCATTCTTCATCAATTTCGGTTTGAATTACGCGCTCATCTACGCCTTCATAGCGACCACACACCAGAATCAGCTTTTGATTCGTTGCCAGTTCGCTCACGCCCGCTTGATCAAGCTTGCGTCCCTGAGGTGACAGATAAATCACCTTCGCGCCTTCACCTGCCGCGTCTTTTGCTGCATGAATGGCATCCCGTAAAGGTTGCACCATCATTAACATCCCCGGTCCGCCGCCGTAAGGACGATCGTCCACGGTACGGTGCCGGTCATGAGCAAAGTCACGAGGACTCCAGCTCTGGATGTTCAGCAGGCCATTTTTTACTGCCCGGCCAGTTACCCCGTAATCGGTAATTGCGCGGAACATTTCTGGAAACAGGCTAACGATACCTATAAACACAAGCCAATCCCCATCACGCCGACTTTTACCGTTTATCCGGTGGTTTAAAAACCAGGATCCCAATCTACTTCGATAGTACGAGTAGCGAGATCGACTTTCTTGATAACCTGCCCATCGAGGAACGGTACTAAACGTTCCTTGATACCAAACGCATCTTTCAGGTTTGCCTTGATGACGATGACGTCATTCGATCCGGTTTCCATCATATCGACGACTTTACCGAGTTCGTAGCCTTCAGTGGTCACTACCTGGCAACCCATAAGGTCTTTCCAGTAGTAAGTGCCATCATCCAGCGCTGGCAACTGCGAGGAATCTACGACAATTTCACAATTCGTCAGTACATTCGCCGCATCCCGATCCTCAATACCTTTCAGCTTGATGATCAGATCCTGATTGTGGTGCTTCCAGCTTTCCAGCTGTACTTGCTGCCACTGACCCGCCTTCTGGATAAACCAGGGCTGATAGTCAAAAATGCTTTCGGCGTCTTCAGTGGAAGAAAACACTCTGAGCCAACCACGGATACCGTAAGGAGACCCCATTTTCCCCAGAACTATGGGTTCTACGGGCGCCTGTGCGGCGAGTTGCTTGCTCATCATGACCACCGTGACAGATTAAGCTGCTTTGTTTGCTGCTTTGATCAGCGTAGCTACGCGATCAGAAATAGTCGCGCCCTGGCCAACCCAGTGAGCGATGCGATCCAGATCCAGGCGAGTGCCTTCTTCTTTTTCGCTAGCGATTGGGTTAAAGAAGCCAACGCGCTCGATGAAGCGACCGTTGCGTGCATTACGGCTGTCAGTAACAACAACCTGGTAGAACGGACGCTTTTTAGCGCCGTGACGTGCTAAACGAATAGTAACCATAACATCCTCTTGTGTGAATAAAACACCGGGCCCCATCGAGGGAAGGGACCCGGTGTCATATTAAAAGCCCGAAAATTTTACTGATTTCTGAGAAAAAAGCAATCAACATGTGATGAAGCTTGATACCAGGGCGTTACCGTTGCAGCCAGTTTGGCGTCGGCGTGCGCGCAGAAAGCGGAGCGTACACGCAGTACGTGAGCATTTCGAGCACACTCCGGCGTCAAAATGGCAAATAAGGTAGCCCGATATATTTATCTACCAGGGAATCCTGGCGGCATCATGCCCTTCATATTGCGCATCATCTTGGCCATCCCGCCCTTCTTCATTTTCTTCATCATGCGCTGCATGTCGTCGAACTGTTTCAGAAGGCGGTTAACGTCCTGTACCTGCATACCGCAGCCCTGAGCGATACGGCGCTTACGCGAACCTTTGATGATTTCCGGCTTGGCACGTTCTTTCAACGTCATCGAATTGATGATCGCTTCCATACGCACCAGCACTTTGTCATCCATCTGCGATTTCACGTTGTCAGGAATCTGACCCATGCCCGGCAGCTTGCCCATCAGGCTTGCCATGCCGCCCATGTTTTTCATCTGATTAAGCTGTTCTAAGAAGTCGTTCAGGTCAAAACCATCGCCCTTCTTCAGCTTGGTCGCCAGCTTCTCAGCCTGCGCGCGGTCAACCTTGCTTTCGATATCTTCGATCAGCGACAGTACGTCGCCCATGCCGAGGATACGCGAAGCAATCCTGTCCGGATGGAATGGCTCCAGCGCTTCGGTTTTCTCGCCAACACCGAGGAACTTAATCGGCTTACCAGTGATATGACGAATAGAGAGTGCGGCACCGCCGCGGGCGTCACCGTCGACTTTCGTCAACACGACACCGGTTAACGGCAGCGCTTCGTTGAAGGCTTTTGCGGTATTCGCGGCATCCTGACCGGTCATGGCATCGACAACAAACAGCGTTTCTACCGGATTGATAGACGCGTGGACCTGTTTGATTTCGTCCATCATCGCTTCGTCAACGTGCAGACGACCGGCGGTATCCACCAGCAGCACGTCGTAGAATTTCAGCTTCGCTTCTTTCAGCGCAGCGTTAACGATATCGACCGGCTTTTGGCCGACGTCAGACGGGAAGAAGTCGACTTCAACCTGCTCAGCCAGCGTTTCCAGCTGTTTGATCGCCGCCGGACGATAAACGTCGGCAGAGACGACCAGCACTTTCTTCTTGTGCTTCTCGCGCAGGAACTTACCCAGTTTCGCCACGCTGGTCGTTTTACCGGCACCCTGCAGACCCGCCATCAGCACTACGGCCGGTGGCTGAGCGGCCAGATTCAGGGTCTGGTTCTCTTCGCCCATCGCCGCAACCAGTTCGCTGCGAACGATTTTGACGAATTCCTGACCCGGGGTCAGGCTTTTGTTAACTTCATGACCAACCGCTTTCTCTTTTACGCGATTGATAAACTCACGCACTACCGGCAGCGCAACGTCAGCTTCCAGCAGCGCCATGCGCACTTCGCGCAGCGTTTCTTTAACGTTGTCTTCAGTAAGGCGTCCACGGCCACTGATATTGCGCAGCGTGCGCGACAAACGATCGGTTAAATTATCAAACATTGTCTCTCGCCTGGGGTGGAAACGGTCGGTCGCTTGCACGACACATCAACAGAATTTTGTCGCAGTATAACATGAAGCCGCCTTTGTTGTTATGCAACGGTTGGAGCAGCGGTCACGTAACGCTATACTGCTTTTCTTTATCACTGGTCAACTGTCGACACCTATATGCCCGTTTTTGCTTTGTTCGCCCTTGTCGCCTATTCCGTCAGCCTTGCGCTGATCGTTCCCGCTCTGCTGCAAAAAAACAGCGGCTGGCGGCGTATGGCTATCCTTTCTGCGGTTATCGCGCTGGTGTGCCACGCTTTTGCCCTGGAAGCACGTATTTTGCCCGGTGGCGAGAATGGACAAAACCTGAGCCTGCTGAACGTCGGTTCTCTGGTTAGCCTGATGATCTGTACGGTAATGACCATTGTGGCCTCGCGCAATCGCGGCTGGCTGCTGCTGCCGATCGTGTATGCGTTTGCATTAATCAATCTGGCCTGCGCCACGTTTATGCCCAACGAGTACATCACCCACCTTGAAGCCACACCGGGCATGATGATCCACATCGGGCTCTCGCTCTTGTCCTATGCCACGCTGATCATTGCCGCCCTGTACGCACTGCAGCTGGCATGGATCGATTATCAGCTGAAAAACAAAAAACTGGCGTTCAACAATGAAATGCCGCCGCTGATGAGCATTGAACGCAAAATGTTTCACATCACTCAGATAGGCGTGGTTCTGCTGACGCTGACCCTGTGCACTGGCCTGTTTTACATGCACAACCTGTTCAGTACCGAAAATATTGATAAAGCCGTGCTCTCTATCGTGGCATGGTTTGTCTACATCGTTCTGCTATGGGGACATTACCATGAGGGCTGGCGCGGACGTCGTGTCGTCTGGTTTAACGTCGCAGGTGCAGGTATTCTGACGCTGGCCTATTTCGGTAGTCGCATACTGCAACAGCTTGTGAGTTAAGTCTTTAAGGAACCCTACGTGGAACACATCTCCACCACCACGCTCATTGTTACGCTTCTCATCATGGTGGTTATTTCAGCCTATTTTTCCGGTTCCGAAACCGGAATGATGACCCTGAACCGCTACCGCCTGCGCCACCGGGCCAAGCAGGGGAATCGTCAGGCAAAGCGCGTTGAAAAACTCCTGCGCAAACCGGACCGCCTGATAAGCCTGGTGCTTATCGGCAATAACCTGGTCAACATTCTCGCCTCCGCGCTTGGCACCATCGTCGGTATGCGTCTGTATGGCGATGCGGGTGTGGCGATTGCCACCGGGGTGCTGACCTTTGTGGTGCTGGTTTTTGCTGAAGTACTGCCAAAAACCATCGCCGCGCTGTATCCCGAAAAAGTCGCCTATCCCAGCAGTTTCTTACTGGCACCACTCCAAATTCTGATGATGCCGCTGGTGTGGTTACTGAACACCATTACCCGTCTGCTGATGCGTATGATGGGCATCAAAACGGATATCGTGATAAGCAGTTCCCTGAGTAAAGACGAACTGCGAACGCTGGTGAATGAATCGCGCTCGCAAATCTCGCGCCGTAATCAGGATATGCTGCTGTCGGTGTTGGATCTGGAAAAAATCAGCGTCGACGACATCATGGTGCCGCGAAACGAAATCATCGGGATTGATATCAACGACGACTGGAAATCAATCGTGCGTCAACTGTCGCACTCCCCGCACGGCCGCATTGTGCTTTACCGCGACTCGCTGGACGATACCATTAGTATGCTGCGCGTACGCGAAGCCTGGCGCCTGATGGCAGAGAAAAAAGAATTTACCAAAGAGACCATGCTGCGCGCCGCTGATGAGATCTATTACGTCCCGGAAGGCACGCCGCTCAGCACCCAGCTAATCAAATTTCAGCGCAACAAAAAGAAAGTCGGCCTGGTGGTTAACGAATATGGCGACGTTCAGGGCCTGGTGACGGTCGAAGATATCCTGGAAGAGATTGTCGGCGACTTCACCACCTCCATGTCACCTACGCTTGCCGAGGAAGTCACCCCGCAAAATGACGGTTCAGTGATAATTGACGGCAGCGCCAACGTGCGCGAAATCAACAAAGCCTTTAACTGGCACCTGCCGGAAAACGATGCACGAACCGTAAACGGGATTATTCTTGAAGCGCTGGAAGAGATCCCGGTGGCCGGTACGCGGGTGCGCATTGGCCAGTACGATATCGATATTCTCGACGTACAGGATAATATGATTAAACAGGTGCAGGTCTTGCCGGTAAAACCGCTGCGGGAGAGCGTGGCGGACCAGGGATGATAATGTCGCGGCGGGTAACGCATCTGCATTACCCG
>NZ_SZXN01000007.1:20816-27096 GCF_005281195.1 Citrobacter sp. wls613
GGCTGATTAGCCCTTGGCTTTCGCCACAGACACCATCGCCGCGCGGATGGTACGTCCGTTCAGGGTATAACCTTTCTGCATCACCATCAGTACGTTACCGGCCGCAACGTCGTCAGACTCAACCATGGCAATCGCCTGATGCACGTTCGGGTCCATCGGCACATCGATATCCGCAACCACCTGCACGCCAAACTTCGCCACCACATCCAGCATCGATTTACGGGTCAGTTCGATACCCTCGATCATCGCCGACATGGCATCGTTGTCTTTGTCCGCTACTTCCAGCGCACGGTCCAGGCTATCGAGCACCGGCAGCAGTTCGTTAACGAATTTTTCCAGCGCGAACTTATGCGCCTTTTCTACGTCCAGTTCGGTACGACGACGCAGGTTTTCCATTTCAGCTTTCATGCGCAACACGCTGTCACGCTCGCGCGTTTCGGCTTCAGTAAGCTGAGCTTCCAGATTCGCAATTTTTTCATCGCGCGGATCCACCTGCTCAGCAGAAGCGTCTGGTTCAACCGCCTCAACTTCTTCGTGCTGATCCATGATAATTTCTTCCGGGGCTTGCCCCTCAGGCGTTTTCTGTTCTTTACTACTCATGAATTTCTCCGCGTTTTTTCGCATTCATCTCGCTAACTTGGCTTATTATGGGGATAAGATTCAGGGATTCAAGGGAAGTACTCACATTGTCACTCATCTTCGCTACAAGGACCTCGAGAAAATGAATAAACATTTCAAGTGTATTGGCATTGTGGGGCATCCACGCCACCCCACTGCACTGACCACACATGAAATGCTTTACCGCTGGCTGTGCACAAAAGGGTATCAGGTTATCGTGGAGCAACAAATCGCCCGCGAACTGCAGCTGAAAAATGTGCAAACCGGCACGCTGGCAGAAATTGGTCAGCAGGCGGACCTCGCGGTAGTGGTGGGCGGAGATGGCAATATGCTCGGTGCTGCGCGCACTCTGGCACGCTATGACATTAAGGTCATCGGGATCAACCGTGGCAACCTGGGCTTTCTCACCGACCTTGACCCAGACAATGCCCATCAGCAGTTAGCCGATGTGCTGGAAGGCCATTACATCAGTGAAAAGCGCTTTTTACTTGAAGCCCAGGTGTGCCAGCAAGATTGCCAGAAGCGTATCAGTACCGCGATCAATGAAGTGGTGCTGCACCCGGGTAAAGTCGCGCACATGATTGAATTTGAAGTCTATATTGATGAGGTCTTTGCGTTTTCCCAGCGTTCAGACGGACTGATTATTTCCACGCCAACCGGTTCTACTGCCTACTCGCTCTCTGCCGGCGGCCCAATCCTGACGCCTTCTCTGGATGCCATTACGCTGGTACCAATGTTCCCGCACACGCTCTCAGCGCGACCGCTGGTGATCAACAGTAGCAGCACCATTCGCCTGCGCTTCTCACACCGCCGTAGCGATCTCGAAATTAGCTGCGACAGCCAGATTGCCCTGCCTATACAGGAAGGTGAAGACGTGTTGATTCGCCGCTGTGATTATCATTTAAACCTGATTCACCCTAAAGACTACAGCTATTTCAATACATTAAGCACCAAGCTCGGCTGGTCAAAAAAATTATTTTAATTTACCCCCAGCCTCTTTACTGTATAAAAAACCAGTTTATACTGTATGTAATTACAGTTATGGTTTTTCATACAGGAAAACAGCTATGTTGGCACAACTGACCATCAGCAATTTTGCTATCGTTCGTGAACTTGAGATCGATTTTCAGAGCGGAATGACCGTCATCACCGGTGAGACCGGGGCGGGTAAGTCCATTGCCATTGATGCCCTCGGTTTGTGCCTTGGCGGACGTGCCGATGCCGACATGGTGCGCGCTGGCGCTACGCGTGCCGATCTGTGTGCCCGCTTCTCCCTGAAGGACACGCCAGCGGCGCTGCAATGGCTCGAAGAAAACCAGCTTGAAGAAGGTCGTGAATGCTTGCTACGCCGCGTTATCAGTAGCGATGGGCGTTCCCGTGGCTTTATCAACGGCACCGCGGTACCACTGTCGCAGCTTCGCGAGCTCGGCCAGTTGTTAATTCAAATCCACGGCCAGCACGCGCATCAACTGCTGACGAAATCTGAACACCAAAAATCCCTGCTGGACGGCTATGCCAATGAGGCGTCTCTCATTCAGGAAATGGCGGCGCGCTATCAACTGTGGCATCAGAGCTGCCGCGACCTGGCACATCATCAGCAGCAAAGCCAGGAACGCGCTGCCCGGGCAGAGCTGTTGCAGTATCAGTTGAAAGAGCTAAACGAATTTAACCCGCAGGCGGGTGAGTTTGAGCAGATCGATGAAGAGTACAAGCGTCTGGCTAACAGCGGGCAGTTGCTCACCACCAGCCAACAGGCGCTGGCTATCATGGCAGACGGCGAGGACGCTAATCTGCAAAGCCAGCTGTACACGGCAAAGCAGTTGGTCAGCGAACTGGCGGGTATGGACAATAAGCTTTCCGATATTCTGGACATGCTCGAAGAGGCAACCATTCAACTCAGCGAAGCCAGCGACGAGCTGCGCCACTATTGTGACCGGCTGGATCTGGACCCTAACCGGTTATTCGAGCTTGAGCAGCGCATCGCAAAACAAATCTCTCTGGCGCGCAAACACCATGTCGCGCCTGAAGCGCTCCCGCAGTTCTATCAGTCCCTGCTGGACGAACAGCAGCAACTTGACGATCAGGCTGATTCACTCGAAACCCTCACTCTGGCGGTGAACACTCATCACAAGCTGGCACTGGAAACAGCAAAGACGCTGCACCACCAGCGCCAACACTATGCTCAGGAGTTAGGGCAGCTCATTACAGAGAGCATGCACGCACTTTCTATGCCGCACGGACTCTTTTGCATTGAGGTGAAGTTTGATGAACACCATCTGAGTGTAGACGGTGCCGATCGCATTGAATTTAAGGTCACCACCAACCCAGGCCAGCCGTTACAGCCTATAGCAAAAGTCGCATCTGGTGGGGAACTGTCGCGTATCGCACTGGCTATTCAGGTGATCACCGCTCGTAAAATGGAAACCCCGGCGCTGATTTTCGATGAGGTTGACGTCGGTATTAGCGGTCCAACAGCCGCGGTCGTCGGCAAACTACTGCGCCAGCTCGGTGAATCCACGCAGGTTATGTGCGTCACGCACCTGCCGCAGGTTGCCGGTTGCGGACATCAACACTTCTACGTCAGCAAAGAAACCGACGGCGCGATGACAGAAACACATATGCAACCACTGGATAAACGCGCGCGCCTGCAGGAGCTCGCCCGCTTACTTGGCGGTAGCGAAGTGACGCGCAATACCCTCGCAAATGCAAAAGAACTGCTGGCAGCATAAACTTTTTTCTCTTGTAACGGTCTGAGTTCAACATAAAATCGCCGTCCGACCCGACAGCAAAAGGTTTTAAAGTGGTGAAAGGTCTATTATCATCGGCATATTACATATGAGCCGCGTACTGCTCGGGCCCGAAAAGGAATCAAATCACTATGCGCTGTAAAACGCTGACTGCTGCTGCAGCAGTACTACTGATGTTGACCGCAGGCTGTTCCACTCTGGAGCGAGTGGTTTACCGTCCTGACATCAACCAGGGAAACTATCTGACCGCTAACGATGTGTCCAAAGTTCGTGTCGGTATGACGCAACAGCAGGTTGCTTATGCTCTGGGTACACCGATGATGTCCGATCCTTTTGGCACCAACACCTGGTTCTATGTGTTCCGTCAGCAACCAGGACACGAAGGCGTAACGCAGCAAACGCTGACGCTGACCTTTAACAGCAATGGCGTGTTGACCAATATTGATAACAAGCCCGCATTGACCGGTAATCAATAAGTAGGTCTTCAGATAGCAAAAAAGGTGCTCGCTGAGCACCTTTTTATTGCCTGCTATTTGTTGGCAGACTTCTCCGCCCGCTTCCTGCGCAACTCTTTTGGATCGGCAATCAATGGCCGGTAAATTTCTACCCGATCACCATCATGCACAGCATCAGCAAGTTTTACCGGACGGCTGTAGATCCCCACTTTGTTTTTGCTGAGGTCGATATCAGGGCGCAATTCCAGTAATCCAGACGCGCGAATGGCCTCTTCAACCGTCGCGCCCTCTTGCAGCGTCACGCGCTGTAAATATTGCTTTTCGGGTAGCGCATACGCGACTTCGACGACCATTTTAGCTGACACTGACACTGTAAACCTCTTTCGCACGCACCGTGAAGGCTTGCACCATGTTCGACGCCAGCTCTTTAAAGATACGGCCAAACGCCAGCTCAATGAGCTTGTTAGTGAACTCAAAATCAAGCTGAAACTCAATACGGCACGCTTCATGACTGAGCGGCGTAAACTTCCACCCGCCAATGAGTTTTTTGAAGGGGCCATCGACCAGATGCATCAGAATGCTCTGGTTATTAGTCAACTGGTTGCGCGTGGTGAACGTTTTGCTGATCCCTGCTTTAGACACATCCACCGCTGCCGTCATCTGTCCAGGAGTCGACTCCAGTACGCGGCTTCCGGTGCAACCCGGTAAAAACTGGGGATAGGATTTCACATCATTCACTAGCTGATACATCTGTTCCGCACTGTAAGGTACTAAAGCGGTCCGGCTAATCTGAGGCATAACAATTTCCATCTATATCAATCGAGCAAATAATACCATTTATCATCCGCTAAAAAAAACGCTATAGCCCAACTCGTGCTAAGATAGCGCCTTGCGCCCCGCTGGATGAAATGGGGTGTTTTTCGATTCCAGATTACCTATACTGAGCGGCATTATGACGAAGAAAAAAGCACACAAACCTGGCTCAGCCACAATCGCGCTTAACAAGCGCGCACGACACGAATACTTTATTGAAGAAGAGTTCGAAGCTGGACTCGCTCTGCAAGGCTGGGAAGTCAAATCCCTGCGCGCGGGTAAAGCCAACATCAGCGACAGCTATGTCATTCTTAAAGACGGTGAAGCTTACCTGTTTGGCGCCAACTTTATCCCGATGGCAGTTGCCTCAACGCATGTGGTCTGCGATCCCACTCGTACCCGTAAACTGCTGTTAAACCAGCGCGAGCTTGATTCGCTGTATGGCCGAATGAACCGCGAAGGTTACACCGTCGTGGCACTGTCTCTGTACTGGAAAAACGCCTGGTGCAAAGTGAAAATTGGCGTCGCTAAAGGTAAGAAACAGCACGATAAACGTTCCGATGTGAAAGAGCGTGAGTGGCAGGTGGATAAAGCACGTATTATGAAAAATGCTGGCAGATAACACCTTTTTTTGTGACCAGTCTCTCATTATGGGACTGGTCCTTATTATTTAGTTATTGAATCCCCCTCAATATATTCATCACACTTATAGTTTAATACTGCTGAATCGTTCAAATATCAAGTAAATTACCGTGTTATTTCATGATGTCTGTAGTCCAATAAAAATAAAACTTCAAGAATTTCCTCCATCTATTTCACTTCATTTTAATAACATTATTATCACTGATGTTTATTATAAAATCATGCTGCACGCTAAAAATAAATCACTTAAAATACAATAACATAATAAAACACATATATTTTATGTGGCGTTTTACACTAACCCACCTGAAATATCGCCGTATATTTTTAACAGGCAGAAGTTGCGGAATACTTTCTTTCTGACTATATCATCTAATACGAAAGAACTATTCAACGCCGAGGCCAACTTTTATTTACTAACCAAACAGACATCTCTGTGACCTAATCAATGAAACTACATGTGTAAATTCATCTTCACGATGAACGGGGCACCTGTCTGCTCATTTTCCCAGAACGCTGTTGCGGATTAATTCCCCCGGCAAGCCATCAGGAGTGAACATATGCGTCATCTCGCCGTTGTATCAAAATTGACTGGTGTATCTACGAATGTTGAAGCCTCTGAAGTGACGCTCAGTACACCGTCCATCGTGAAATTATCCGTTTCGCGTGAAGACATCAGCCAACTGACCCGTATTAACCAGGATCTGGTGGTCACACTCCGCTCAGGTGACGTAATTACGATTAAAAACTTCTATGTCGCAAACGGCAGTGATAAAAGCCAACTCGTTCTCGAAGACAGCAACGGTGCACTGTGGTGGGTTCAGGATACTGATGGCGCATTCCACTTCCAGCATCTGGACGATCTCACACCGCTGATGGCAGCTGAAGGCAGTCATGACGGTGGCGCAGTCTGGCCGTGGGTTCTAGGCGGCGTGGCGGCGGCGGGCGGAATTGCCCTCGCGGCGGGTGGTGGTGGCGGTGGCGGTGGCGGTGGCGGTGGCGGTG
>NZ_SZXN01000008.1:0-34101 GCF_005281195.1 Citrobacter sp. wls613
CTCATATCAGGAACTTGTTCGCACCTTCCCTAGACAATGATAATTGTATCATCTCTACTGATTACGCCACATGTCATTGCAACTGTAGTCAGTGCAGTGCTTTCACCACAGAGATATACACAAAGGCCAGACCATTAAATACTGAAGTGTTAAACCATATGGATGTCTATACTGCATGTTTCTCTAAAAATAGAAATGGCATGACCTATCCCAACCTGGAGAAAATTAACAACGCTACGTCTTATTTTTGTGGTTTAAAACACCCTGTGTTATTTTCATTAGAGAATTCAATTAAGAGATTGATTTAGTGCACCAGTGCACGTGAACGTCATGCGTAAACTACAAAACACATCAGTAGGGAACGCGGCCGGCCCCCCTGTGACTCTGGCACACCAGAGCCACAGGAGACAAACATTAATCAGGCTTGACTGGGTAATGCACCAATAGCGTGGGAGTTTTTCACGGTCAGCGTCACCACTGCCGAACAAATCAATGCCGCAATCATAAAGATAAATGCGCTGTTGTAGCTGCCGCCGCTGCTTTGGATTAACCAACCAATGACCGGTGCGGAAACCACCCCTGCCATTTGCCCACCAAAGTTAACGATACCGGATGCGCGACCCATGATGTTGCTGGGAATAGTGTCCATCAAAATCCCCCAGAATGTCGCCATGGCGAAGAACATAAACAGTGCTGAAATACACTGGTAAACCACCGCCATATCCGCGCTGCTTACGCTAAAGGTCAAATACAGGAAACCTGCGGCAATAACGGATGTCACAACGTAGAACATCTTACGCAACGACTTGTATTTGTCGGAGCAATATCCACCGATCAATGTGCCACATGCGCCAAACAAGAATGGAATCGCCGCCATCACACCGGTCTTCGCCAGTGAGAACTCACGGACGGTGATCAAATAGCTTGGCAGCCAGGTAGAGAAGCCCCAGAAGGTAATATCAAACAAGAACCAGATAGCCGCCATCTGCCATAGCACGGGCATTCTGAGCACGTCTTTGAACGCAACGGCCCGGGTATTTTGCTGACTACCTTGATCGTCAGCCGCCAGTTCCGCCAGATCCTGCTGCGTAATAGCCGGGTGATCTTTCGGGTTGTCCCGGGTAAAGAAATAAATACCCGCCGCAATAAACAGACCGGGAATACCGAGCACGATAAAGACCATGTGCCAGCCAAATGCCCCGATGATGCTCGCCGCAACCACCACCGCCAGCGCCGGGCCTAAGGTATTCACCGTCGACTGAATCGCCGTTGCGCGGCCACGCTCTTTTGACGGGAAGTAGGTCGAGATCATCTTCCAGGACGCAGACGGGAAGCACCCTTCACCGATGCCAAATAAGAAGCGGACGGCCAGCATCAGAGGAAGCGTCAGTACCGCACCGGTTAAGCTGGTGAAAATTGACCACCAGGCAATGCCAATGGCCATAATTTTACGCGAGCCAAATTTATCCGCCAATAAACCGCCGGGAATTTGAAATGCCGCGTAACCAATAAAGAAGGCGCTAATAATTAAACCTTGTTGCGTGGTATCAAGATTTAAATCTTTACCGATATACGGTAATGAAACGCTCATCACCATACGGTCGAGAAAAGAAAGCAGCCATGCCAGCCAGATTAATGACAGGACGGTATATCTTGCTTTCCAGGTCTTTGGCTTACCTGAAGGTAAAGATGCTTGTTGGTTCATTGTGATGTCCTTGGGGTGTAGTGATCTCTCGCGGCTATAAATGGTCGCGAGAGATCAACGCGTATTGCGCGTTATTTATTAGTATTGTTTTCTAATAACAGTACCGCTACAGGCATAGCTCTCTATGCCATTAATTAAAGCAATACGTCCATTGACCATCACCAGTTCGATCCCTTCAGGATACTGATTAGGTTCAACAAATGTGCCTTTATCGGTAATGGTGTACGGATCGAACATCACAATATCCGCAGCATAACCGACCTTAATCAGCCCTCGATCCTGCAAGCCCAACACCTCGGCAGGTTTTCCGGTCATTTTACGGATTGCCGCTTCCCAGGTCAGACAGCCTTCTTCCCGCACATATTTACCCAGTACACGAGGGAAAGCGCCGAACACGCGCGGATGCGGCTTACCTGCGCCCATCAGGCCATCGGTACAGACGTTCTGTTCCGGGCGGCAGAGGAACTTAATTACGTGTTCTTCCGTGCCGTAGAAATCGACCATCCCAACGGCATTTTCTTCTTCAAACAGCAGATCAAAGGTGGCGTTGTACGGATCTTTACCACGCAGTTCACCCAACTCGACGAGGTTCAGGCCAACGGCATCCTGATTTTTTTCTGTCTTCACGCTGGTAACAAAAATCTGATCCAGACCGGCGAAATCAATAAAGTTATCCCAGCCCGGAATGCCCTGTTGAATATCAGCGATCATCTTCTCCCGCAGTTCAGGCGAGGCCAGACGTTCAAGCAGCTTGTCGGTTCCACCCGAATGGACCCACGGTGGCAGGATCACACCAAGCATGGTGCTGCCCGCAACGTAGGGATACTGATCGAAAGAGATGCGGATCCCCTCTTCCTGCGCCTGCTCCAGCATGCCCAGCATCCGATCAATCAGCGTCCAGTTTTTCTTGCCGCAAACTTTCATATGCGAAATGTGCAGCCAGACGCCGGTTGCTTTAGCGATATCGATCAGTTCCTGGGTGGAGTTGATGATGTCGTCGGCTTCACTGCGCTGATACACCGCGTTAATACCTGCCTGCGGATTAGCGGAGTGCGCCGGTTTGCCAAACGTTTCAACCACAATTTCAGCGCGGCCACGCTGACCAATTTTCAGGTTTAATTCGGATGCTTCGCCGATAATCACATAGTCAGGTTTATAGCGTTCGCTGACCAGACGGGCGGCGATCCCTTCGAGGGACCGATGTTGAAATCATTGATGAATCTTTAATGCGCATTGCGGGCACCGGAAAATACCGGCACATGCTCAATGAGAATGTGGCAAAAAATGGCTATATCTATCGCCATGTTCTGCAGGTGCGCGAAACGGTGCTGATCAAAAATCCCGGTGAACATCCGCTGTGCCAGATGTGTGAAAAACATCGCTATTGTTCAGAAATGCTGGATTTGAACGCGCCCATCTTTCTTAATAATCGCGTAATTGGGGTGATCGGGATTATTTGTTCAACCCAGGCACAGCGAGAAACGCTGCTCAGTCAGATTGATAAATTCGTTACCTTCATTGAACAAATCGCCGTCATGATCTCAAGCAAAGTCTTTGAGTGCCTGGAACGCTTACGCGCCCAGGAGACGCTGGGCGCATTCCGTCGCCTGATCGATGCGATGGATCGCGGCGTCGTGGCGATCGATGGTCATGGCCGTATCTGGCATGCCAACCACTCCGCCGATCGTATTCTCAACCGGGAGGTTCAGGGACTCCCCCTCACCATTGAAACCACCGGTGACAGTTTGTATGGCGATGAAGAAGCGTGGCTGACGCTCGAAGGTCAGAAACATCATGTATTGTGCAAACAGATTTCACTCTCGTCACAAGATAACGATCGTTTAACCATGGTTATTTTTCGCGATGCTCATGACTACCTGAGCAGCATGACGATGCCGCCTTATGAGTCCGATACTCAGGTGCGGTTAATTGGTCATTCCCCGTCAATGGAGCAGCTTAGAAGTACCGTAGGGAAAATCGCTAACAGCTACGCCAGCGTGCTGATTACCGGGGAGAGCGGATCGGGGAAAGAAGTGGTGGCATTTGCGATTCACCAGAGCAGTCCGCGTAAAACCGCGCCTTTTGTGACGATCAACTGCGCAGCTATCCCCGAGCAGTTACTGGAAAGTGAACTGTTCGGCTACGTCCGTGGGGCGTTCAGCGGTGCGGACCCCAAAGGACGGATGGGCAAATTTGAACTGGCCAACGGCGGCAGCTTGTTCCTCGATGAAATAGGCGATATGCCGCTGCACCTGCAGGCTAAGTTGCTCAGGGTACTGCAGGAAAAAGCGATTACCCGGGTAGGCTCGAATAACACCATCGAAATTGATGTCCGCATTATCGCAGCGACCAACAAAAATATTCACACGATGGTTGAGAATCATCAGTTTCGCGAAGATCTTTTTTATCGTCTGAACGTGGTTCCGCTGGTACTCCCTTCCCTGCGGGAACGACGTGCGGATATCGCCGTCCTCGCCCAGTATTTTGCCGATGAGTTCTCAGCAAGCTACCAACGGCCACCACAAAAACTGCCCGATGATGTGATCAACCGCCTGTATACCTGGCACTGGCCCGGAAACGTCCGCGAACTGCGTAACGTCATCGAATATATTTTTGTCATGCGTGGGGAAGCGACCGGGATCAACGCCAGCCACCTGCCTCCATACCTGCTCACCGCGGCGGACAGCAGAAAACCCGCTATATCGGCACAACCACGTCAGCTTGCCAGTCAGGGAAAACAAGCCGAAAGAGAAGCCATTGAGCGTGTTTTACAGCGTTTTGGCACAAGCGTAGAGGGCAAGAAACAGGCGGCGGCAGAGCTGGGGATCGGCATCGCCACGCTCTACCGAAAAATTAAGCTGTACGGAATGTAAGCCATCTGTCCATGCTCTAAAAAAGAAGAAGCCCGCATAACGCATAACGCATAACGCGGGCTACATTGTGCATCAGATTTGCGGTTTATATCGATACTGTTCAAAGTATTTCCGCGCCCTGCCATCGGCTTCTTCTAAAGCGGCAGGAGAGAGGTTTTCCCGCGAAGCATCTAGCCCGGCCTGAGCATCAAAGTTTCCGTTAGCAACGGCCACGGCATTCCAGATATAGGCTTGCGCATAGTCCTTATCTACTCCTTTCCCTTCCAGGTACATCCTGCCCAACAATCTCTGGGCTTCCGGACTACCCATTTTGGCTGCGCGCTCAATATGTTCGACGGCTTTCTTGTCATCCTGAGCGACCCCTTTGCCCTCGAGATACATCAATCCCAGGTCCGTGTGAGATCCCGCATCGCCTTGTGCGGCAGCCTTCTGATACCATTCGAAGGCCTTTTTATCGTTCTGCGCGGTTCCCTCACCTTTTGAGTACATCATGCCGAGCATCCCTTGTGCCAGCACATCCCCCTGGGCTGCCGCCTGCTGAAATAACTCAAATGCTTTCTTGTGATCCTGCGTGACGCCGACGCTTTCTCCCAGGTAATACATCACGCCCAGCACGCCCTGAGACAGCGCATCACCCTGGCTGACGCCCTTACTTAACAGCGCAAAGGCTTTGTTGCGATCCATACCGACGCCATGCCCTTCAAAGTAGCGCCGACCCAGCAGCCCCTGCGCTTTTGCATCTCCCTGTTCAGCGGCTTTACTCAATGCTTTAACTGTGTTGTAACCCTCGGACAGCGACTTTTTACTGTTGAGAGCACGCTGTGCTTCGGGATTCCCCTTATCAACCGCCTGGTGTAACCACTCTATCGCCAGATAGTTTCCGCGCTCGGCAGCGAGGGTGAGCCAGTTGATCGCTTGCTGATTACCCTGTTCGGCTTGATGGTTAAACCACTCAATCACCTTGCCGTCATTCCACCGTGCTCCTTCACCATCAAAATAGACTAAGGCGAGGACGTAACGTGCGTCGGGATTTCCCTGCTCAGCCGCGCGGGTCAACCACTCAACGGCCTTCGTATCATCACGCGCAACACCTTTTCCTTCGCAATACAGGGTTCCAAGGTAGTACTGCGCCTTTACATCCCCCGCCTCGGCCCCTTGCTGTAAAACAGCCATCGGCTCTTTGTTCCACTCTTTTGCATATCCTTGCGATATTCCCGCGCCCCATAATAAGCCAATGAAAGTGAAGGCGAGGAGAGGCCGAATGTTCATAAAACAGAATCCTTGTTAAGAAAAATACACATGATGGAGAAGACGCTTCAACAATCCAACGTATTTGGCTGGCATTGCGATCTACATCAGAATTATTAACTATATACTGCATAAGGATGAGAAATAACCCCCTTAAATTAAGTTGATTCTCACTCACTTATCCACGAAGGAAATCAGGACGGGTCAAAGATAATAAAAAAGCCACGACTTATCGTGGCTTTTTGCGTTCACACCGCATCTACAATTAGTCAAACACCCCGTTAATCACCGAGGTCACAATCGCGGTGCTCAGCGCAATCAGCACCAGATTGTCGCCCACCACCTGCCATTCGTAGCCGGGGTAATAGGGCAATTGATTGAGCATCGAGGCTGGAACGTTCTTCTTCGCAATACCCGGAGGCAGCGGCTTGCCACGCGCCAGGTTTTTGGCGATGCCAGGAGGAAGCGATTGATACCCGGTCAAACCGTATCTGACCGCATACTGTCTTGCCACATTAAAGCTAATATCGCTATCAACATGATCCGGCTTGCCATAATTTTTACGTTGTTCAGATTGCTGATTGTTTTTTGAACCTGAATTGCCTTTCTGACTATTACCGCTATTACCCTTGTTTCCATGATTACCGCTGTTACCGTTCCCGTTTCCGTTACCCGGGTTAGCGAATGCAGGCATGGCGCACATCGTCATCGCAGCAACCGCGACCAAAGCGGTTGCTAAAGTACGAAACCTGGACATGATGATTCCTTAATATGGAGGTACCTT
This sequence comes from Citrobacter sp. wls613, assembly GCF_005281195.1. Taxonomy (NCBI): domain Bacteria; kingdom Pseudomonadati; phylum Pseudomonadota; class Gammaproteobacteria; order Enterobacterales; family Enterobacteriaceae; genus Citrobacter; species Citrobacter sp. wls613. The sequence continues at coordinate 6,611 of NZ_SZXN01000008.1, forward strand.
TAAAAGGTACGATACTTCGTAAATGCCAGCCATCTCTATAGTTCCGATTTATGTGCAAAAAAAGCGGTCCCTGTCCTGGACAGAAAAGGCATCATCGTGATGTAAGATTTGTTGACGTAACCCGCTATTCCCGATAACTCAGATCTTCATGTGACTGACAGGCGATCTGAGTTTTTGGGAATAACTTCGCGAAAACGGAGAGAAAACGGCGTTTTTTTTCGGTTAAGCTATGTTCATGCTTTGGCGCTACCACCCGGTCAAACTCACTACCCAGGAACTAATCCACCATGGCTAAAAGTATCCCGCAGCTGCCACATGACCCACATATGTGCCGCAGTTATGAAAAAAAGACGCGTAGCCCACTGGCACTCTATTCCGAGTATCAGCGTATGGACGTCGAGTTGCGGGCGCCGTTGGCCATGACCTACAGCCACTGGCACGGCCAGGTTGAGGTGAATGTTCCGTTTGATGGCGACGTAGAATACCTTTTCAATGATGAAGTGGTTCGGAGTAAGCAGGGCTACATTACGCTATTTTGGGCCTGTACCCCTCATCAGCTCACTGACCCTGGGCACTGTAAACAAATGGCAATATTTAACTTACCCATGCATTTGTTTTTATCCTGGCCGCTGGACAGGGAACTGATTAACCATGTAACTCACGGAATGGTCATTACATCATCAGCATCACAGCAACTCAGCGCGTTTGAAGTTCAGCGCTGGCAGAATGAACTCAACAGTGATAACGAGCAAATTCGCCAGCTCGCCATTGATGAAATTGCCCTCATGCTCAAGCGGTTTAGCCTTTCAGGCTGGCAACCTTTATTGGGTAATAAAACATCACGTACCCAGAAGAACAGTATTTCACGGCACTCACAGTTTTACGTAAGCCAGATGCTTGAGTTTATTGCCGCCAACTGCGACAAGTTGCTGACGGTTGATGCCATTGCCGAACACGTCAAACTCAATCCAAACTACACGATGGGCATTTTTCAACGGGTGATGCAACTGACCATGAAACAGTACATTACCGCCATGCGTATTAATCATGTACGCGCGTTACTGAGTGACACCGATAAAACCATACTCGACATCGCCACGATTGCTGGCTTTCGCTCCAGTAGTCGTTTTTATAGCTCATTTCATAAATACGTTGGTATGCCACCACAACAGTATCGCAAACTCAGCCAACAGCGGCGGAACCATTAACCTTATGTGGAGAAATAACGAGTCATCAGAACAATTTATCCTATTACTACCCGGAGATGACAGTCAAAAAAAATAAATAAATAATAGAAAACCTGGCGCAGTTAATAAAATAACATTCGCTATTAACGCGAGTCACTATGTCATTCAATTATTGGATGACCTGTAGCAGTAATTTATTTGATTTGTAGAATCATTAACTATTTGGATGGAATTATGGAACCAAAAAACTGTGCTTTAAAAAACCGGAAGGAATTATCTTTCTTTTGGTCAGTGTTACCGATGGTCGTCATGCTAGGTGGAATTAGTATCGGATATTTTATTTTTAATATTCGTGCAGAACCCATGATTTTAATGGGCACGGCGACCGCCTCATTTATCGCTCTCGCACACGGCTATACGTGGGACGATATTCTACAATCTATTTGTAATAAAATATCTGAGGCGCTGCCTGTCATACTGATTGTCGCGAGTATCGGCTTCTTGATTGGAGCGTGGATGGTGTCAGGCACCATTCCCATGATGATTTATTATGGTTTGAAGTGGATTAACCCACAATATTTCTATATTTCGGCTTTTTTGCTGGGTGCACTCATCTCCGTCTGTACCGGGACTTCCTGGGGATCGATCGGTACCGTTGGCATTGCCATGATTGGCGTCGCGATTGGGCTTAATGTATCGCTACCCATCGCAGCAGGGGCTATCGTCTCAGGTTGCTGGTTTGGCGATAAACTCTCTCCCGTCTCTGACTCCACAAACATGGCCGCACTGGCGGCAGGCGTAAACCTGTACTCGCATATCGGGCATCTGCTGTGGACCACCGGTCCAGGTTTTGTAATCTGCTGTATTATTTACAGTTATATGGGAATGGGGATTGATGCCTCGTCAAGCGTACCTGAAAATATTACCCATTTGATGAATACTATTGGCCAGATTTATCACTTTAACATTCTACTACTGCTGCCACCGATTATCGTTTTGTACGGTTCGCTGTCAAAGAAACCAGCGATTCCTATGTTATTTCTGTCAACTATCGTGTCGATGATTCTGGCGCTAGTCTTTCAGGTATTTACCGCCGCCTCGGTCGGCGAATCGGTGGTCAGTGGCTTTAAGCTCGCGATGCTCACAGGCGATACTGTCCCTGCACTGTCAGCTGATGTTGCTCGCTTACTGGAACGCGGTGGCGCAATTTCCATGTTTAGCAGTTTCGTTACCGTTTTCAGCGCCTTTAGCTTCGCCGGGGCGATGAGTGCCACAGGCTCTCTACACACCGTCATTAACGCACTGACGAAAGGGGTTAAATCCACATTTCGTCTGGTTGCCACCACTATTGTTACCACGTTCACCATCTGCGCCTGTACGGCAAACGGCACGTTACCTCTATTGTTGTGTGGTGATGCCTTTAAAGATGAGTATAAAAAACGGGGTCTTGCGGCAAAAAACCTTTCTCGAACAACAGAAGACGCCGGGACAGTCGTTGAACCCATTATTCCCTGGTCTGCTTCCGGTGTTTACTGTGCCACGATGCTGGGCGTCGCCACCCTCGATTATTTACCTTGGGCAATCTTATGCTACAGCGGGGTCATCTTTGCACTGCTGTGGGCGGCGACAGGTATTGGTATCGCTAAGTATGAATCCAATGACGACGCTGAGTATAGAGTTGAACAAAAATCCTAGCCTCGTTCTGTACATAAATAGACTTCGCTAATTTTGTGTTACTTAAATTTTATTTTTAGAGACCTGCCAGGAGTCAGCAATGTCTTTATTTGACGATATTGTCACAAGGGATGCTAATTGTCGTAAGTACGGGCAATTACAACAGATGTACGGTACCAATGATGTATTACCGCTGTGGATTGCAGATATGGATTTTGCCACACCAGAACCCATTCTGAATACGCTACGGGCTGTTATAGAACAGCCCGTTCAGGGCTATAATCTGGATTACCCACAGTGGAAAGAAGCGGTTATTCATTGGTATGCGCAACAGTATGACAGTAGCGTTCAGGCGCACTGGGTGCATTTTGTTCCGGGGGTCATCAAAACCATCGTACTATCATTGATGGCTCTCACCCGTTCAGGGGACAATATATTGACCTGCAGCCCAATATATGACCCCTACCCCAACCTGGTCAAAACCAGCGGCAGAAATCTGGTTCAAACTCGCCTAATTGAGAAGGATGGCGGTTACGAATTTGACTGGCATGATTTCACAGAGAAGCTTAAAGCATGCAAAATGTTTCTTTTTCCTTCTCCGCATAATCCCGGCGGGATGGTATGGCGCCGCGAGACGCTTGAAAGAATAAGTGACTATTGTCACGACGCGGGCGTCATCGTGATCGCGGATGAAGTTCACTGCGATTTGACCTTACCCGGCAAAACACACCACCCATTTTTCAACCTCAATGAAGGGTTAAACAGTCAATCGATTGTGCTTGCCTCTATCAGCAAAACCTTTAATACCGCAGCGATACAAGGCGGTATCGCCATTATCAAGAACGATGAACTGCGCGAACGGTTCTATCATTTTCTTGATAACTGCTACCTCGCCGAGACCCATTCGTTACAGCAGGCGGCCATCTACAGTGCCTATACTCACTGCAGTGACTGGCACCAGAAATTATTGACCTATCTGGCTGACAATATAGCGTATGTAAAAGATGAAATTGAAAAGCACTGCCCCTTGATCTCGATTCTGTATGGCGGCGCATCCTATCTGCTGTTTCTGAATGCTGAAAAAATGGGCCTCAGTGATGAGCAACTGAGCGCTTTTTTTGTCCATGATGCCCGGCTTGGCCTGTCGCCAGGTTATCAATATGGTCCTGGCGGAGAAGGCCATATGCGATTAAACGTTGGTTGTCCGCGTTCTGTACTGGAGGAGGCCATGGACAGACTCAAAAAGGCATACCAGAAGAGGCTGGACGCGTAGCGCTATACCCAATATTTGCCCTGCTAAGTCAGGGCAAAATACCCCATAGATATGCCCTGACCGGCTATAAATACTTCCTCTTCTCTGCGCGAGTGTTAAACTGGAAAGTGTGATCTTCATCATAACCTGCTTAAACAGAGAAAAGAGACACTGCTATGCAACATATCATTGAGGGCTTCCTCAACTTCCAAAAAGAGATTTTCCCTCAACGTAAGGAACTCTTTCGCAGCCTGGCCTCCAGCCAGAATCCTAAAGCACTTTTCATCTCCTGCTCAGACAGTCGTCTGGTGCCAGAACTAGTTACGCAGCAAGAGCCAGGACAGCTTTTCGTTATCCGCAACGCGGGCAATATCGTCCCTTCTTTTGGCCCGGAACCGGGCGGTGTATCTGCCACCATCGAATACGCGGTCTTGGCGTTAGGCGTGACGGATATCGTTATCTGTGGGCACTCCAACTGTGGTGCGATGAAAGCGATTGCTGAAAGCCAGAGTCTGGATCCGATGCCTGCGGTCGCCCACTGGTTGCACTACGCCGATGCGGCGAAAGCGGTAGTCGAGAAGAAAACCTGGGATAACGCAATCGACAAAGTGAATGCCATGGTGGAAGAGAACGTTATCGCTCAACTGAATAATATTAAAACGCATCCGTCTGTCGCTGTCGGACTGCGTAATAATGCGCTGCGTCTGCACGGTTGGGTGTACGACATTGAAAGCGGTGAGATCCGTACGTTGGATAAAGACAGCAAAACGTACGTTTCACTGGCAGACAATCCGCAGGTGCATTTCGAGTAAAATCTTTATCTGGAGCAAGGATGCTCTGGCAACGTCACGCCGCCCCTTCCCCCCGCCACTCGTTCCGTAAGTGGACAAAAAACGCGCTTGCGACTAGCTTTTAAATTAACCGTAAATGTTGCCGTAAGGGTACCCGGTAAGTTAAAGCGACAAAAGGAACACGTGCGAATGCGGGCCAAATATAAAAGAATAATAAATATGCTTTTTTATCATGAGTCGTGGGACATCATGATTATCAAGGATAATGGTTCTCATACCTTTCCTACTAACACGTTGGATATCCTGAAGCGTACCCCTGCGCAGCAACTAAAAAAGAAACACACCTTTCAGGCCGATCCTTTCATCATTGAAAGAGATAATAAAGTTTATATTTTTTATGAGGCTTTACACTTCCGTAATTCGAAGGGGATCCTACGCTGCCGTATACTCGATGCCGACTTAGCGGAACTCGATGATGTGAAGCTCGACGGTTTCGATTATCTAAAATGCCATTTATCTTTTCCTTTTGTATTTGAGGTCAATGGCCAGCTCTTTATGATCCCTGAGTCTTCAGAAAGAAAAGAGGTTATTTTATTTCAGTGCGTAGATTTCCCCCAACGCTGGAAGACGATAAACGTTTTAATCTCGGACGAAGCATTAACCGATAACGTATTTTTCTCACTACACGGTGCCTGTTATCTATTATCGACGACAATGAATAATGAGCTGATGATCCATACTGCCGAGAGCGTGAGCGGTCCGTGGCAGAAAATCACGCCCACTTTGCAGTTGAGCAACCTGCATCAGCGAGGCGCCGGGGCGCCCCATAACATCGGCAATACACTGTACTTCCTCACTCAGGAATGCACGCCTGAAACCTATGGAAAATCAATTTACATCAAAGCATTAGTCACGCTAAACGCATTTTCTTTTGATGAAAAGCTTATTGCACAGGTCAATGCCGCCATCAACCAAAGCGACGGTGTACATACCTTAAACTTCACGAATAACTATCTTGTCTACGATAGTAAAATAAACACCTTTAGTTTTTTATCGATACTCAAAAAAATATCTTATAAGTGCATGGTGAAATTCAGAAATTTATCTCTTACCCGACGCCACTCATAGCCCTGTATTTATAGCCGTGGCCTTGGTGAGTCAATAATCTTTTTCATAAGATTTCCTCTGGAGGCTGTATGGCAATACTTGTCACAGGTGGCGCAGGTTATATTGGTTCACATACCGTGTTGACGCTTCTCGAAAGAGGTGATGAAGTTGTGATCATCGATAATCTCACGAATGCCTCACAAACATCATTACATCGGGTCGCAGAACTCACCGGAAAAGAACCAATTGTTTACATTGCCGACGTTCTGGACAGAGAGGCATTAAAAACGATTTTTTTACACCATGACATTAGTGATGTCATTCATTTTGCTGGGTTAAAATCAGTTTCAGCATCCATAAAAGAACCCCTCGCGTATTATAATAACAATGTCACCGGAACGCTGGTTTTACTGAGTGAGATGCTGACTGCGGGTGTTCACAGCCTAATCTTCAGCTCTTCCGCAACGGTCTACGGAGATCCGGAAAGCGTGCCGCTCAGCGAACAATCGCGCACCGGGGGAACAACGAATCCGTATGGCACCTCTAAATTAATGGTCGAACAGATTCTGGCGGATTTTTCCCGCGCACACCCTGAATTTCGCCTCACCTGCCTGCGCTATTTTAACCCCGTCGGAGCCCATTCCTCAGGCCGAATTGGTGAGGATCCAAATGGTACCCCCAACAACCTGGTTCCCTATATTTCTCAGGTCGCGATTGGCAAGCTTGAAACCGTGTCGGTGTTTGGCAATGACTACCCAACCCCGGATGGCACTGGGGTACGTGATTATATTCACGTGATGGATCTGGCAACCGGCCATTTAGCGGCTTTGGATTGCCAGAATAAAGGTCCAGCCTATAAAGTGATAAACCTCGGTACCGGCATCGGCTATTCGGTGATGGATCTTATTGCCGCTTTTGAAAAAGCGGCTCAACGAAAAATTAATTATCAGATAGTTGCACGAAGACCCGGGGACATCGCCGAATGTTGGTCTGACCCGTCGCTGGCGCGCGAAGTACTGGGCTGGCAGGCTACCTACACGCTTGATGACATGATGCGCGACACCTGGAACTGGCAGCAAAATAATCCTGATGGTTATCACGCTTAACACCCATCAACAATGAGCCTGCGGGCAGGCTCATTGTTGCTAATGGCTAACGCGCCGTGATCGTCGACACACGATACCATCCGCTGCTCTGCTTCCCTTCATTGGCAAAGTTAATTCTCGCGGCGCCCGACTTATCCACGATCGCCACTTCAATGGCGTATTTTCCTCTCGGTAACGCACCGGGCATAGGGAGTTGATAATTCAGCTGATGTTGACCCGGCAGCCAGCGACGAATGTCTTCCGGTGAATTCCCCTGAGCAACAACATTGTTAGCATCATTAATAATACGAAATGACAGGGTGTAAGGAAGGTAAATCGGCGCAACGCCGTCATTATACCAGGTACTGATCAGCGCCAGGCTGCGACCATTTTCCCATACTGACTCATGGCTCAGAGAGGCCAGACGAAAGCGATAGCCCAGCCTGGTCAGTGCATCATCGACAATCGGCCGATACTCACTGGGCACCGTTCGCGATTTCAGGTTGATGGTACTGGCATGATGCTTCACCGCCCAGTCAAAAATCCCCTGCACCTCTGCGCGCGTATAATGAAAAAGATTCTTCCAGTCCAGCATATACGAACAAATTTCCAGACTCACCGGCGATCGTTTCCAGGCATCGTTTAACCCGGAATAACTTTTCTGCGCAGCCAGCAATCGTTGCGGGTAATCATCTGCCATGTGATTCCAGTCATTGGAAAACACACGCAGATCGCCCCAGCAGTCCGCGCGCCATCCAGCCCCTCGCGCCACCGCATTGGCCAGGCTTTGCCCACCACTCATCAACATAATTTTTGGCGTTACGGGAAATGCAGCAAAGTGCATAGCGACGTAGCGATCTAGCTGCTCGGTGGTATATCGTTCCAGCAAGGGTTGCAGCACATCTTTCGGGAAGTTGCTGTTATGCCATTCTCCCCACGATCCCACCATGCCAATATCGACAAACGCCAGGTTCTGATTACCATCGTAGCGCTTGCCAAAAGCGTTCAGCAGACGTTGGCTGTAGGCTATAAACAGGGGATCGTCGAGATCCGGGATAAAGGTTTTATGATCGGGCGTCCATTTTCCTTTCACCCCTTTTTTAATCAGCCAGTCGGGGATCTGCGAGCCGCTTTCAGGCTCCGCAAGGGCCATAAACCGCAGCCCCACGTTCATCGCGGGCCGATGCGCCGCCGCATATTTAAAGGCATCATCAACCAGCGCAAAATTGTACTGGCCTTCCACTGGCTCCAGTTCCCGCCAGTAGAAGCGTTCATATTCAAACCCGGTATTAGGGTAATCCGCCAGGCCCAACGTTTCACCATAACCCTGATGAAAACTGGCCACCCCTATCCCGGGGTTGGTCAGCGGACCGGTTACGGCTTTGGGGGTGACGGTGGTTAATGCAGCCATGGCCGTCAGCGGAAAGAACACACTCAATAGCGCCAAACCCCATTGACTCTTCATCGCCGTAACGCCTCCCCCCGTTGGTTAACGCTAGTGGTTTTTCAGGCTTAGCCACCAGTCCCAAATACCCACATGAAAATTCTGGAACACATCAATACCCAACGCGGATTTGATCATATACAGCGTCAGCAATACGCAGCAGGTAACGAACAACACAACAAACAGCAGTAACAATGCGATCAGGATATTGGATAGCGTCGATTCCCGACGATGCCAGTGACGTAAATCCCTGCCAAACAAAAAGACCAGGTAAAAACGTCTACCGAAAAAGGGAAAGCTTCTACGAATATCAACCTGGTGTCTCGATCCCAGGGTAATAGCAAGTACCGCTTTTTCGACTCCGTCTTTTTGTTCAGCGGTCAACCCCTGCGAGATCTTCTCATCCAGTTGAGCATAAAATCGTTCAATGACGGGCGGTCGGTTCTGAGAGTTGGGCAAAATTAACCTATATCTTTATCAATAGCGTGATAGACGGTGACTGTTTGTCTGGCGATTTCATGCCAGTTATAGTTTTGCAAATATACACTATAGTCAACGCTATTTGCTGTCGCCCATCTCGCCATTTTCCCGGCCAGACTCGCCAGATTACCCACCTGAAAATACGCCTCTGCGGGTAACTTGACCTCCAGATTCGCCGGAATATCGCTCACCACCGCAGGCAGAGAAAATGACATCGCCTCCAGCAGCGCTATCGGCAACCCCTCATGATACGACGGCATGACAAACAGTTTTGCCTGCGAAAACACCGCCTGAAGTTCATCGCCGCGTAAAAATCCGGTCATCACCACACCTGGCGTATCAGCGGCCTGCTGTTTGAGACGAATACTGTATTCGGTCGGGTGATCCGCATCGCCAATTAACACTAATGGCATCGTCAAACCACTTTGTTGGTAGGCTGAAATGGCATCATGCATGCCTTTTTCTTCCACGAATCGCCCCACCACCACAAGATAGTTTTTCGGCTGGAGACCATAACGCGACAGCGTCTGGTGAAGGGTATGTTCTGATAATGTTCGCGGTGCGTTCACGCCATTGTGAATTAAATGCGCATCATAGCGGCGATGCTTATTCTGGATAAGCTGATTAATGACTTCAGATATTACAATCACTTCATTGGCATATCTCACTGCCCAGCGTTCACCGAGCAATAATATTTTCTTTGCCACATACCCCCATTTCTGGCGGTCATAGTCAGGTCCATGATGGGTGAAAACGACCTTCTTGCCCAGTAACCGCAATAACGGAACCACTAACCCCGGACCAATAGCGTGGACGTGCACGATAGTCGAGCGCTCAAAACAGGTGCTGAACGCGGCTAAAACGGAATGAACAATCGCTTCCAGCGAGCGTTTTTTAGGTGCCCACAGCGCATGGATTTCGACATTCTTATACGATGAACGGGTGTAATTCACGTACGGTGAGCGGGCGATAACACAAATATCAACATCGCATAGCCGTTTAATTTCCGGATAAAGATGTTGGCAGTGCGTTTCCACGCCACCCAATACATCGGGAATACCGCGCGTGCCAAATACCGTTATTTTTTTACGCATATTATGGCCTGCCCAACAGTTCTTTATACAGTGCTTGCAACGTTTCCATATGACCGCTGAGCGCATATTTCTCACTCAGCCGTTGACGTCCATTGATGCCCATTACCCGTGCTTTCTCCGGGTCTTCGACCAGCGTATCCATCGCCTCTGCCAACGCCTGCGCATTACCCGGCGTAAATAATATCCCTTCAATACCATCGCGAATTTGTTCAGGGATCCCGCCAATACGTGAGCCAATGACCGGCTTGCCTAATGACATTGCCTCTAACACCGCCATCGAACAGTTTTCATAACATTCCGAAGGCAGGATCACCGCCCGGGCATGTTTAATCAGTTGGTCCAGGGCTTCCCCTTGTTGTACATAGCCTAAAAACTCCACGTCCGGATATTGGGCAATCAACTCGTCATGTAACGGGCCATGACCGACAATTTTCAGCGGCGCCGGGTTACGCATTTTCTGGTGAGCGGCCAGCAACGTAGCCACCCCTTTTTCCCGGCTCAGGCGGCCTAAGTACAGCATATAACCTTCATCACCCGTCGTCTCCACGGGCCGGCTGTCATCTACGCCATTGACGATGACATCGATACGCGAATGCGGCAGCACACGTAGCAAAATGCCGCGTAAAAATGCGCTGGGGGACACGATCACATCCAGCGCCTGATAATTTTGTGCAATGTATTGCCAGGTAGCCTCTAAAGAGAGCAGTAAACTCCTGGCGGCAGACCCTTCCTGACAGCGGTATCTGAAAGCATTGAAGACGGTCCCGGTAATACAGGCATCGCACACTTTCCCGTCGCGTAGCATAGAGTATGAAGGACAGACAATTTTATAGTCATGGGCGGTCAGCACCGTTTTACAGCCAAAATTGCGTGCGACTTTAATTAACGCTGGCGTTAGCTGATGATAGATATTATGAAAGTGAACGATATCCGGGCGTTCTTTTTGCAGCAAGACCTGCATTTTTCGACAGGCTTCGGCGTTATGAATAAAGTTAACCGCCGTTTTAATACCGCCTAACAGGTTACTGTCTGTATGGTAATCAACATTTTTGACAAAAAAATCCGCATACTCCGAGGGGAAATTTTTCTCATGCTGCATCGAAAAATCAATCACCTGCACGCCGGCCTTTTTCAGCATCTCGCGTTCCTGAAAATAAACCGTTTCCGCCCCGCCCTTTATAAAGAAAAACTTGTTAACCAATAAAATTTTCATTACATCCGCTCTTTTTATTGTTGAATGATTTTACTGTTGGGCGGCGTCAGCGGATCGCGCACAGGATGAAGACACCCTTTCAGCAATCCCACGGAACGGACAATCATATTAATGACGCTTTGAACCCCATCGCTGAGAGAACGATTTTGCACAATTTTCCACAGTGTGAACGCCAGTAATGGCAGCAACACCAGGGTAATAATGCTGCCGTTGACGGTGACCAGTGCGGCAAGCAAGATCAACAGATACAGCGCAAATACCGCCTCATTTTTGACCATCTTGAGGGCGCGGGTGAAATACGGTGTTCCAAAACTACAGCGCAACAGCTCTCCCGGCGCCTGGTAATAGCCGCTCAACCACCGATGTTTCAGCATCTTGAAGGTCGGCAGGGTGTGTGACGTATGGCTAAAATAAGGGATATCCAGACGACGCAGTTTGTAGCCAGCATCGGTTAATCGCAGCCCCAGCTCGGCCTCTTCATAGGCGTGCAAATTCCGGTTGGTCAGATAGCCAATCTTTTCAATCGCCGCGCGACGATACAGCCCGCCGCCGCCTAAATGGTCACAATCGCCCACGGGATAGATCTGGTTAATGCGCTGTTTACGGGATTTGAACTCATAGTTCACGGCATCATCCATTTCGACGGTTCCCGCCACGCCGGCATACTCTTCATGCGCCTGTAAAAAGGCGACGGCCCGATCGACAAATCCCTCTTCCAGCGCCATATCGCCATCCATCAGCAGCAGATATTCGCCTTCGCTATAAAGGTAGCCCAGCTGGTGTCCGACACCGCAGCAGCGATCGCCCGGCTCCGTTAATGACACCACCGTCACCCCTTTATTCACCGCCAGTTGCTGGGTGCTATCTGTCGACAGGCTATCAGCCACAATAATTTTATGCGGATATCCCACTAGCTGTCGGCGGATGCTGTCGATGGTTTTCTCAATACCTTTCGCTTCGTTGAGCGTTTTAATACTCACCGAGATAAACGGGATATTATCCATACCCTCCTCCTGTGCTGCGAAGAACGGTGCGACGAATCACTAAGCTTGAACCGAGCGATAAATAAAACAGGAACTGTAGCATCGGCGTTATCATCAGGATTTGGCTATAAGGTAAGCTCACTAAACACGCGATCGCAAAAGCGTTATACGCTGGCGCAAAGCTCAACAGTTGCAGATCCTGCGCGTCCAGTTGTTCAAGCGCCAGTACCGGTTTCGGCTGACACACTTTTAGAATATAAATAAACAGACCAATAAACAGCAGCGTGCCAATCACGCCAATTTCCCACAGCAGCATACTCAGCGACGTGGAGTCCAGGATCAGGTTATAAACAATATTCAAAAACCCAGGTGATACCGAACTTCCGCTGTTCGTCGCATTCAGGCCGTAGCCAAATAGCGTACCGGACAGTCCCCACAGATCGTTATTTTTAAGCCAGAACAGAAACGTCGTGAAGCGGCCCAGTTCACCGGTCGACATGATGTAGTTGGGATCAAAGATATAGCTGAGTGAATCGATAAAAACGCTAAAGGCGCTTTTGGTCGGATCGCCGCCAAAAGCAGACGAATAGTACCAGGCCAGAATCATCACCGACAGGCCGATGAGTACCAGCATGCCAATAACAATCAGCAATAACGTTTTGAGATTGATTTTACTGACGTCTTTAACATAGCTCGGCGAAATCCACACCCAGGCCAGGAACAGCGGTGAAAGCAGGATGACAAACTTCACTTCACCAATAATACACAGCCCAAATCCAAGAATAATATGTAGCGCCATCGATTTAAACGTCGTCAGCCCGTGTTTATATTCCGAGAGCTTAAGCAACATAATCAGCAGGCAAAATAACCCCATTGCCGCCGTATTACCGCCGCCCATTGGGTCGCCGCCGAAGGTCCCGACCACCGAGTCCCATTTTTCCTCTTCGCCGCGCTGCGCCACGCGCTGGGGAACCACCAGTAATACCTGATAAATCATCACCGGGACCTGGGCGTAAAACACCCAATACAGATAGCGTGTAGCCCGATAAATCTGTGATTCCCGGCAGAATCCCAGCAGTAAACAGATCATCACCAGCGACAGTGCTATCTCGTTTTTAAAGGCCACAATCGCGACGGTTACCCCGCCCTGCAGCAGGGTTGAAGCCCCAGCCAACAGCAGAAAAGAGAAATACAGCGCAAGAATAATGGTCTCCTGGGCATCCAGATACAGCGGGCTCTCACGCGTTTGCATCACCATTAATCCGACCATGAGAAGCGTCAGGAAAAACGGGATCCACAGCACCGACTGCATACCGGTAAAATATTGCACCAGTCCACACAGGATCAGCGTGATAAAGGTATAGGCCTGTAAATAATATCCGGTATTCAGGGTCATAATATCACCGGCTTGTCTTTCAGCAGATTGGCGCGCTGGTTCATTTTGAAATAAATAAACCCATAGCGAATAAATGTCAGCGCAGAGAACAAGATGACTGACGTGGCATAGTCTTTATAAAAATAGGGCACCACCACAAAAGCGACTAACACAATCGCCAGCTGTTCGAGCTGAATACGCAAAAAATAGCGATGGGAGCCAAAGATAAGTTCAATTACCGTGAGTGGGCTGATTGCCAGCGCCGGGAACAAATAGGGCAGCATATAGCGGGATGTCTCAATGGAGTTAATCCAGTCCTCGCTAAACCCCAGCCGCATCACGATGGGATAGAAAATAAACACCCCGAGCGTACAAACCACCCCAAGCACTAATAGCAGCAAACGCACCTTTGTATATTCCTGATAATTAAAGGTGTTATTTCTGAAATCAATAGACCACTTGGAGAAAATGGTATTGCGCACCGCATTGCCGATAATCACCACAGGTGCCAGACAGAACCGACTGACGACGGAAAAATAGCCCGCCGTCAGCGCCGAGAACCAGAAGTTAATCAGCATAATCGGTAAATTGCTGCTGGCCATCGCCAGTACCTCAGCGCTGCCTACCTTGCTGATGTGATGAATGTTTTGCTTAAAGAATCGCCAATTATTCAATGGATGCAGATGCCCAGACGTCACCGAGCGGATATCAAATGAATGCAAAATACAGCTCGATGTCAGCAGGATCATCGCGCACGCCCACGACCAGTAAAAGGTCTGTACCTGATGCGTGAGCAGTACCGAGAGCACCACCACCACCGAAACCGAAATACGCTGAAAAATCAGAAAATAAAAATTGGCCGTGCGCAGCGATAAGTTTTCTGAGATTAACGCCCACGCCGTAGAGAGCGTCAATAAATAGAGAAACAGGATATTCTGGTGAAACAACCACGCAGTCAGTACGGCGTAGGGCAACGCAATCAGCGTGCTTTGCAGCAGGCAAAACACCACATTTTGCGCGAGACTGTCGTCCTGCTGCTTAGGAATTAACAGCTGTGAGGCAAAGGTGCAAACCTGCGCCCCCACCACGGCAATACTGTAGTTGAGCGCATACAGTCCAACTTCGGCCATGTCATACTTATGTGAGATCAACCAGATAGACAGCGCACCAATCAACTGCGAGATGATTGATGAGCCAGCTATCGTGGATGCGCTCTTCAGTAGACTCATACGCGGCCTGGTGTCGTCAACAGTTGGTCAGTGCTGAAGTTCAGTGAACGCAGCCCTTCTTGCGTTTCGAGGTTTTTTTCTTCCACCCCGTTCAACACCGCGCCAATTACCACGCCCTGATTATCCTCAATCTTATCCAGCGCGCTGGCGATCGTCTGTGCCGTCCCCACACCGGCTTTCACGATGAAAATAACCCCATCGGCAGCGCGCTTAATCAGCTGAATATCCTGGCTCTGATTCACGGCGGCCACATCAATAATAATGCGCTGATAGCGCGACTTCAGCTCGCGCATCAAAGGCTCTACATTTTCCGACGACAGCATCAGTAAAGAGGAGATAGTGGACTTACCACGCGGGATAAAATCAAGATTCTCATGTATCGTCATCCGCGCGTTCTCCAGCACGATTTCGCCCCGTAGCAGCTCCGCCATGCCCGCAGATGCCGGCGTGGCGAGTTCATTCGTCAGGTCATCGTTATTAAAGAAGTCTGCATCAATGAGTAGCGTTTTCTGATCGAAACTAAAGGAGCTTGCCAGCAAATTGGCCAGCAGGGAACGCCCTTCACCGTGCCCGGCAGACGCCACCGCAACCGTCTGTAATGGCCGGCTATCCAGCATTATCCGGGTACGAATACCGTGAATAATGTCGGCATTCAGCGGGTTCTTCAAAATCATATCCCGTACCTGCGCGCGCCCGGTTGTGCCGCTAAACCGGCGGATTTCACCCAGCGGGGTGACGTTAAGGCGTTGACTCATACGGCTCAGGGTGCGAATGGAATTGTCCATTGCTGCTTTGACGATGAAGTACATGATGCTAAACACCACCGCCATCAGGACCACCATCACCAACAGCAATGACTTATTCGGTTTTACCGGTTTTAACGGTGGCACTGCAGGATCGTACAGCACGGCATCTGCATTGACACCGGACAACGACAGTTCCTGAGTGCGCTGATACAGCGATTTATACAGGTCTTCCATTTTGTCTAACGACAGTTTCTGGCTGTTATAGCCATCTCGTTTGGACGCCATTTGCTGGAAGATGTCTTTCTGCTGCGCCACCTGCTGCTGATAATTCTTTTCATCCGCCAGCGCGGCCAGATATTGCTGACGTAAGCCAACTTTCAGTTCGCCCAGCACCCGCCCGGTTTGACTTTGGATCGACTGAACGTCGGCTTCCGCTTTTAAAATCGTCGCGTGTTTCGGCCCATACAGTTTTCGCTGTTCCGACAGCGCGCGCTGGGCCTGAATCAACGCGATACGTAAGTCCTGAATCTGGGCGTGGTCAGAAACAGAGGGCAAAGAAATGATGCTCTCAAGGGTTCTCCCCCGGCCATTCACTTCGTTATAGACCGACTCCGCCGCAACCCGACGCTGGGTCGCATCGGCCAGACGATTAGTCACAATACTAAGCTGCTCGGTTTCAAAGCCATCAATACCGCGAAAGGTCAACAGCCCGGCATTTTTCAGGTAGCCATCCATCGTCTCTTTTTGCTTCACGATCGCAGCCTGAAGCTCTGCCATCTTTTCCGCATTCAGCGCCTTCGCGTTCTCCACTTTCTGCCGTTTTTGCTCAACCGTATAGTTGATGAAAGCCTGCGCGACGCCGTTGGCTATCTCAGCCGATTGCTGTGCTGAGGGTGACTCATAGGAAATAGAGGCCAGATTGGTCGTGCGAATGCCGATGACCTTCAGATGTTGAGATAATGTCTTCAGCGCCTGATCGACTCTCTGTTGCTGATTATCCCCGCTATTAGCCCCCGCTGCGGCCAATTTATTGCCAGTAATATCGGGATTTTCATCCAACTTCAGGTCGCGTACCGCCTGCTCGAGAATAATGCGTGACTGCATCAGCGCATATTGCGTTTCGTAATATCCGCTGCGCGTTGAATCAAAACCATCCACCTGTGGAAACGGCGAAACGTTATCGGCTTGTGCCTTAATCAGCACCGTCGCCGTCGAGACATACTTTGCTGACATCATGCTGATCAAGGGATACGCCACCACTCCGGCGATAATTCCGGTTAGCGCAATTTTCCAGGCGTTCTTTTTAAGTTCTTTGGCAAAGCGGGAGAGTTCGACTGCGTTTTCTCGCTTTTTGCCGTTTTCCACTATAGAGAGTTTCATCATTAGAAGAACCCCATGCCAATGATCACAACGTCACCTGGACGCACCGAGTGCGTTAAATCCACATTCTCCAGCAGCTGATGACTGCCAGCCTGGCGAATATTGATATCTTTACGGTCAGCGCGATCGGTAAATCCGCCCGCCTGAGCGATCGCTTTCTCCACGGTAAGCCCCGGCTCATACGCAAAAGCATTAGGGCTTTTCACTTCGCCTGATACGTAGTATTTACGGAATTCAGCGACGCTAACCGTCACCATGGGATTAACCATATATCCATTACGCAAGCGTTGCGTTAATTCCGCAGTCACCTGGTCCGGCGTTTTCTCTTTTAATGCGAGCGTGCCAATATAAGGGAAATTGATGGTTCCGCTTTTATCGACGATAAATTTCATGGTCATCTCGGGTTCGCCGTAAACCACAATATTGACCGTATCCCCCGCACCAAGACGGTAATCCTCTGCGCTTGCCGCAGGGTCGTCCGTTAATGGTGGTCTGGACGTTGCGCATCCGACCAACAGGATACTGAATAGAAAAAACGCGCACAGTTCTATTATTTTCATTTTAGATCTGAACCTTAGCTGTAAGCATAATCATAGAATTATCATAACCTAGCGTTCTGATGACTTTATATTTGTCGTTGGGACCGATATAAAACGAGTCAGTATCCTTATTAGAATTCAATGTATCTACCTGATATTTAATCGCAAAATTCACCGACGGCGTGTAGTCATAGCTCATCGTTACGCTAAATACACCATTTTTATCATGGCGATCTTTGTTCTGTTTTTTATAATCTTCCATGGTGTATGCATAGTCGAGAAGGGTAGAAAAGCGATTACCCAACCAAAAATGCTGGTAAGAAATCCCATATTCAGTAACTAAAATATAGCCCCCAACTTCCGATGGGTCTTTAATACTTTGTGACGTCCGCGCGGTGAAAACTGACTGCTGTAACGGTTTCCACTCCCCTTTTACATCCCAGTTTAGACCATTAAAATCATGCGAATTTGGATCGTTTTCAAATGTTTTGTATAACCATGAAATATTCATGTCGACATTCGTTTTACCCGTCAACTGCGATTTCAGGCCGTAAAGCAAATAGTATTCATTACTGTCTTTTTCTGAGTTGTTATCGTAATGACGCTGGTTAGTAATAAAGCTATAGCGAAAACGTGTTCTCGACGTGTACTGGTCAAATATCTCCGCAACCAGGCTATTCTCATGCCATTCCTGCTGCTGAATGTAGGTATAAAATTCTTTACTGGTATCCTGAACATCCGACGTATTACCGAACGTCAACTTTTTGTATAACAACGCCAGTTCCGCTTTACCGCGCCCATCCGGCGCGCCGTAGCTGTAGCGCAGTTCGCTGTTGATAAAATTGGTTGTCAGTGGAGATTTAATCCCATACTGGCGAAACTGACTCGGCAAAAAGCCCTCAGTAATATCGCGACCACGGTCTTCATGCCCAAGCGAATCTTCCAGATTTAGGGTTAAGCCGTGCATTCGCCCGTAACGCCAGGCACCGTTAAAACGGAAAAAATGATCGTTGTAGTTATCCGCAGAATCGCTGGAGTAGTGGCGATAATCCCCCGAATACATCAGCAAATACGTATCCTGACCGCGCTCACCGATCATACTCAACACGGGCGCAGCACTCTGAAAGGCGGAACCTTTCGCATCGCGGTTATGTGGCTGATATGTCACGTTATCATCATAACCATAATCCACAGCAACCTTGCCCTGGAAGTCGATCCCCGCAAAGCCAATGTGTGATTTCGGTGTCAGATCAGCCCATGCGGACTGCGATATCACGATCCCGGTAATAACGAGTATTTTAGTATGCATTCTTACCGACAAATCCTTTGAAAATAGTTTTAATAATAATTTTTATATCCAACCATAATGACCAGTTTTGAATATATTCAATGTCATACTGGACACGTTTTTCCATCTTATAGAGCGCATCGATTTCCCCACGAAACCCATTAATCTGCGCGAGACCGGTGATCCCTGGCTTCACTTTATGGCGGATCATGTAATTTTCGACCTGCTTACGGTACTGCTCGTTATGCGTAACTGCATGCGGTCTGGGACCGACAATCGACATACTTCCCTGCAACACATTAATAAATTGCGGCAGTTCATCGAGCGAGGTGCGACGTAAAAAACTGCCGAATTTCGTCACGCGTGGATCGTTCTTCGTAGCCTGAATAACGGTGTCAGAATTCTCCATCACCCGCATTGAGCGAAACTTCCAGACCTTAATTTTTTGCCCACTCAGACCATAGCGGTCTTGTTTGAAAAATACCGGGCCGCGCGAGGTGAGTTTGATCCCAATGGCGATGACTAGCATCAGTGAGGAGATCATCACCATAATGAGACTCCCGAGTACCAGATCTTCAGTCCGCTTAATAAACGATCCTGCACCTTCAAACGGCGAGCTAAAAATGCCGATGGTTTGCAGGTTGTGGATCGAGCGCAGCTTGGACATATTGTTACTGTAGGTATAAAAGTCAGGCACAATATAGGTATCGACCGTGGTATCAGACATCATCGCCAAAAAATGACGAATGCGCTGTAACGCCACCATCGGTAGCGCAATATAGATCTCATCTATATTCCCATTTTTGGCTTCTTCAACTAAATTAATGACCGAGCCGCGAAAGGGGCTTTTTATTTTATCAACCACATCGCCACAACGATCTGGACTGCGCTCATCATAAAATGCCAGGTCTAACTTGATGTTGGCGTATTCCGTAGTCAACGCATTTTCCGCCGCCAGACCATTCTCGGTCAGGCCAATAACGGCAACGCGAATATGTTTCTTGGCTGAGTATTTAAAAAGAAAAAAACGAATAAAATAAAGGACAGGTAGTGGAATAAAATACCAAATGACAATAGCTGAACAAAAAGGCGGATCCAGTGCATTCAGATCCCCCAGCGACTGAGGATCCGCAATGGTCGTACGAACCCACTCATTACAGAAAATGGCCAGTAGCGTACACGCCAGCAGTCTCTTTTGGTTGCGCAAGCTAATGGTTTTGATCTTCTGCTGGTACATTTTGGTGTATTCAGCAAACAACAAAAACAGAAGTGAGAAGATCACACTGAGGATTACAATCGTCGAAAACGGCAGCATGCCTAGCAGTTTGGCGCTAAAAATTAGAGTAATATTGATGACAAGGAAATCGACCAGTTTTAAAAAGACTGGATATCCTTGACTGCTAATCTTTAGCGAATTCTTAAGCATATCTCAGCCTATTATCGATTGATTTTAATTATTTTTTTATCGCTTGATATGGCTAATTATATCACAAGCTCAAAAATCGCAATGTCGGAGTGTCAGCAAATGTAATTACTAGTATTACAAATTGTGACTACAGTCTCATGAAAAATTCATACCCACTTGATTTAATTGAATATTATTTTCATGACCATTTGATTTTTATTATTAGAAATATATGATTATCTACAACGGATATATTATTGACAGATAACCATTCGTCGACTAGCAAAATAGGTTATGCCTGATTATTTTTAGCTGCTTTAACCCGCGACGCATAAAAACCGCACCCGCACGCCTAACCCTCCCAGAGTTTCACTGCGCGACAGTTGTGGGTGCGTGCGGTGCAGGCGAGCAATATCATTGACCAGCGCCAGCCCAATCCCCGCCCCGGGAACATTGTCCACATTATCCAGGCGATGAAACGGTAACAGCGCCTGATGCACCCGATCGTCATCAATACCGGGGCCACTGTCTTCAACCACCAGCACCACGCTTTCTCCCTCACGCAGCAGCCGGGCGGTGACCATCCCCTGTGCAGGCGTGTATTTCAGCGCATTATCCAGCAGATTTCCGCACAGTTCGCCGAGCAAAACATCATCCCCTTCAATCCACACCGCCTCTTGTTCCCCTTCATAGCCGAGATCGATGGCTTTGCTGCGCGCCTGCGCCAGGCGGGTAAAACAGCTGGTTTGCACCACCTCAAACAGATTGACCGGTGAAAAGTGTCTTTCTCCCTGCTCTTTGCGCTTCACGGCAGAAAGCTGTAACAATCGCTCCGTCAATTGAATGGTGCTGTCGAGCGTAGTGCTCATGGCCTGTAAACTCTCATACCACTGCTGCGGCTGCGGGCTAGCAAGGGCTACCGCAGCCTGCGTTTTTAGCACCGCCAGCGGGGTTTTTAACTGATGAGAAGCATCTGCGCTGAACCGCTCCTGGCGCGATATCAGCGCGCGTAGCCGGTCAATGTAGCGATTGAAGGCCACGATCAGCAAACGAGTTTCCGACCACGGCAGCAGCTCCGGCAGTGGCGTCAGCAGCCCCGGCTCGCGGCGTACCATCAATGATGACAGCTGGCGCATCGGGCGTAATACCCGTCGCAGCAGCCAGCCGACCAGCACCAGCGTCAGCAGTACCAGCAACCCCTGGGATACCCAGGATGAGAACAGCAGCTGTCGCGCCAGATAGCGTCGTGATTGCAGCGTTTCGGCGACATAAATCTCCGCCATACCGACAATCCCGCCTTCATTCACCGGCTGGAGCAGGCGTGCCACGCGAATAGCCTCCCCGCGATATTCAGTATGATAAAACCACGCCAGCGCCGGGTATAGCCGGGTGCGCGAGGTGGAAGGCGGCATCGCCGGCAAATCGTCATAGCCGGAAATGACCTTCCCCGTCGGATCCACCACCTTGTAGTACAGCCGATCGTTCATGTTCAGCTCAAAGCTGTCCAGTACCACCCACGGTACGTTGACTTCCAGGCGTTTATTGCGCACCACCAGCCGCTCGGATACCGTTCTCGCCGATGAGAGCAGCGTCCGGTCATACGCCTGAGTCGCCGCCTGCAGGGCACTGACATAGCTGTTAAACGCCGACAGCCCCCACAGCAGTAGCAGCGGTAAGCCAAGGAACATCAGCAGTTGCAGATACAGCGACTGCGGCTTAATCCACTTCATCACTGCGCTCCAGCACATAGCCCAGGCCTCGCAGGGTCGCGATACGCACGTCGCTGCCGTTCAGTTTTTTACGCAAACGGTGGATGTAAAGCTCAATACTTTCGGGGCTGACCTCATCGCTCAGGCTGAAGACCTGTTCAAACAACTGCTGGCGCGAGACCGGACGCAACCGTCGATACATCAGCACCGTCAGCAGCGCCTGTTCGCGCGGCGTCAGCGCCAGCGGTTGTCCCTGCAGCAGAAAATAACCCTCATCATGAAACGCCAGCTCACCGAGTTGCTGTATACCCTGCACTTGCCCCGCGCTACGCCTCAGCAGCGCCCGCAGCCTGGCATCCAGCTCTTCAAGCTCAAACGGTTTTGCCAGGTAATCATCCGCACCGGCGTTAAGCCCTTTTACCCGATCCGCCACCGCACTACGTGCTGTCAGCAGCAAAACGGGAAGTGTTTGCCCGCGCTTACGCAGCCGCTGAACCACCTCAAGACCGTCCAGCCCAGGCATATTGATGTCCAGCACCGCCAGCGCATAGGTTTCACTGTGTAACAGGTGATCGGCCGCCAGACCATCAAACACGCAGTCAACGGCAAAACCGTTTTGCACCAGCGCTTTCTCCAGCCAGTGAGCGAGCTCACGGTTATCTTCCGCTAATAAGAGACGCATATCACATCCTGTAAAGTTTCTGCCGCATTGAAAGGGAATTGAAAGGTTAATGTTTTAACAATCACGCAACCGAACTGCTACACATCGGCTCACATAATCACAAAAATAATCTTCCGTACCCGAAATCCGGTCATCCGGCGTGAGGATAAATAATGAAAAAACAATTACTTCGTACCCTTACTGCAAGCATGTTACTGATGAGTACCTCTGTTCTGGCGGAACAAGCGCCTTCACGCACCGAATGTATCGCCCCGGCTAAACCCGGCGGCGGTTTTGACCTCACCTGTAAACTGATTCAGGTGAGCATGATGGAAACCGGCGCCATCGAAAAACCGATGCGCGTGACCTATATGCCTGGCGGCGTCGGGGCGGTCGCTTATAACGCCATCGTCGCCCAACGTCCTGCCGAAGCAGGCACCGTGGTGGCCTTCTCCGGCGGGTCGCTGCTGAACCTGTCGCAGGGTAAATTTGGCCGTTACGGCGTCGACGATGTGCGCTGGCTGGCAAGCGTCGGTACCGACTACGGCATGATTGCCGTGCGCAACGATGCCCCATGGAAAACGCTGAAAGACCTGCTGACGGCCATGGAGAAAGATCCCAACAGCGTAGTGATTGGCGCCGGTGCCTCTATTGGCAGTCAGGACTGGATGAAGTCGGCGCTGCTGGCGCAAAAAGCCAACGTCGATCCGCATAAGATGCGTTACGTGGCGTTTGAGGGCGGCGGTGAACCGGTCACGGCGCTGATGGGCAATCACGTGCAGGTGGTCTCCGGCGATCTCAGCGAGATGGTGCCCTACCTCAACGGCGACAAAATCCGCGTCCTGGCGGTGTTCTCCGACCAACGCTTACCGGGTCAGTTAGCCAATGTGCCTACCGCCAAAGAGCAGGGATATGACCTCGTGTGGCCGATTATCCGCGGCTTCTACGTCGGACCCAAAGTCAGCGACGCCGAGTATCAATGGTGGGTTGACGCCTTTGCCAAACTCCAGCAAACCGATGAATTTAAAAAGCAACGCGATCTTCGCGGTCTGTTTGAATTCAACATGAGTGGGCAACAACTCGACGCCTACGTGAAGAAGCAGGTCACCGATTATCGTGAGCAGGCAAAAGCCTTCGGTCTGGCTAAATAAGCGCAGGGGCAACAATGATGAGCGATCGTATTTTTGCGGGTATCTGGCTGTTGCTCTGTATAGCCGGGCTGTTCGTGGCCTGGCAAATAACCAGCGAATACAGCTATGAGCCGGTCGGCCCGCGTCCCTTTCCGCTGGGCATTATCGGCCTGATGTTGCTGTGCGCCGTGGCGTTACTCCTGCGCCACCCGGACACCATCAGTTGGCCTCGTCGCCACGTACTGCAAAAGCTGCTGACGATGGTGATTATTCTGTTTATGTACGCCTGGGGATTCGAGTGGCTGGGCTTTCCCATTGCCACCGCCATTCTCACCGTGGTGATTGGCCTGCTGTTCGGGGCCACCATCCCGGCGGCGGGTATTTCCGGATCGGTTCTTGGCATTCTGCTGTGGTATGCCTTCGATCGGCTGCTTGACGTCACCTTACCTCTCGGCACCTGGCTGAGTTAACGGAGAAACGATGGATACCTGGATATATCTTTCTCAGGGTTTTGCGGTGGCGATGACGCCTGAAAACCTGGTCATTGCGCTGATCGGCTGTTTTGTTGGCACCATTGTCGGGCTGTTGCCGGGGCTAGGCCCCATTAACGGCGTGGCGATCCTGCTGCCGCTGGCTTTTGCGTTGCACCTGCCCGCAGAATCCGCGCTGATCCTGCTGGCGACTGTTTACATCGGCTGCGAATACGGCGGGCGAATCTCGTCGATTTTGCTGAACGTTCCCGGCGATGCCGCCGCTATTATGACCGCCCTCGACGGCTACCCGATGGCGCAGCAAGGACGCGGCGGCGTGGCACTCTCTATCTCGGCGGTCAGCTCTTTCATTGGCTCGCTGATCGCCATCGGCGGCATCATTCTGTTTGCTCCGGCACTGGCTCAATGGTCGCTGGCCTTCGGTCCGGCAGAATACTTTGCCTTAATGGTCTTCGCCATTGCCTGCCTCGGCAGCATGATGGCGCAAAACCCGCTGAAATCCTTTCTGGCAGCGCTGATCGGTCTTGGCCTTGCGACCGTCGGCGTAGACGCCAACACCGGGGTATATCGCTTCACCTTTGACAGTGTCCATCTCTCCGACGGCGTGCAGTTTATCGTGGTGGTGATTGGGCTGTTCTCTGTCTCAGAAATCCTGTTAATGCTGGAACATACCAGCAGCGGTCAGGCGCTGGTACGTAAAACCGGCCGCATGATGTTCAACGCCAAAGAAGGTGCGCAATGCGTGGGCGCGACGCTGCGCTCGTCGGTGATAGGCTTTTTTGTCGGCGTGTTGCCTGGCGCCGGGGCGACCATCGCCAGCGCCATCACCTACATGACCGAGAAAAAGCTCAGCGGTAACAGCGACAGCTTCGGTAAAGGGGATATTCGCGGCGTTGCTGCACCGGAGGCGGCAAATAACGCCTCGGCCTGCGGCTCGTTTATTCCGATGCTGACGCTCGGCGTACCGGGCTCCGGCACTACGGCGGTGATGATGGGCGCGCTGACGCTGTACAACATCACCCCGGGCCCGGCAATGTTTACCGAGCAACCGGACATCGTCTGGGGATTGATTGCGGCACTGCTGATTGCCAACGTGATGCTGCTGGTGATGAACATCCCGCTGATCGGTCTGTTTACCCGCATGTTGACCATCCCGCTGTGGTTTTTGGTGCCGGCCATCGCTGCGGTCTCCGCTGTCGGTGTGTACGCGGTACACAGTACGACGTTCGATCTGGTGCTGATGGTCGGGCTCGGCGTCTTCGGCTACATTTTGCGTAAAATGCACTTCCCGATGTCGCCGTTGATTTTGGGCTTTGTACTGGGCGAAATGCTGGAGCAGAACCTGCGCCGCGCGCTGTCGATCAGCAACGGCAGTATGGATATTCTGTGGGCCAGCGGCGTGGCAAAAGTCCTGCTGGCGATGGCGGTGATGGTTATCGTGATCCCACCGGTGCTGCGCCTGATCCGCAAGCGCAACCGCAAACCGCAGGTGGATATCGGCTAATAATAGGCCGGATGGGGCGCTGACGCGTCTACTCCGGCCTACAATAGCTACCTCCCGTAGGCCGGATAGCGCAGCGCCATCCGGCATTTTTATTTTCAGCGTAACCCCTGCGTGCCTTCCAGCATATGCTCGACAAACTGCGTCAGTTTCGGCAAGGGGCGTAAATCCTGACGCCACAGCAGATGAATCGGTCGCGGCTGTGGCGTAAAGCCCTCCAGCACCCGAACCAATTTGCCGCTGGCAAGCTCGTCCGCCAGCAACACTTCCGGCTGCAACAGCAACCCCGCGCCCGCCACCGCCGCCGTGCGCAGACCGTGACCATCGTTACAGCGCAGGATCGCATCGCGTTTCCATCTGACTTCACCTTCCATACCCGGCAACGTCCATTCGTTACGCGCTGTCCACACCGTGTGGGACAAGCACAGATGGTCCACCAGATCTGCAGGCGTCCGGGGCGTACCGTAACGCGCCAGATAGTCCGCTGACGCGCAGATCGCCATACGGTACGGGCACAGATATTTCGCCACCACATCCGTCTGGTGAATATCACCAATGCGGATCGCCAGATCGACCCCCTCGTTCACCAAATCCACCATCCGGTTAGTCAGATCCAGTTCAATACGCACCTCGGGCCAGCGTTGTAAAAAAGCCGCGGCCAGCGGCGAAACGACACAGGCGCCAAAAGACGTGGGCGCGCTGATGCGCAGCGTCCCCGCCGGTGCCAACCGCAGTCGTTCCACCGAGCTTTCGGCTATCGACACCTGTTCCAGCACCCGCCGGGCTTCCTCAACATAGACGCGCCCGGCGTCGGTCAGACTTTGCCGACGGGTGTTGCGCTCCAGTAACCGTGTACCGAGCTGCGCTTCCAGCAGTGCGATATATTTCCCTACCATCACCGCCGACATTTCCAGCCGCGTTGCCGCCCCGGTAAAGCTGCCGCTTTCCACCACGGCGATAAACGTTTCCATGCCGCGAAGCTTATCCATATTACAAACCCCTGGTTAGCAATCATCTAACTTTTAGCCAGTTTATCCGATTTCATTTTCATTAAAGAATAGCGGTTCACACAATTGCGGAGGTGGTTATGAAAATCGTCATTATTGGTGCCAGCGGTACCGTCGGCCGCGCAGTCGCAGAAGAACTGGGTCGCAAACATGAGATTGTTCGCGTGGGCCGCACGCAGGGTGATTACCAGGTCGATATCACCTCACAGCACAGCGTGTAGGCGCTGTTTGAAAAAATCGGTCGGGTAGATGCCATCGTTTCCGCCACCGGTAGCCTGTTCTTTGGCCCCCTGTCGACCATGACCGACGGCGAGTTTAATCAGGGGTTGCAGGATAAGTTATTAGGCCAGGTGCGGCTGGCATTGACCGGGCAGCATTACCTCAACGAGGGCGGCTCGATTACGCTGATTAGCGGCATTATCGCCCATGAGCCGATTGCGCAAGGGGCAAGTGCTGCCACGGTCAACGCCGGACTGGAAGGGTTTGTACGCGCCGCAGCCTGCGAATTAGGGCGCGGCATACGCATTAACCTGATAAGCCCCACCGTGCTGAGTGAATCCGCTGCGGCGTATGACGGTTTCTTCCCTGGCTTTGAAAGCGTCCCCGCCGCCACGGTCGCTAACGCCTATCGCCGCAGCGTCGAAGGCATTCAAACCGGTCGTATTTACAAAGTCGGCTACTGATATTGTGGCTGTCGCGGCGCTCCGCCAGCGGCAGCCT
>NZ_SZXN01000008.1:34134-44521 GCF_005281195.1 Citrobacter sp. wls613
TAACCCTCTGTTTTAAAAGATCCTTCTCCGTATTCCCTCCCACTCCGCGTAATTACCCTCACCTTTTATAATGTTAAATATTTGTTGCTTTTGATCACAAATAATAAACAAACAAGTTCATTCTGTGCGCGTTTTCCAAAAATGTAGATATTTTTAATTTATGGCTACGAAACGAGCAGCGCCATGTCTCCCTGACAATCTACTGAGAGGATCGATTCTGATGAACGCACTGACTGCCGTACAACCGAACGCTGAAGATCCAGCCCAGCACTACCGTGGCTTCACGCTGAAACCGTCAGCCCAGTCACCACGCCTGCTGGAGCTGACGTTTTCTGCCCAAACCGCTGAGCAATTTCTGCAGGCCGTGGCGCAATGGCCGGTGCAGGCGCTGGAATACAAATCCTTCCTGCGCTTCAAAGTGGCAAACATCCTCGACGACTTGTGCGGCAATCAGCTGCAACCGTTGCTGCTAAAAACGCTGCTGGATCGCGCCGAAGGTGCATTGCTGATCAACGCGGAAGGTGTCGATGACGTGGCGCAGGCAGAGGAGATGGTCAAACTGGCAACGGCAGTGGCGCATCTGATCGGCCGCTCCAACTTTGATGCGATGAGCGGTCAGTACTACGCGCGTTTCGTGGTGAAAAACGTCGATAACTCCGACAGCTACCTGCGCCAGCCACACCGCGTAATGGAGCTGCATAACGACGGCACCTACCTCGAAGAAATCACCGACTACGTGCTGATGATGAAAATCGACGAGCAGAACATGGCCGGCGGCAATTCGCTGCTGCTGCACCTCGACGACTGGGAACATCTGGAGAACTACTTCACCCATCCGCTGGCCCGCCGCCCAATGCGTTTTGCCGCGCCGCCAAGCAAAAACGTCAGCCAGGACGTGTTTCATCCGGTGTTTGACGTCGACCAGCAGGGTCGCCCGGTAATGCGCTACATCGACCAGTTCGTCCAGCCAAAAGATTATGAAGAGGGTGTCTGGCTAAGCGCGCTCTCCGATGCGCTGGAGACCAGCAAAAGCATCCTGTCCGTTCCGGTTTCGGTCGGTAAATTCCTGCTGATCAACAACCTGTTCTGGCTGCACGGGCGCGATCGCTTCACGTCGCATCCGGACCTGCGCCGCGAACTGATGCGCCAGCGTGGTTACTTTGCCTACGCTACAAACCACTACCAGACGCATCAGTAAGCGCGAAGGAATTAAGCGGATGTATGATTTTGTGATTATTGGCGGCGGCATTATCGGCATGTCGACCGCCATGCAGCTGATTGATGTCTACCCGGACGCCAGAATTGCTCTTCTGGAAAAAGAGTCCGGTCCAGCCTGTCATCAGACGGGCCACAACAGCGGAGTGATCCATGCCGGGGTCTATTACACCCCCGGCAGCCTGAAGGCGAAGTTTTGTCTGGCCGGCAATCTCGCCACCAAAGCCTTTTGCGATCAAAACGGCATCCGCTATGACGTCTGTGGAAAGATGCTGGTCGCTACCTCAACGCTTGAAATGGAGCGTATGCGCGCCCTGTGGGATCGCACCGCCGCCAACGGTCTTGAGCGCGAATGGCTCAATGCCGAAGAACTGCACGAGCGCGAGCCTAACATCACCGGGCTGGGCGGGATTTTTGTGCCATCAAGCGGGATCGTCAGCTACCGCGACGTCACTGCCGCGATGGCGAGAATTTTCCAGGCCAAAGGCGGCGAGATTGTTTACAACGCCGAAGTCAGCGGCCTGAAAGAACACGCTGCGGGCGTTATCGTACACACCCGCCAGGGCCTGGAGTATGAGGGTGCTACGCTGATTAGCTGCTCCGGGTTGATGGCTGACCGACTGGTGAAAATGCTCGGCGTTGAGCCGGGCTTTATCATCTGTCCGTTTCGCGGGGAATACTTCCGTCTGGCGCCGGAACATAACCACATCGTCAACCACCTGATCTACCCGATCCCCGATCCGGCAATGCCGTTTCTCGGCGTACATCTCACCCGCATGATTGACGGCAGCGTCACGGTCGGCCCCAACGCGGTGCTGGCGTTTAAGCGTGAAGGCTATCGTAAACGTGATATTTCGTTGAGTGACACGCTGGAAATCCTCGGCTCTTCCGGCATCCGTCGGGTGCTGCAAAACAATTTACGTTCCGGCTTAAGCGAGATGAAAAACTCGCTGTGCAAAAGCGGCTACCTGCGCCGGGTACAAAAATACTGCCCGAGCCTGACGCTAAAAGACCTGCAGCCCTGGCCTGCGGGCGTGCGGGCACAGGCGGTATCGCCGGATGGCAAACTGATTGACGACTTCCTGTTTGTCACCACGCCGCGTTCGATTCACACCTGCAACGCGCCTTCTCCGGCGGCGACGTCGGCCCTCCCCATCGGGGCGCATATCGTCAGCAAAGTTCATGCGCTACTGGAAAACCAGAGCAATCCCGGACGCACGCTGCGTGCGGCACGTAGCGTGGAGACATTACACGCCGCCTTTACCCGTTAACCCTTTTACGACAGGACGCTATTATGCAACTTAACGATCCCACCTTATTTCGCCAGCAGGCGCTGATTGACGGCCACTGGCGCGACGCCAACGGCGGCGAAACTATCGCGGTGACCAATCCCGCCAACGGTCAGCAGTTGGGTAGCGTACCGAAAATGGGCGCGGATGAAACCCGTGAAGCCATTGAGGCAGCTAACCGTGCGCTGCCTGCCTGGCGTGCGCTAACCGCCAAAGAGCGGGCGACGATTCTGCGCCGCTGGTTCAACCTGATGATTGAGCACCAGGACGATCTCGCCCGTTTGATGACCCTCGAACAAGGTAAGCCGCTGGCGGAAGCCAAAGGCGAAATTACCTATGCCGCCTCCTTTATTGAATGGTTTGCCGAGGAAGGTAAACGCATTTATGGCGACACCATTCCCGGCCATCAGGCCGATAAACGCCTGATCGTCATTAAGCAGCCCATTGGTGTCACCGCCGCAATTACGCCGTGGAACTTCCCGTCGGCAATGATCACCCGCAAAGCTGGTCCGGCGCTGGCCGCAGGCTGCACCATGGTGCTTAAACCCGCCAGCCAGACGCCGTTCTCCGCGCTGGCGCTGGCAGAACTGGCTAACCGCGCCGGGATCCCAGCAGGCGTCTTCAGCGTGGTCACCGGTTCGGCGGG
Source organism: Citrobacter sp. wls613 (assembly GCF_005281195.1). Classification (NCBI taxonomy): domain Bacteria; kingdom Pseudomonadati; phylum Pseudomonadota; class Gammaproteobacteria; order Enterobacterales; family Enterobacteriaceae; genus Citrobacter; species Citrobacter sp. wls613. The sequence goes on from NZ_SZXN01000008.1 coordinate 37,285, forward strand.
CGCGGTCGGCAACGAGCTCACCAGCAACCCTCTGGTGCGCAAGCTGTCGTTTACCGGCTCCACTGAAATTGGTCGTCAGCTCATGCAGCAGTGTGCCAAAGACATCAAAAAAGTGTCGCTGGAGCTGGGCGGCAACGCGCCGTTTATCGTTTTTGACGATGCCGATCTCGACAAAGCGGTCGAAGGCGCGCTGGCCTCGAAGTTCCGCAATGCCGGGCAGACCTGCGTCTGCGCCAACCGTCTGTACGTCCAGGATGGCGTGTATGAGCGCTTTGCCGAAAAACTTCAGCAAGCCGTAAGCAAGCTGCACCTTGGCGACGGCCTGCAACCTGACGTCACCACCGGACCGCTGATCGATGAAAAGGCAGTCGCCAAAGTAGAGGAACACATTGCCGACGCACTGGATAAAGGCGCCCGGATTATCAGCGGCGGTAAGGCTCACGCGCTGGGCGGTAATTTCTTCCAGCCAACCATCCTGGTCGACGTGCCCAACCATGCCAAAGTTGCCAAAGAAGAGACGTTCGGCCCGCTGGCACCGCTGTTCCGCTTTAAAGACGAAGCTGACGTCATCGCGCAGGCCAACGATACCGAGTTCGGCCTTGCCGCCTATTTCTACGCCCGTGATTTGAGCCGCGTCTTCCGCGTCGGTGAAGCGCTGGAGTACGGCATTGTCGGCATTAACACCGGCATTATCTCCAACGAAGTCGCTCCCTTTGGTGGCATCAAAGCCTCCGGTCTTGGCCGTGAAGGATCGAAATACGGCATCGAAGACTATTTAGAAATCAAATACATGTGTATCGGACTTTAATAAAACAATACTGGAGAACACCTGATGAGCACCAATAAAGAACTCATGCAACGTCGTAGCAACGCAGTTCCACGTGGCGTAGGACAGATCCACCCGATTTTTGCCGAACGTGCAGAAAACTGCCGGGTCTGGGACGTTGAAGGGCGTGAATTCCTTGATTTTGCTGGCGGCATCGCGGTGCTGAACACCGGCCACCTGCACCCACAGATTGTCTCTGCGGTAGAAGCGCAGTTGAAAAAGCTGTCGCATACCTGCTTCCAGGTACTGGCCTACGAGCCGTACCTCGAACTGTGTGAAATCATGAACCAAAAGGTGCCGGGCGATTTCGCCAAGAAAACCCTGCTGGTGACCACCGGCTCCGAAGCGGTGGAGAACGCGGTAAAAATTGCCCGCGCCGCCACTAAACGCAGCGGTACTATTGCCTTTAGCGGCGCTTACCATGGCCGAACCCACTACACCCTGTCGCTGACCGGAAAGGTAAACCCTTACTCTGCCGGTATGGGGCTGATGCCGGGCCATGTTTATCGCGCCCTGTATCCTTGTGCGCTGCATGACATCAGCGAAGACGATGCCATCGCCAGTATCCACCGCATCTTCAAAAACGATGCCGCACCGGAAGACATTGCCGCCATCGTCATTGAACCTATCCAGGGCGAAGGCGGTTTCTATGCCGCCTCCCCTGCCTTTATGCAGCGCCTGCGCGCCATTTGTGACGAGCATGGGATCATGCTGATTGCCGATGAAGTCCAGAGCGGCGCGGGCCGTACCGGCACGCTGTTCGCGATGGAACAAATGGGCGTCGCGCCGGATATCACCACGTTCGCCAAATCAATTGCCGGCGGCTTCCCGCTGGCGGGCGTAACCGGACGCGCCGAGGTGATGGACGCGATCCCACCGGGCGGTCTGGGCGGCACCTATGCCGGGAACCCGATTGCCTGTGCCGCCGCGCTGGCGGTGCTGAACATCTTCGAGCAGGAAAATCTGCTGCAAAAAGCCAATGACCTCGGCAACACCCTGCGCAACGGCCTGCTGGCGATTGCCGAAACCCACCGTGAGATTGGTGACGTACGTGGCCTGGGGGCGATGATTGCGATTGAACTGTTCGAAGACGGCGATCGCCATAAGCCTAATGCGAAATTGACCGCCGAAATTGTCGCCCGCGCCCGTGATAAAGGGCTGATCCTGCTCTCCTGCGGACCGTACTACAACGTGCTGCGCATCCTCGTTCCACTGACCATTGAAGACGGGCAAATCCGCCAGGGGCTGGACATCATCGCCGAGTGTTTTGCCGAGGCGAAGCAAGGCTAAACCCCGTATCTGAGCGGGGATTGTAGGCCGGATAAAGCGCATGCGCCGCCTCCGGCAATATTGTGATGCCCGGTAGCGCTCCGCTTACCGGGCCTACGGGTAAGGTGCAGGAAGCGACGTCAATAACAATAACGAGGTTAAAAGATGGGGCAAGTGTCACAATCACATGATTTAGGGGGCGGGCTGAAATCACGCCACGTCACCATGTTGTCTATTGCCGGGGTTATCGGCGCCAGCCTGTTTGTCGGTTCAAGCGTAGCGATTGCAGAAGCCGGTCCCGCGGTGCTACTGGCCTATCTGTTCGCCGGGTTACTGGTGGTGATGATTATGCGCATGCTGGCCGAAATGGCCGTCGCCACGCCGGATACCGGATCGTTTTCCACCTATGCCGATAAGGCCATCGGCCCGTGGGCTGGGTATACCATTGGCTGGCTGTACTGGTGGTTCTGGGTGCTGGTTATTCCGCTGGAAGCCAACATTGCCGCCATCATTCTGCATTCCTGGATCCCGGGCGTGCCCATCTGGTTATTTTCCCTGGTTATCACGCTGGCGTTAACCGGCAGTAATTTGCTGAGCGTCAAAAATTACGGCGAGTTTGAGTTCTGGCTGGCACTGTGCAAAGTGATTGCCATCCTGGCATTTATTGCCCTCGGGGCGGCGGCGATTAGTGGGTTTTATCCCTACGCCGAGGTCAGCGGAGTATCAAGGCTATGGGATCAGGGCGGTTTTATGCCCAACGGTTTTGGCGCAGTGCTGAGCGCGATGCTGATCACCATGTTCTCTTTTATGGGCGCAGAAATTGTCACCATTGCTGCCGCCGAGTCCGACACGCCAGATAAACACATCGTGCGCGCCACGAACTCAGTCATCTGGCGTATCTCCATTTTCTATCTGTGTTCCATTTTTGTGGTGGTCGCGCTAATCCCCTGGAACATGCCGGGGCTGAAAGAGGTGGGCTCTTACCGCTCGGTGCTGGAGTTACTGCATATCCCGCACGCTAAGCTGATCATGGACTGTGTCATTTTGCTGTCAGTCACCAGCTGTCTGAACTCAGCGCTGTATACTTCTTCCCGTATGCTGTATTCCCTGAGCCGTCGCGGTGATGCCCCGGCTTTTATGGGTAAACTCAACCGCAGCAAAACGCCTTATGTCGCCGTGCTACTCTCTACCGGGGCGGCGTTTCTCACCGTGATCGTGAATTATTACGCACCGGCAAAAGTGTTTAAATTTCTCATCGACAGCTCTGGTGCCATCGCGCTGCTGGTCTATCTGGTCATTGCTGTTTCCCAGCTGCGGATGCGCAAAATCCTGCTGGCGGAAGGTGCAGATATCAAGATGAAAATGTGGCTCTATCCGTGGCTGACGTGGCTGGTGATCGGTTTTATTGGCTTTGTACTGGTAGCGATGCTGTTTCGTCCGGCACAACAGCTGGAAGTCATCTCAACCGGGCTGCTCGCCATCGCGATCATTTGCACCGTGCCGATTATGGCGCGCTGGAAAAAACTGCTATCGTGGCAAAAAGCACCGTTGCACAGTACGCGCTAAACCTGTTCCCGGCGCAGGCCGGGACACCTTTTCAGGAGTAAGACCATGACCGCCATTTCCCAACCGACGGCCATTGATGGATACCGCTGGCTCAAGAACGACATTATCCGCGGGGTGTTTCAGCCCGATGAAAAATTGCGAATGAGTCTGCTGACGTCACGCTATGAACTCGGCGTAGGACCGTTGCGCGAGGCGCTTTCGCAACTAGTGGCGGAGCGACTGGTCACGGTGGTCAATCAGAAAGGGTATCGTGTGGCGTCAATGTCTGAGCAGGAGCTGCTGGATATTTTTGACGCCCGCGCCAATATGGAAGCCATGCTGGTCAGTCTGGCTATCGAACGCGGCGACGACGCCTGGGAAGCGGAAATTCTGGCGCGCGCGCATATGCTCAGCAAACTGGAAGCCGTTGATGCCAGCGAAGAGATGCTGGATGAATGGGATCAGCGCCATCAGGCGTTTCATACGGCGATTGTTGCCGGCTGTGGGTCGCAGTATCTGCTGCAAATGCGTGAACGGCTGTTCTCTCTGGCGGCGCGCTACCGGTTTATCTGGCTGCGTAAAACGGTGCTGTCGGTGGAAATGCTGGAAGATAAACACGATCAGCATCAGACGCTGACCGACGCAATTCTGGCGCGCGATGCCGTACGCGCCAGTGAATTAATGCGCCAGCACCTGCTGACGCCGATTCCGATTATTCAGCAGGCGATGTCCGGCAAACTGCTGGCAGAAAAAGTTTAATCGCGGGTCTGTACCCAGAAAGCGTGGATCAGACCTGGGATATAGCCCAGCAGCGTCAGCACAATATTGAGGATAAACGCCCAGCCAAAACCTTTGCCCAGCAGCACGCCAAGCGGAGGTAAAATGATCGTTAAAACTATTCTCCAGAAACCCATACACACTCCCTACAAGCAAAAAATTAATCATTGTTTAGAAAGAGATTTTATCTCTAAGAATAATCAGTGTAGCTAACTCCACCCGTCTCGCCCTGCTGTTTTACCCTCCTTTACGCTCTTGACGCTGGCGTAAGCTGTCTCTTTATTTTAGACTATGCTTAATTTAGCAATTACTTAAATAAATATGACTGAACTCGAACAACTCCAGGCCAGCGCTGAACAGGCCGCCGGCTTGCTAAAAGCAATGAGCAACCCGAAGCGGCTGCTGATTTTGTGCATGCTTTGCGGGTCGCCGGGGACCAGCGCGGGTGAGCTCGCACGGATCACCGGACTCAGCCCCTCTGCCACCTCCCAGCATCTGGCGCGGATGCGCGAAGAAGGATTAATAGACCGCCAACGTGATGCTCAGCGCATTCTCTACTTCATCAAAAATGCGGCGGTGAATTCCCTCATCGCCACATTAAAAACACTGTATTGCCCGTAAGGAGCCAACATGACCATTGGGACGATTTCCCCGCGCGAGGCGCAGACGCTGTTAGCGCAAGGAGCCAAACTGATTGATATTCGTGATGCCGATGAGTATCTGCGCGAACATATTCCGCAGGCGCATCTGGCACCGTTGTCCGCGCTCGACCAGGGGTTATTGCCGGATAACTTACGCGCTGATCGCATTATTTTTCACTGCCAGTCGGGTAAGCGCACACAAAATGCGGCCACAAAACTGAGTGCAATTGCTGCACCAGCCCAGTGCTGGCTGCTTGAGGGGGGAATCGACGGCTGGAAGGCAGCAGGTTTGCCGGTCGTAGAAGATAAATCACAGCCGTTACCGCTGATGCGCCAGGTGCAGATTGCCGCAGGCAGTCTTATCTTACTCGGCGTGGTTCTCGGTTACGCCGTTGGCAGCACCTTCTTTCTGCTCAGCGGCTTTGTCGGCGCGGGGCTTATCCTGGCAGGCGTTACCGGCTTCTGCGGCATGGCGCGGCTGCTGGATAAAATGCCCTGGAATCGGCGTACTCATTAAGCGGTAATCGGTGAAACAGCGCTGTACCCGCCGATGGCCCTGATCTATGGTGGGTTTTGCCATCAAGAACGGAGGACAGTATGTTTAAACCCGGCGATCTGGTTCAACCGCGTATGGGCGGACCAAAATTGAAAGTTGTTGAAGTGAATGACGAGCAGATTGTGGCCGTGCAGGCCAGTAATGAAAGCGGTGAAAAATTCACCCTGAAAGCAGCAGATGTCACCCGATATAGCGAAGACGGCGATTTTGGCGTTTGCTGAAAATAAGCGGTGAGACACTCTCACCGCCTTGCTAATTAGATCAAAAAATCATCGAGTGATTTACCAGCAGCCAGCGCCTGCGCAATAGGTTTTGGCGTGCGGCCTTGTCCAGTCCAGGTTTTCACTTCACCATTGAGATCGGTAAAACGATATTTTGCCGGGCGCGGCTGACGTTTTTTAACTGCTCGCGACGTCACCGTCGTCATGCTTAGCAACTCTTCTGGCTCAATCCCATCTGCTTTCATCAGCGCCAGCAGCGTATTAATTTTTTCCTGCTGTTCTGCACGCTGGCGCTGTAACTGTTCTTCCTCGTCACGTCGTTCTTTGGTGACCACCCTGAATTTTTCCAGCATATCTTCCAGTACATCGACCGGAAATTCACGAGCCATTGCACGCAGCGAGCGGATATTATTTAAGTTTTTTAACATTGAACTCATATTAATAAAACCTCTTTAACGCATAAAGCAAAAATGGTATTACAGCAAAAATTATATTCGATTGATTATTCTATTTCCAGCCCCTGTCGATCTCGAGCTATTAATCAAAACGTTACCTTAATATTTATCACCCCATCGCAGGGGCATCCTGCAATGCAATTTTGTAATGACCCGATAATAAAAATAAATATGTCGGCGTAATATTCAAAAACATCTAGAAAAGTTCGTAAAAAAACCAGAAAAACAAATCAATATAACATAATGATTTGAAAGACATTTAATCAACATGACAACGAAAATGCCAAAACGAACAAAAAACAGACCATTGCAGAGCATTTTATCGAAAAAAAGACAATAAATAAAAATTTTAAGCTAGTTGATAGTTATTATGCAGGCAGATATCCTATTGAAACGCGAAAGCAGCAAAACAAATCACTAGCAACAAGGTATACGATACCTTTTTACCTCTTCTTACAAGGAGCATTAACATGTTCTCTCCGCAGTCACGCTTGCGTCATGCTGTAGCAGACACGTTCGCGATGGTTGTTTACTGTTCTGTCGTGAACATGTTGATTGAAGTATTCCTTTCCGGAATGACCTTTGAGCAGTCGCTCTCTTCCCGACTGGTGGCGATTCCTGTCAACATTCTGATCGCCTGGCCTTACGGTATGTACCGCGATCTGTTTATGCGTGCAGCGCGTAAAGCCACACCGGCGGGATGGGCAAAAAATCTGGCGGATGTGCTGGCATACGTGACCTTCCAGTCACCGGTGTATGTGGTCATTCTGCTCACGGTTGGCGCAGACTGGCACCAGATCACGGCGGCCGTCAGTTCCAACATCGTGGTTTCAATGTTGATGGGTGCAGTGTACGGCTACTTCCTTGATTATTGCCGCCGCCTGTTTAAAGTCAGCAGCTATCATCAGGCGAAAGCCTAAACGTCTCTTCGCGACTGGCCCCGCCAG
>NZ_SZXN01000008.1:44575-66790 GCF_005281195.1 Citrobacter sp. wls613
CACCAAACAACCCATTTAAATAACGTTCCAGCGCAATACGCGAGCTGAAGCCGTGTGGAATACCATAATGTTCATGGGTTTCTCCGGCTAAATAAAGCGGGAATTGCTGATAGTGATCGCAGGTTTTAATATCCGTTGACGGATCCGCTAACGAAGAACTTCGTTCTTTTAACGTGGGGTGGATCACTAATGCTGTGCGTCCCATACGCGCTTCACGATTAACATACACATAGTTTTCGCCACGTCGATAACCGTACGCTTTCTGCGTCACTACATCCACGGTAAAGCCTACTTTCTCAAGTACGCGCGCCACCTCATCGGGTCTTAAATACATATATTTTTCCTCGTTATCTTTTACCGCGGGCTTACCTTACCTGATTCAGCATTAGCAACGCTTTCAGAAAAGGCCATAAACGCATGAAGAGAGTGAGGCGGCTATCTTAAGCATGGCGCTGGATCAGGTTATTGCCAGCCGAAGTTGACGGGCGGCCTGCCGGGCCATTTCCACCGACGGGATATTGGTAAATGACAGTAATATACCGCCCTCTCCCGTTGAAGTTATTCGCCATTGGCTTAACGCCTGAACCGCCAGACCAGCCTGATTCGCTTTGCGCACCAACGCCGTATCTTCGCCGCTCACCGATATCACCAGTTGAATTCCGCCTTGCTGAGGTACAACGGTAAAGCCGTATTCCGTCAGCGCACTTTCCATCCACTGACGCCGCTGGGAATAGTGTTGGCGCATTTTTTTCAGGTGCCGCCAGAAATGGCCATCACGAATAAAATCCGCCAGCGTTTGCTGCCATAACAGCGGCACGTTACAAGCCGTCAGCGCCGCCTGGCGGCGAAAGCGCGCGACCTCCGTCACCGGCACCACCAGCCAGGCTGTACGTAAAGCCGGAAATAATGATTTGCTGAAGGTACCGGCATAAATCACCCGCTGCGGCGCATCCAGGCTTTTTAGCGGCGGCAACGGTTTTCCGTGGTAGCGAAACTCGCTGTCGTAGTCATCTTCAATGATCCATGCCCGCGCATGGGCGGCCCACTCCAGCAATTGGTGTCGACGGTCAAGCGAGAGAGCAACGCCCAACGGGCTTTGATGGGCTGGCGTGAGGAGGGCAAAACGCGCCTGCGGGTAGTCGCGGATCCCGGCGCTCACATCCAGACCCTCGCCATCGACCGGGACGGGCAGCAGTTCAACCTGTTCCTGCGTTATAACGGGGCGGATCAGCGGAAAACCGGGATCTTCTACCCACATCCCTGCGCCGGGATTTGCCAGCGCCCGCAGGATTAAGGTCATGGAGGCCGCATAGCCCGAAGTAATAAAAATCTGCTCCGGCAGGCACTCAATACTGCGGGATACGCGCAGATAATCAACGATCGCCTGGCGTAGCAACAGTTCGCCGCTGACATCACCCAAGGCGAGATCGAAACGTGTCTGCGTGCGTAAACGCCGCCCCATCACCCGCGCCCAGACTTCGCGGGGAAAGAGATCGAGCGCCGGTAATCCCATCTGAAAAAGTTGCGGTGTAGGGTTTTCTCCGGCAAAGACCGTTGGTGCAACGGGCGAAGTGTCCAGCCGCAGTTGCTGACTGACAAACGTTCCGGCCTGCCCGCGTCGTTCCAGCCAGCCTTGCGCCACCAGATCTGCGTAGGCGTTTTCCACCGTCGAGCGTGAAACGCCCAGTTCCTGGGACCAGGTGCGGCTGGACGGCAAGCGTGTGCCAGGCTTAAGTTCCCCTTTCTCAATAGCGGTTTTTAACTGACGGGCGATTTGCTGGTAGCGTGGCATTTATGGTCTGCTTTTTTGATAACAATATGGCTCTCTTTAGCAGACCATTATAGTGATACATTGCGGGTCATCCAAACGAGGAGAAATACCATGACGATGTTACGCCAGCCCTATTATGAACTTAGCCCTGAAATCTATAACGCTCTGGTTCAGGCCAGCAAAGCGCTGGAAAACTGCGCGTTGGAGCCTACACTGACGGAGTTGATTTACCTGCGGGTCTCGCAAATCAACGGCTGCGCGTTTTGTCTGGAAATGCACAGTAAAGCCCTGCGTAAGTCTGGCGTAGAACAGGCCAAACTGGATGCGCTGGCAGGATGGCGCGTCAGCCACCATTTCAGTGATCAGGAACGCGCAGCGCTGGCATGGGCCGAATCCGTTACCCACATCGCCTCGACGCACGCCGAAGACGACGTTTATATGCCGCTGCTGAACCATTTTAGCGCCAAAGAAATAAGCGATCTGACGTTTGCCATTAGCCTGATGAACTGCTTTAACCGTCTGGCAGTAGGCATGCGCATGTAATTCTGTGGTGCCGGATGGCGGCGGAAACACCTTATCCGGCAACCCGTAATGCTACATACCCCGCCCTCCGCCACACTCATCTCACGGCCCCTTACCACTCTAAAATCCCATATCTTGTATGGTTGAATCTTTTATAAACTACATCTAGTATTGATTACATCACGACACACACAACCCGACGCCATTATCGCGCCGCTTTTACACCCATAAATGGAAATACGAATCATGCGTATTATTATTTACACTCGCAATAACTGTATTCAGTGCCACGCCACGAAACGGGCGATGGAAGGTCGTGGGCTTGACATCGAGATGATCAATGTCGATCTGGCACCCGAGCTGGCAGAAACCCTGCGCGAGCAGGGGTTTCGCCAATTACCGGTGGTGGTAGCAGGGGAAACCCGCTGGTCAGGATTTCGCCCGGACATGATCAATCGTCTGCGTCCGCAGCCCCATGTGGCCAACACATGAGCACCCTCGTCTACTTCTCCAGCAGCTCTGAAAATACCCATCGTTTTATACAGCGTCTGGGGCTGCCCGCCGTGCGAATTCCGCTTAACGAACGCGAGCGGATCCAGGTAGACGAACCTTACATTTTAGTCGTGCCGTCTTACGGCGGCGGCGGTACGGCAGGCGCGGTCCCGCGACAGGTGATCCGCTTTTTAAACGATCCCCACAATCGGGCGTTAATTCGCGGCGTCATCGCCGCTGGCAATCGTAATTTCGGCGACGCCTACGGCCGCGCGGGTGACGTAATTTCACAAAAATGCGCCGTGCCGTGGCTCTATCGCTTTGAGCTGATGGGGACGCCAGGCGACATCGACAACGTGCGAAAAGGAGTGAGCGAATTTTGGCAACAACAACCGCAGAACGCGTAGTTCAGCCCACGCTGGATTATCACGCACTTAACGCCATGCTGAATCTGTACGATAACGCCGGGCGTATTCAGTTTGAGAAAGACCATCAGGCGGTGGACGCGTTTATGACAAATCACGTGCAGCCCAACTCGGTGGTGTTTGCCAGCCAGGACGCGCGTCTGGATACGCTGGTAAGCGAAGGTTATTACGACGAAAGCGTTTTAACCCGTTACAATCGCGCTTTCGTGGTGAAGCTGTTTGCCCACGCTCACGCCAGCGGGTTTCGCTTCCAGACCTTTCTCGGCGCATGGAAGTATTACACCAGCTATACGCTGAAAACCTTTGACGGTAAACGCTACCTCGAGGATTTTGCCGATCGCGTGACGATGGTGGCGCTGACGCTGGCACAGGGTGATGAGACGCTTGCCCTGCGACTCACCGACGATATGCTCGCCGGGCGTTTTCAGCCCGCCACGCCAACCTTCCTTAATTGCGGCAAAGCCCAGCGCGGCGAGCTGGTCTCCTGCTTCCTGTTACGTATTGAAGACAATATGGAGTCCATTGGTCGGGCGGTAAATTCGGCGCTGCAGCTTTCCAAACGCGGTGGCGGCGTAGCGTTTCTGCTCTCCAGCCTGCGCGAAGCCGGGGCACCGATTAAGCGTATTGAAAACCAGTCTTCCGGGGTGATCCCGGTGATGAAGATGCTGGAAGATGCGTTTTCGTATGCCAACCAACTGGGCGCGCGACAGGGCGCGGGTGCGGTGTATTTGCACGCGCACCACCCGGATATTCTGCGCTTTCTCGATACCAAGCGCGAAAACGCCGATGAAAAAATTCGCATTAAAACGCTGTCACTCGGCGTGGTGATCCCGGATGTTACCTTCCGTCTGGCAAAAGAGAATGCGCAGATGGCGCTGTTCTCCCCCTATGACGTGGAGCGTATTTACGGGAAACCGTTTAGCGACATCGCCGTCAGCGAACGCTATGACGAGTTACTCGCCGACGCACGCGTGCGCAAGCGGTACATTAACGCCCGTGACTTCTTCCAGCGGTTGGCGGAAATCCAGTTTGAGTCCGGCTACCCCTACATCCTGTTTGAAGACACGGTGAACCGCGCCAACCCCATTGCCGGTCGCATCAACATGAGCAACCTGTGCGCGGAAATTTTGCAGGTCAACAGCGCCTCAACCTACGATGAAAACCTCGACTACGCGCAGATTGGACGCGATATCTCCTGCAATCTCGGCTCGCTGAACATTGCCCACACCATGGATTCGCCGGACTTTGGCCGCACCGTTGAAACAGCGGTTCGCGGCTTAACCGCCGTCTCCGACATGAGCCACATCCGCAGCGTTCCGTCGATTGAAGCCGGGAACAGCGCTTCGCACGCGATTGGGCTGGGGCAGATGAACCTGCATGGCTATCTGGCACGCGAAGGTATTGCCTATGGTTCAGCGGAGGGGCTGGATTTCACCAATCTCTATTTCTACACCGTCACCTGGCATGCCCTGCATACCTCCATGTTGCTGGCCAAAGAGCGTGGCCAGACCTTTGCCGGATTCAACCAGTCGCGCTACGCCAGCGGCGAGTATTTTGAACGCTATTTAAGCGGCGACTGGCAGCCAAAAACCGAGAAAGTCCGCGCGCTGTTTGCCACTCGCGGCGTGACGCTGCCGACGCGTGAAATGTGGTCACAGCTGCGTGAGGATGTGATGCGCTACGGTATTTATAACCAGAATTTACAGGCGGTGCCGCCAACCGGCTCCATCTCCTACATCAACCATGCCACCTCAAGTATTCATCCGATTGTGTCTAAGGTGGAGATTCGCAAAGAGGGTAAAACCGGGCGTGTGTATTACCCTGCCCCGTTTATGACCAACGAAAATCTGGCGTTGTATCAGGATGCCTACGAGATTGGCCCACAAAAAATCATCGATACCTACGCCGAGGCAACCAAACACGTCGATCAGGGGCTGTCGCTGACGTTGTTTTTCCCGGACACCGCCACCACCCGCGATATCAACAAAGCGCAAATCTACGCGTGGAAAAAAGGCATCAAAACGCTGTACTACATCCGACTGCGCCAGCTGGCGCTGGAAGGTACTGAAATTGAAGGCTGCGTGTCATGCGCGCTGTAAGGAGAGCAGGATGAAGCTAAACCGCGTGAGCGCCATCAACTGGAACAAAATTGAGGATGATAAAGATCTGGAGGTGTGGAACCGGCTGACCAGTAATTTCTGGTTGCCGGAAAAAGTCCCGCTGTCGAATGATATTCCCGCCTGGCAAACGCTGAGCGTCGCCGAGCAGCAGCTCACCATTCGCGTCTTTACCGGGCTGACGCTGCTCGACACCATTCAGAATATTGCCGGCGCGCCCGCGCTGATGGCGGATGCATTAACCCCACATGAAGAAGCGGTATTGTCAAATATCAGCTTTATGGAAGCGGTGCACGCTCGTTCCTACAGCTCTATTTTCTCCACCCTTTGTCAGACCAAAGATGTGGATGCGGCCTACGCCTGGAGTGAAGAAAATGCCGCGCTGCAACGCAAAGCGCAGATTATTTTGCAGCATTACGCCAGCGATAATCCACTGAAGAAGAAAATTGCCAGCGTATTTCTGGAATCGTTCCTGTTCTATTCCGGCTTCTGGCTGCCGATGTATTTCTCCAGCCGCGGTAAGCTGACCAATACCGCCGATCTCATCCGTCTGATTATTCGTGATGAAGCGGTTCACGGTTATTACATTGGTTATAAATATCAAAAGGGGCTGGAGCATATTTCACTGTCAGCTCGTGAGGAACTGAAGAATTTTGCCCTCGATCTGCTGATGGATTTGTACGATAACGAAGTTCACTACACGGAAGTGTTGTATGCCGAAACCGCCTGGGCCGACGAGGTGAAAGCGTTCCTGTGTTACAACGCCAATAAAGCCTTGATGAACCTGGGTTATGAGGCCCTGTTCCCGGCGGAAATGGCGGATGTCAACCCGGCAATCCTCGCCGCGCTGTCGCCCAACGCCGATGAAAACCATGATTTTTTCTCCGGTTCAGGCTCGTCATACGTGATGGGGAAAGCCGTCGAAACTGAAGACGACGACTGGAATTTCTAGATCTCATTTTCGCGGAAAATACCCTACACTTTTCGCGTTAATATTTTAACGGGATCACATTTTTATCACACAAATATCATTGTGTGATCTACACTCAATATTAGCCGCATTATTCGCCTGAGTTTCAACAATTCAGGCGACTTTTTACTGCCATTTACAAAAAATATCAAAGAAGTTTCATCCACGCTCAGCCCTTATATCACGGGAAATCTCGCCATCTGGCCTTTGGCAATATTCATGCCACAACCAAATTCAGGGTTGTCTCAGATTCTCAGTATGTTAGGGTAGAAAAAGATAACTATTTTCACCAGGTACTATATCGATATAAACAAATAACAGGAATAATTCTATTGCATGGCAATTAAATTAGAAGTTAAAAATCTCTATAAGATATTTGGCGAGCATCCCCAGAGAGCGTTCAAATATATTGAAAAAGGATTTTCAAAAGAGCAGATTCTGGAAAAAACAGGGCTATCGCTTGGCGTTAAAGACGCCAGTCTGGCCATTGAAGAAGGCGAGATATTTGTCATCATGGGATTATCCGGTTCGGGTAAATCCACAATGGTACGCCTTCTCAATCGCCTGATTGAACCCACCCGCGGGCAGGTACTGATTGACGGCGTGGATATCGCCAGGATATCCGATGCCGAGCTTCGCGAGGTGCGCAGAAAAAAGATTGCGATGGTATTCCAGTCCTTTGCCCTGATGCCGCACATGACGGTACTCGACAATACGGCCTTCGGTATGGAGTTAGCCGGTATTGCTGCGGATGAACGTCGTGAAAAAGCGCTGGATGCGCTCCGCCAGGTTGGGCTTGAGAATTACGCTCATGGATACCCGGATGAACTCTCCGGTGGTATGCGCCAGCGTGTCGGTCTCGCCCGCGCATTAGCCATTAACCCTGACATCTTATTAATGGATGAAGCCTTCTCTGCGCTCGATCCTTTAATTCGTACCGAGATGCAGGATGAGTTGGTAAAACTGCAGGCAAAGCATCAGCGAACCGTGGTCTTTATTTCCCACGATCTCGACGAAGCCATGCGCATTGGTGATCGCATCGCTATTATGCAAAATGGTGAAGTGGTGCAGGTCGGTACCCCGGATGAAATCCTGAATAACCCGGCCAATGATTATGTGCGCACCTTCTTCCGTGGTGTTGATATTAGCCAGGTATTCAGCGCGAAAGATATTTCCCGTCGTAGCCCTGAAGGCTTAATTCGCAAAACACCAGGGATTGGCCCACGTTCGGCACTGCAATTATTGCAGGATAAAGATCGTGAATTTGGTTACGTGATTGAACGCGGAAACAAGTTTGTTGGCGTGGTCTCCATCGACTCATTAAAAACCGCCTTACGTCAGGCGCAGGGTATTGAAGCCGCACTGATCGACGAACCGTTAGCCGTAGAGGCGAAAACGCCGCTGAGCGAGCTGCTTTCTCATGTCGGGCAAGCACCGTGCGCGGTACCGGTTGTCGATGAGGAACATCAGTATGTGGGCATTATTTCCAAACGCATGCTGCTACAGGCTTTAGATCGCGAGGGGGCAAACAATGACTGATCAAACAAATCCGTGGGACACGACACCAGCAGCCGATAGCGCTGCACAATCCGCTGATGCCTGGGGCACCGCGTCAAGCGCGCCTGCCGACGGCGGTAGCGCAGACTGGCTGACCAGCGCGCCCGCGCCAGCACCTGAGCATTTCAATATTATGGATCCGTTCCATAAAACACTGATCCCGCTCGATAGCTGGGTCACCGAAGGGATCGACTGGGTGGTGACCCATTTTCGTCCCGTCTTCCAGGGCATTCGTGTCCCGGTAGATTACATTCTCAACGGCTTCCAGCAACTGCTGCTGGGGATGCCTGCGCCGGTGGCGATTTTTCTTTTCGCTTTAATCGCCTGGCAGATTTCTGGCATCGGGATGGGCGTTGCCACGCTGATTTCACTGGTCGCGATTGGCGCGATTGGCGCCTGGTCACAGGCGATGATCACCCTGGCGCTGGTGCTGACCGCGCTGCTGTTCTGTGTGCTAATCGGTTTACCGATGGGGATCTGGCTGGCGCGCAGTCCGCGTGCGGCAAAGATCGTTCGTCCCCTGCTCGATGCCATGCAAACCACGCCTGCGTTCGTCTATCTGGTGCCGATTGTGATGTTATTCGGCATTGGTAACGTGCCGGGCGTCGTGGTGACGATTATCTTCGCCCTGCCACCGATTGTGCGTCTGACCATTCTGGGTATTAACCAGGTGCCAGCCGACCTGATTGAAGCTTCACGCTCCTTTGGTGCCAGCCCGCGTCAGATGCTGTTTAAAGTCCAACTGCCGCTGGCGATGCCCACCATTATGGCGGGGGTTAACCAGACGCTGATGCTGGCGCTTTCCATGGTCGTCATCGCCTCGATGATCGCCGTCGGTGGATTGGGTCAGATGGTACTGCGCGGTATCGGGCGTCTCGATATGGGGCTGGCTACCGTTGGCGGGGTTGGGATTGTGATCCTCGCCATCATTCTGGACCGCCTGACGCAGGCCGTCGGTCGCGACTCGCGCAGCCGGGGTAACCGTCGCTGGTACACCACCGGCCCTGTTGGGCTTATCACCCGCCCTTTCACTAAGTAATTCACCTGTTGCCCGGTGGCGCATGGCTTACCGGGCCTACCATTCATTAGCTTACACAACATCGTTCACGTTGCATCGCGGCGGCAAACGAATGTATCCCAGGAACGTACAAGCAGTACGTGACTGGGGGGCATGAGTGCAGCCAACAAAGAGGCAGCTTGAAGAATGAAGTGTAATAAGGAACAACGATGCGACAGAAAGTAATTATTGCCACAGCGTTTGCCACCCTTGTCTCCACCAGCGCTTTCGCTGCCGACCTGCCGGGCAAAGGCATTACCGTGCAACCAATCCAGAGCACGATCTCTGAAGAATCGTTCCAGACACAGCTGGTCGCTCGTGCGCTGGAAAAACTGGGTTATACCGTCAACAAAGCCAGCGAAGTTGACTACAACGTCGGCTACACCTCTATTGCTTCTGGCGATGCCACCTTTACCGCCGTGAACTGGCAGCCACTGCATGACGACATGTACGCCGCCGCGGGCGGAGACAAAAAGTTTTATCGCGAAGGGGTATTCGTGACGGGGGCTGCACAGGGGTATCTGATCGACAAAAAAACCGCTGAGCAGTACAAAATCACCAATATCGCCCAGTTGAAAGATCCAAAGATTGCCAAAATCTTTGATACCAACGGCGACGGTAAAGCTGACATGATGGGCTGTTCACCCGGCTGGGGCTGCGAAGCGGTCATCAACCACCAGAATAAAGCCTTCGATCTGCAAAAAACGGTCGACGTCAGCCACGGCAACTACGCGGCGATGATGGCTGACACCATCACGCGCTTTAAAGAAGGCAAACCGATTCTCTACTACACCTGGACACCATACTGGGTGAGCGACGTGATGAAGCCGGGCAAAGACGTGGTCTGGCTGCAGGTGCCGTTCTCTTCCCTGCCGGGTGAGCAGAAAGACATTGACACCAAGCTGCCAAACGGCGCGAACTACGGCTTCCCGGTCAACACCATGCATATCGTTGCCAACAAGGCATGGGCAGAGAAAAACCCGGCCGCGGCGAAGCTGTTTGCCATCATCAAGCTGCCACTGGCGGACATCAACGCACAGAACGCGATGATGCATGAGGGCAAAGCTTCCGAAGCCGATGTGCAGGGTCACGTTGACGGTTGGATCAAAGCCCACCAGCAGCAGTTCGACGGCTGGGTAAAAGAAGCATTAGCTGCGCAGAAGTAACCCACTCGTAGGCCTGATAAGCGTAGCGCCATCAGGCACAGTAAGTAACCACACCAATGCCGGATGGTGGCGCAATGCGCCTTATCCGGCACGCATCTCTTCACTCGCCCGAAACCGCACAATCCATCACCTAACAAATCAGCAACATTTATCCACTTCCGTTATGATTGTTTCAGAAATCCATTATTCAGCTGAAAACAATGACAAATTCCTCTCAGGGACTTAGCCGATCGCTGATCCTGCTCATGTCCATCGCCACGGGTCTCGCCGTCGCCAGTAACTATTACGCCCAGCCGCTGCTCGATACCATCGCGCGCAACTTCTCATTATCAGCCAGTACCGCAGGCTTTATCGTCACCGCGGCACAGCTTGGCTACGCCGCGGGCCTGCTGTTTCTGGTGCCGCTTGGCGATATGTTTGAGCGGCGGGGGCTTATCGTGTCCATGACGTTACTCGCCGCTGGCGGCATGTTGATTACCGCCAGCAGCCAGTCGTTGGGCATGCTGATCCTCGGCACGGCACTGACCGGGTTGTTTTCCGTCGTAGCACAAATATTGGTTCCGCTGGCGGCCACACTCGCCACGCCGGAGACACGCGGCAAAGTTGTCGGCACCATTATGAGCGGTCTGCTGTTGGGGATTTTACTGGCTCGTACCGTGGCCGGGCTGTTGGCGAATCTCGGCGGCTGGCGCACGGTGTTTTGGGTCGCCTCGGTGCTGATGGCGCTAATGGCTATCGCGCTATGGCGCGGACTGCCGAAGATGAAATCAGAAACCCATCTCAACTATCCACAGTTGTTAGGCTCGGTCTTCAGCCTGTTTATCCACGATAAACTGCTGCGTACCCGGGCGATGCTGGGCTGCCTGACGTTTGCCAACTTTAGTATTCTCTGGACATCAATGGCATTTTTGCTGGCGGCACCGCCGTTTAACTATTCAGAAGGCATGATTGGCCTGTTTGGCCTGGCCGGTGCCGCCGGTGCGCTCGGCGCTCGTCCTGCTGGTGGATTTGCTGATAAGGGCAAATCCCATCTCACCACGACATTAGGTCTGTTGTTACTGCTGCTCTCCTGGCTGGCAATCTGGTTGGGTCATACGTCAGTACCGATGCTGATAATTGGCATTCTGGTACTGGATCTCACCGTTCAGGGCGTGCATATCACCAACCAGACGGTTATTTACCGCATTCACCCGGATGCGCGTAACCGACTGACCGCCGGCTATATGACCAGCTATTTTATTGGCGGGGCGGCAGGTTCACTGATTTCAGCCTCTGCCTGGCAGCATGCCGGCTGGGCTGGCGTTTGTCTGGCAGGATCGACCGTTGCCGTACTCAACCTGCTGGTCTGGTGGCGAGGTTTTCACCGCCAGGAAGCCGTAAATTAAGCGTATCGCGCGTGTTTGCCGCTGATTGAGCTCCTCAGGGTGTTAAGGAGCTCATCAGTCTGCTAAGGTTATAACTCATTGAGCCAGGTTATTTAAATTTCGGTAATGAAGCCTATAATCCTATGGAAAGCCCTGTTCCCCAGTCAGACCCCAGCCCGGCAACCTTAACGGAAGGATTCAAAGACAGTCTGCCGATCGTCATCAGCTATATTCCGGTCGCCTTTGCATTTGGTCTCAATGCCACGCGTCTGGGCTTTACGCCCGTCGAAAGCGTCTTTTTCTCCTGCATTATCTATGCCGGTGCCAGCCAGTTCGTCATCACTACCATGCTTGCCGCGGGCAGTTCGCTATGGGTCGCCGCACTCACCGTGATGGCCATGGACGTACGCCATGTGTTGTATGGCCCTTCCCTGCGCAGCCGCATCGCCCAACGACTCAGTAAACCTAAAAGCGCAGTGTGGGCCTTTGGCCTCACTGATGAAGTGTTTGCCGCCGCAACGGCGAAGCTGGTGCGGGACAATCGCCGCTGGAGTGAGAACTGGATGATGGGGATCGCACTATGTGCCTGGATTTCCTGGGTATTCGGTACGATTATTGGCGCATTCTCCGGCAGTGGCTTACTGAAGGATTTTCCGGCGGTCGAAGCGGCGCTGGGTTTTATGCTCCCGGCGCTGTTTATGAGTTTTCTGCTCGCGTCATTTCAGCGTAAACAGTCGCTGTGTGTGACCGCGGCACTCGGCGGAGCACTGGCGGGCGTGACGTTTTTTTCTATTCCTGCCGCCATACTCGCTGGCATTGTTTGCGGATGTCTGACGGCGCTTATCCAGTCATTCTGGCAGGGGGCGCCTGATGAGTTATGAGGTTCTGCTGCTTGGCCTGCTGGTTGGCGGCGTCAACTACTGCTTTCGTTATTTACCGCTGCGTCTGGGGGTGGGAAATGTTCGCCCGACAAAACGCGGCGCAACCGGCATTTTACTCGACACCATTGGCATAGCATCAATTTGCGCCCTACTGGTGGTGTCTACCGCACCTGAAGTTATGCACGACGCTCGTCGGTTTGTGCCAACGTTGGTGGGGTTTGTTGTACTGGGCGCAAGCTATTTTAAGACCCGCAGCATCATCATTCCGACATTGCTGAGTGCTCTGGGCTACGGATTAGCCTGGAAAATGTGGGTTGTTTTATAGGTAAAAATAATCATTTTAAATAAATAATACATTTACTTTATTTGTCACTGTCGTTACTATATCGGCTGAAATTAATGAGGTTATACCCAAATGGATAGTTCGTTTACGCCCATTGAACAAATGCTAAAATTTCGCGCCAGCCGCTACGAAGAATTCCCTTACCAGGAAGTTCTTCTGACTCGTCTTTGCATGCACATGCAGGGCAAGCTGCTGGAAAACCGCAATAAAATGCTGAAAGCTCAAGGGATTAACGAGACGTTGTTTATGGCGTTGATTACGCTGGAGTCTCAGGAAAACCACAGTATTCAGCCTTCTGAACTGAGTTGCGCACTGGGTTCGTCGCGGACTAACGCCACGCGTATCGCGGATGAGTTAGAAAAACGTGGCTGGATCGAGCGTCGCGAAAGCGATAACGATCGCCGCTGCCTGCATCTACAGTTGACCGAGAAAGGCCATGCATTCTTGCAAGAGGTGTTACCGCCTCAGCATAACTGTCTGCATCAGCTCTGGTCATCTCTTAGCACCACAGAAAAAGATCAGCTTGAGCACATCACCCGCAAGCTTCTGACCCGTCTTGATCAGATGGAACAGGATGGCACGGTACTCGACGCGCTGCGTTAACGCGCCGACACGCTCAAAAATCCAGATTGATAAATGAAAAACCGACAGGCCAGCAGGTCACCCTGCTGGCCTTTCTGATAAACAGGTCGGCTCAGCCGATGTGAAAAAAAATAAGATCGTGGAGAACAACATGAGCGCAAATGCGGAGACTCAAACCCCGCAGCAACCGGTCAAGAAGAATGGCAAACGTAAAAGTATGCTGCTGCTTCTGACCTTGCTCTTTATTATCATTGCCGTGGCATATGGGATTTATTGGTTTTTAGTACTGCGTCATGTCGAAGAGACAGACGATGCGTACGTGGCAGGGAACCAGGTTCAAATCATGGCGCAGGTATCAGGCAGCGTGACGAAAGTCTGGGCTGATAACACTGACTATGTCAAACAAGGCGACGTGCTGGTGACCCTCGACCAGACGGACGCTAAGCAGGCGCTTGAAAAAGCCAAGACCGCGCTGGCCTCCAGCGTGCGCCAGACGCACCAGTTGATGATCAACAGCAAGCAGCTTCAGGCCAGCATTGAGGTGCAGAAAACCGCCCTGGCGCAGGCACAAAGCGACTTTAATCGCCGCGTCCCGTTGGGAAATGCTAACCTGATCGGCCGCGAAGAACTGCAACATGCGCGTGATGCCGTTGCCAGCGCGCAGGCTCAGCTTGATGTCGCAATACAGCAATACAATGCCAACCAGGCGATGATCCTCGGCAGTAAGCTTGAAGACCAGCCTGCCGTGCAACAAGCGGCCACCGAAGTGCGTAATGCCTGGCTGGCGCTGGAACGTACCAAAATTGTTAGCCCGATGACCGGCTACGTGTCCCGTCGTGCCGTGCAACCAGGCGCGCAGATTAGCCCAACCACACCGCTGATGGCCGTTGTCCCTGCCACCAACCTGTGGGTGGACGCCAACTTCAAAGAAACCCAGCTTGCGCATATGCGCATCGGCCAACCGGCAACGGTGATCAGTGATATTTACGGCGATGACGTGAAATACACCGGTAAGGTTGTCGGCCTCGATATGGGGACCGGTAGCGCCTTCTCGCTGCTGCCAGCACAGAACGCAACCGGTAACTGGATCAAAGTCGTCCAGCGTCTGCCCGTGCGTATAGAACTGGATGCCCAGCAGTTAGCGCAACATCCACTGCGTATTGGCCTGTCTACGCTGGTAACGGTCGATACCCAAAATCGTGACGGACAGATTCTGGCAAGCCAGGTGCGTACTACGCCGGTTGCAGAAAGTAATGCTCGAGAAATCAACCTTGCTCCGGTCAATAAAATGATCGAAGAGATCGTGCGGGCCAACGCGGGCTAATTCAAAGGTGCGTGTGATGCAACAGCAAAAACCGCTGGAAGGCGCGCAGCTCGTCATTATGACGATCGCGTTGTCACTGGCGACATTCATGCAGGTGCTGGACTCCACCATTGCTAACGTGGCGATCCCCACTATTGCCGGGAACCTTGGCTCTTCATTGAGCCAGGGGACCTGGGTGATCACCTCTTTCGGGGTGGCGAATGCTATCTCCATTCCGATCACCGGCTGGCTGGCCAAACGCTTTGGCGAAGTAAAGCTGTTCATGTGGTCCACCATCGGCTTTGTCATTGCGTCCTGGGCGTGTGGGATGTCCAACAGCCTGACAATGCTGATTTTCTTCCGCGTGATTCAGGGGATTGTCGCCGGTCCATTAATTCCGCTTTCACAAAGCCTGTTACTGAATAACTATCCGCCCGCCAAACGGTCTATCGCCCTCGCGCTGTGGTCGATGACGGTGATTGTCGCCCCTATTTGTGGCCCGATTCTCGGAGGCTATATCAGCGACAACTATCACTGGGGCTGGATATTCTTCATTAACGTGCCGATCGGGGCGGTGGTGGTGTTGATGACGCTACAAACCCTGCGCGGCCGGGAAACCCGTACCGAACAGCGACGTATTGACGCTATTGGTCTGGCACTGCTGGTTGTTGGTATCGGCAGTTTGCAGATTATGCTCGATCGCGGTAAAGAGCTGGACTGGTTCGCCTCGCAGGAGATAATTATCCTGACGGTCGTCGCCGTGGTAGCCATTAGCTTCCTGATTGTCTGGGAGCTTACCGACGATAACCCGATTGTCGATCTCTCGCTGTTTAAGTCGCGAAACTTTACCATCGGCTGCCTGTGTATCAGCCTGGCCTATATGCTCTACTTCGGCGCTATCGTCCTGCTGCCGCAGTTGTTGCAGGAGGTCTACGGATATACAGCGACCTGGGCAGGCCTGGCCTCCGCACCGGTGGGGATAATTCCGGTGATCCTGTCGCCGATTATTGGTCGTTTCGCCCACAAGCTGGATATGCGTCGGCTGGTCACGTTTAGTTTTATTATGTATGCCGTCTGTTTCTACTGGCGCGCGTGGACGTTCGAACCCGGTATGGATTTTGGCGCATCGGCCTGGCCGCAATTTATTCAGGGGTTCGCCGTAGCCTGCTTCTTTATGCCACTGACCACCATCACGCTGTCTGGCTTACCGCCTGAGCGTCTGGCAGCGGCGTCAAGCTTGTCTAACTTTACGCGAACGCTGGCAGGCTCAATCGGCACATCGATTACCACAACGATGTGGACTAGCCGTGAGTCGCTACATCACGCGCAGTTGACGGAGTCAGTAAACCCCTACAATCCTAATGCACAGGCGATGTATAGCCAGTTGCAGGATCTTGGGATGACCCAGCAGCAGGCCTCCGGCTGGCTAGCGCAGCAAATTACCAACCAGGGGCTGATAATTTCCGCCAACGAAATCTTCTGGATGTCGGCGGGGATATTCATCCTACTGCTCAGCCTGGTGTGGTTCGCCAAACCGCCATTCGGTGCGGGCGGCGGCGGCGGTGGAGCGCACTAACTCAATGTTTAAAGGGATCTGCGGATCCCTTTTTATTACATACCAGATTGCTAATCCGTTACCTGTCTGAACTCAAGCCAGTCGATCACCATGCCCGGTTTGGTCGCCTCAAACTGCAACAGATAGTTACCCGCCGTCATATCGATGCGGCATAGCTTCTGCGTAATCTGCTTCCCCAGCGCCCCGTGGGTCTGGATCGTGGCGACCACGCAGCCATTGAGCAGTAAGTTGCATCCAGTCTGGGCTAACGCCAGCCCCGCCGATGACGCGCTGAGCAGCAGATCGTAGGTCGCATCCTTCTCAAGGCTAATCACCCTCTCTCCGCTGTAGCGCAGCCGTGATACCGACGCTACCTTGATAGCTCCCCTATCCGCCAGCATAGCATCCGCATGGAATTTAGCCCTGGTTACCCGCGGCACGTCTCCCCGTTTAGCTACCTGCGTAGACAGGAGAAAACTCAGAATATTGCGGGCACAACGTTGCAGTTCCCCCAGCGTCAGCGTTCCGTCCTCCAGCGCTGAGAGCGTATTGTCATCACCGGCATTAATCTCCGCACCGTTGTTATTGACCACCATATAGAGGTCATTTTGTGCGCGGATCATCGCCGCCGTGTTGTTAACACTCGCCTCCCCCGCAGTGACAGGATCGTTCATTTTTGCCCACCAGTCCGTCATCACAATGCCCTGAAATCCCCAATCGTCGCGTAATATTGTCGTGTTCAGGCAATAATTCGCAGCAGACCAGTGCGCATTGACGGGGTTATAGGCGGTCATCACCGCACTCGCGCCACCGTGTTTGACGGCATATTCAAATCCCTTCAGATAGATTTCACGTAACGCCCTGGCCGAGACCACCGCATCAACCTGGGCGCGGGAAAACTCCTGACTGTTACAGGCAAAATGTTTCAGCGTCGCAATGCCCCCGCCAGCGCGAATACCTCGCGCCATCGCAGCAGCCATCATGCCTGTCACTAAAGGGTCCTCCGAATAATATTCAAAGTTGCGCCCGTTCAGTGGATGACGGTGAATATTCAGACCCGGCCCCAGCAGAACATCAATGTGATTTTGCTGTAGCTCCTTTCCTTCCATCATATACAGGCGCTCAACCAGCACCGGATCCCATGTGCAGGCCAGCAACGTCCCACTGGGAAGCAACGTGGCTTTTGCGCCATTATCCATGCGGATACCCGATGGACCATCCGCCGTAGACGCCACGGGTATCCCTTTTTCTCGCAGACTGTCGGTCACTCCGCCAAATGCAGATGCCACGCCGGGCGTCACTTTGAGACTACACATCCCCTCTCCGCGCACCAGACAGGCCAATTCCTCCACGGAAAGCTGGGCCAGAAATGTCTCCAGACAACGATGGCCTTGCACAACATCGCTGAAATGGATGCCTTTGTTGCCGGTCAACGGCTGCGCGGGAGGTAAACGCGACAAGATACGATCGCGTAAGGAGAAAGAGCGGCGCGGCGTGTCCTCCCATGCCTCTAACCAGCTCCCCTGTTGATGACGACCAGGCCGTAGGCGGGAGAACGCCACGCTGGGCGCCAGCGCCTGTTCATGGCGGGAGAAAACCTGGACGGATGGCACGATGAGCTCTTCACGCCCCGCGAAGCTAACCGGCTGGAGGTCACGCACGCTGTTACCGACGAACAAACAATACCCGCCCGCTTCCAGTAACCAACAGTGCGGATGACCGCTATCCCCGCTGTCATCCCACGATGTCAGACGCTCGCCAGGGATCGCCAGATCAATAATTTCACGCTCTCCCGGTTGCAGGAGATGGGTTTTACCAAAGGCAACCAGCACGCGCGAGGGCTTACCCAGCGCGCCTTGCGGTGCTTGCAGATAGACTTGAACAACCTCACTCCCCGCCCAGGTTTCGCCCGTATTCTGCACCGCAACGCTTAATTGAAAGCTGAGGGGATCGGTAATCACCTCCGCAGAGATAACCTCAAGGGTAAATGACGTATAGGAAAGCCCAAAGCCAAAGGGATACTGCACGCGCTGAGGGCAAAACGTTTCGAAATAACGATAACCGACATAAATATCTTCCTGATAAATATTCTGTCTGTCGCTTCCCCAGCAGGAGGCAGAGGGGTAATCCTCCAGTGAGTACGCAATACTGTCGGTCAGTTTTCCGCAGGGCGTGATCTCGCCGCACAATAACGCGGCGACGGCCTGTGCGCCAAACGCACCACCGTGCCAGGCGCATAGTATCGCCCCAATTCGCCCGCGTAATTCCGGGGTCTCAACCCACGACATGTCGATAATAGAAGAAATATTGAGTACGACTATCACATCGTTAAAGTGACGACAGACGCAGGCCAGCAGAGAAAATTCGTCAGGGGTCAGTCGATATCCGCCAGCAACATCGGCATTGTCTTTATCTTCTCCAGCGGTTCGACCAATAACCACAACGGCCTTTTGCGATATCGTCTTCGCCTGCGCCACTTCGCCTTCCTGCAGCGGCATCTCTTGTTGAAACCAGGGTTCCTGTGCCCAACCGCCGCCGCCGTTATCAAACGGATTTTCACCGACCCATTGCTCATACTTCTGCGCCAGCACGGGGTTTAACCGTGCAGAACAGCGTTCGCGCAAAGCCTGTAGTAAGTGACATTGCGCGACAACGTTAACGGCCCCGCCCGACCCTGTCCCACTGCGGTAATAATCAATCTGCGTGCGCCCAAACAGCGCAATAGTATCCTCAGGGCGCAGGGGAAGCACCGCATGATCATTTTTAAGTAGTACCGCCCCTTGTGCCGCAACAATCGTGGCAAACTCGCTAAACCCGTCAAGCGGTTTACCCATAAAATTCAAATGCATAATTGAGAAGCCCTGTGTCCATTGCCTTATTCTGTACTGAAATAAAACAAGGCCCATCGTTGATGGGCCTTGTGATTATCAGAAGTAATATTTGAATCTCAGACGTCCGCCGTAACGCGCATCTTCGCTGCTGTCGCCGTTATGTGGATCGGCCTCGACCCATGAGGCATAGGCACCGAGATAGATATTAAAGTTTTTCATATCCATCACGTTGGGGAATAAATATGAAGCATGGATGGTGTGGATATCATAATTGCCTGGATCGGTGATCCAGCAGTCATCTTCACACACGGCATCAATATTGGTCGCGTTGAACGCTTCAATTTTGTTATGCGCATAGATGTAACCCAGTTCAAAGCGATGCCATAACGCATTCACCCCGGCAGTAAAGTCGGTTTCATCAGTCGCATCCATATACGCCGTGTTGAGGTTAATGACAGCCCCCTCTTCTGGATCGGTTTTTTGTCCGTTCCAGGTCATGGTAAAACCATACCCCGTACGATCTGACTGATCGATCCACTTGCCGTTATCGTAATAACCATAGGCGTTATTCACGACATTACTTTCCATCGCCAGCGCCGTGGAGAAGCGGCCATTTTGCCAGGCGATAACCGGTCGAACATAGGCCACATTTTTATCGCTGGTTAAATCCATGCCGTGATACTGCTTCTCGGAGAACAACGTACTGCCATTTTCCAGCAGCGTATTCACTTCAAAATACCAGTTATCGATGGTTTTACTCAGCAGGAAGTTACCGCCACTGTCGCTACGTCCACGCCCCTCTTTCATCATATAGATGTAGCCGTAGCCGTCACTGTAGAGGTCATTCGCCGTATTCCCCGAATACTCAACAAAGGTATCCTGATTCAGCGGGAACATATCATAGGCTTCAAAGCGCCCGACCTTAATTTTCCAGTCGTTCTCACGCCCAAAGAAGAAGACCGCATCATCGAGATTCATTTTGCCGGTCAGATCAGCCAGCGGTTGGACCGAGAAACCGGCAAAGTTACCGTTGTTCAGCCGCTGGTAGCCATCAAATCCCAGTAGCAGACGTCCGTTGATATCCCAGCGCTCATTGGTTCCCGGCGCCCAGTCTTTGTTGGCGGAGGTGCGCATTGATGTCAGGCTACCGGAACGACTGGCAGCATCCATATTAAACTCCACATCACCGTAGAATTTAATATCGCTGAATCCGGATAACGTCAGTTTTGGTGGGTTAGCGCCTGCTGCGACGGGTTCGGCTGATTCAACTTTCACCGTAGGTGCTGCCGCTACCTGTTGTTGCTGTAGCGACTGAACCTGCGACTCGGCGTCAGTTGCCCGCTGTTCTGCGCGAATAACACGCTGCTCCAGTTCAGCAAGGCGTTGCTCAATGCTACTATTATTTGCAGCCCACAGGTTTTGAGATAAGCAAGCACCGATCATCAGCGCCAAATATTTCGCTTTCATTATTCATCCCTAAAGTTTGATGTATACCAGATGAGATGTCGTAAACATCTCATCCTCCTGCTATTACAATATTTTGGTTATTATCAGGAATGCGCAAACTTACCGCTTTTAAGGTCGGTGACAATGCCATTCATTCTTGCTTCTGTTAATCCATAGAATTTAATAGAGAATGCCGTCAGAATATAAAATATTGCAGGAATAATGGTGAATAATAACGTAACGCCCTGTACGGCAGACGCGGACTGCACAGCACTACCTGAGGCATAATCAAATGCTGCGAGTACCCAACCCAAAATAGCACCACCAACGGCAACACCCAATTTGATGACAAAAATATTTGCTGCGACGTTCATTCCGGTAATTCGACGGTGCGTTTTCCATTCACCGTAATTATTCGCATCGGTAATCATCGACCATTGCAGAGCACCATTACCGCCCTGAATAATGGAAATAATAATATGAACTGCAAGCACAACTATCCAATACTGAACCGGCACAAAGAAGCACAGCACACCAAATACGGCTGTGAGTAAGTTAACCCAAAAAGAGAGTTTGATTTTACAGAACCGGGTACCAAAGGGTTTAGCAAGTATCGACCCCAGCATTGAGGCAAACATGCTAGCCAGCATAAAGACGGTAATAATATCAGCACCTTTGTTCAGCACCGTGTTAACGTAGTAAACCACCGCTCCACCGCGCAGCACCACCGCAACCAGCATCATAAAGTTATAAACAGATAAAATTCGCCACTGTTCATTCTTGAATAAAATTTTTACATCACGGGTAATATTGAGGTTTTCCTCTTTGATCGGCTGCACACGTTCTTTGGTGGTTAAAAAACAGATGATAAACATCAGACAACCAATGACGCCGAAGATAGCCATTGAAACCTGAATCCCCGTCGCTCTATCACCAGGATAGAGATAATCTGCCAGCGGTAAAATTAACGCTGTTCCCAGCGCACCGCCGATTGGCGTAATCGCAAAACGCCATGACTGCAAGGACAGGTTTTCACGCGGGTCGGACGTCAGCGCAGCACCCAGTGAGCAGTAAGGAATATTAATGGCTGTATACATCAGCGTCATAAAGATATATGCCGCCACCGCATAGACCACTTTTCCACTGTCGGAAAAATCAGGAATGGAATAAACCAGCACACAGCTGACGGCAAAGGGTACACAAATCGCCAGTAGCCATGGGCGAAAACGTCCCCAGCGCGTGGAGGTTGCATCGGCAATCGCCCCCATAATGGGATCGGTAATCGCATCCAGCAAGCGGACCAGTAAAAACATCGTTCCCATTACCGCAGGCGGTAAACCATAAATATCAGTATAAAAATACGCAAGAATTGCCACCGAAGAGTCAAAAACGATGTGGCTGGCCGCGTCACCCAGACTGTACCCCACCTTTTCCCTGATCGATATCTTGTCCCCTGTAGACATACAAACTCCTTTGCCAATACAAAAATGTAACCGGTTTCTGTCGTAGGGTATTTTTAAAACATCTTATCTGGCCTAATCCATTATGTTTTTCTGTTAACTGTTTATGTTTTTTTCTTTATGTGATCGCAGCGAGGTAGGTTTACTTATTGGCCCTTATTTTTGTTTCTTCGCTCACGTTTTATTCGTTGCGAACTTGTTAGTTATTAACACAAAATAATATTCACCAAACAAATGTAATATAAATATTTTATGGCTAAGGGAAAATGATAATAAAAAACCCCGGTTGCAGGCCGGGGTTTTCGAATAACAGGAAAACGTAATAAACCAGACTAAATATGGGTAATGACTCCAACTTACTGATAGTGTTTTA
>NZ_SZXN01000005.1:0-2163 GCF_005281195.1 Citrobacter sp. wls613
CCCGCTACGGGGGAGACTTACCCGAAATCTGATTTATTCAACAAAGCCCTGAAATCCTTGAAGTCTGACCGGCATTACGGCTAAACTAATCAAACATGATTTGGTTTCAGTGGTGTTCAGACCCTGTTACCTCGGTTTAATGAGCCGGCAAGCTCAATAAACCAACTTTTAGAAAAACCGCTGTAAGGCGGTTTTTCTTTCCTCCAATTCATCAATTGGATACTCTCTCACATATCTTAACGTCAACAAGACTTCACTATTTATTTTCTGTATACTTTTTAACCTAAAAATCACTGTTAACCAAATTTTACCTAATTTAACTATAGGTAGGTGTATTTTATGACATAATGAATCAAATAAATCAAATAAATCAAATAAATCAAATGAATCAAATGAATCAAATAAAGCAAATAAAGCAAATGAAGCAAATGAAGCAAAGCAAAGCCGTTGTATTTTCTTACGCCATAATTCTTTTTTTGTTATGTACTTTTATATCTGTAGTGTTAAATTATTGTTTTTTTAAAGAAGTAAACATCAGATACACTTTTCTTTTATCAATCATACTACCAATTACGTTTAGATATAAACTTATTTATTGGTTTTTAACCTTTCCTTTTCTTTCTTTTTTCTCTATTTATTTTATTACTGGGATAGATATAGGCCCGATAAAATATGACTATATTGCAGCGATAGCAAACACATCTCAAGATGAGTCCATTTCATTTTTTAAATCAATACCTAAAGAGCGCTTATTAATAAGCATTTTATCTATTATATTCATAATAAAATGCAGATCTATATCAATGAAGATAGACCCAATAAGAAATAGGCTATATACATTAACCGTACTGTCATGCTATTTAGTCCTAACACCAAACACACTATCTAAATTGGCATTCAATGCATTGCATGGCATGAAAGAATACATATCAGAACTAATTCAATTTAAAAAACTCAATTCCTTAAATAGCGAAAACAATGAATGGGGTGAAATTACAAATGACTCTAAATATGAAATAAACATTCTTTTCATCGGAGAAATGATGAGAAGTGACTACCTCAATGTTTATGGATACAATGAAAAAAACACTCCATTTTTGTCTTCCGTTAACGGAACATTTGTTCATAATTTCTACAGCGCTGATACACACACAGTTCCATCACTAAGGATAATGCTAACTTACCAAGGAGAAAACAGTAAAATAGAACCAAACTATCCTAAATCATTCATAAATGCAGCAAATAACGCAGGATATGATACATATTGGATTAGTAATCAAGGTTTAATTGGTGAGTTTGATACCCCAATATCATTCATAGCCAAAAGTGCAACGCACAAATACTTTATAAAACTTCACGACAATAACGCTGAAGACCATGATATGCTCAAAGTAATAAATTACTACATATCAAAACCTAGTAAAAAAAAGAAACTAATAGTTGTTCATTTATTTGATTCGCATGGATATGGCTCTTTATGCGACCAAAATAAAAAATTTATGACAGAAAATAAATTATTGAAATATAGTGAAACCAATAAAAAAGACGTAGAGTGCTACTCATCAGCAGTAACAAAAACGGACAAAATAATTAGTGAAACATATAAAACACTAAATTCAAAAAATATAAAATTCTCCATTGTTTATTTCTCAGACCATGGATCATCCGAATCAACCGATAACGCTGGAAATATATTTTACAAACATGAGGACAATGACAAGGCAGGATACAAAATACCATTAATAAGAATAACAAGTGATGACACTGAAAAAAAACACATTTACACTGGTTATAATGGCATTGATTTCACTCATGGATTGCTAAACTGGCTTTCAATTAAATCAGAAAAAGTAAACCCTTCATATAACTTATTCGAATACACAGAGGATTTTTCATCTGAAAAAGCAAAAGAAAAAGAAAAATATATCAATTCATTAAGTGATAATTTTAAACCCATTGAATTAAATTAGATAAATCTCTTATTGATAGACAAACACACTACACTTAATACCCATTATGTTAAACGGGCGAGTTTACATCTCAAAACCGCCCGCTTAACACCATCAGAAATCCTCAGCGCGATTTTAAGCACCAACCCCCCCCGTAACACCCAAATCCATACTGAAAGTGGCTTTGTTGAATAAATCGAACTTTTGCTGAGTT
>NZ_SZXN01000006.1:0-1326 GCF_005281195.1 Citrobacter sp. wls613
AATCGAATCTGTATAATAAGTGACCAGATCAAGGGGTCAGTTTGGATATCGAAAATTATTGTACTATAAGGACTTCCCCGGCATGTCAAAGCCGGTATTTATGGTTTCTGTCTGCTCTTCAGTAAAAATAAAGGGGAGAGACTGCGGTACTATAAACGGCCATGATGAATCGTCATCGATTCGGACCCTGATGAAAGACGCGCGTGAGGTTCTTGTTCGTTAAGCGGATACGTATATCCTGTACAATAGCCAGATAGGCCTCACGGGGTCTAACCCTTTATCATCAACGAATTGCAGGTCAGATGGTTATACAGCTTCGAGCTTTAGTTGACTGAGTACAGCCGGAAATCATCACCGTAATGTAGTGATGCCCAACACAGCCGCGCATTTTTGGCGGCGATGGCCACAACAGCCCGCCAGTACCCTCTGCGCTCAACCAACATACAAACCCAACGGCTGAATGAGTCAGTCCTTTTCCCGGCGCCAATAAGCACTGAACGAGCCCCCTGAACCAGAAGCGTTCGCAGATACGAATCACCGGCTTTTGTGATCCTGCCGAGTTTCGACTTTCCCCCGCTGCTGTATTGTGATGGCGTCAGCCCCAGCCAGGCTGCCAGTTGACGTCCATTTTTAAAATCATGTGCATTACCGATACTGGCGACCAGTGCACAGGCCGTTGTGGGACCAACGCCCTTTAGCTCCATCAGCCGCTGACTGCGATGATCTGTTTTGGCTATGTGGGACAAAATTCGGTCATATTCAGTGATGTTAGCTTCAATGCGATCAACGTGTTCCATCAAATCATCAACACATTGCTGAACCTGAAGCGGTAAAGAGCTCTTCTGCACAGAAACCATGTGGCGCAGGGCATCAGCACTTTGTGGCGCGATGACACCGAATTCAGATATCAATCCTCGCAGACGATTATACGTTGCTGTTTTCTCTTCGATAAAACCCTGACGGGTACGATGTAAACACTGCATGGCCTGCTGGCTTTCGTCTTTCACTGGTACGAACCGCATATGCGGACGACGAACAGCTTCACAGATAGCCTGAGCATCAGCTGCATCATTTTTTCCTGATTTTCCGGCCATACGATAAGGCGATACAAACTTAGCAGCCATCAGACGTGGCTCATGACCATACTGCCGAAACAATCTTGCCCAGTAGTGAGCCCCGGAGCATGCTTCCATCCCGATAACACAGGGAGGCAAACTTGCAATTAACTCAGGAAGTGCAGCACGCGATACTTTAGGCTTAACCAGAACAGTTCTACCATTTTGATCAACACCGTGAACAGCAAACACATTTTTAGCAAGATCGATA
>NZ_SZXN01000006.1:1431-5345 GCF_005281195.1 Citrobacter sp. wls613
ATCAGGGGAAGTCCCTTCCATTCGTTAAGCCTGTTTTTTGAACAGATCGCGCTATCGCAATAGGGTGTACTCCCGCGCTATACAGCGTTTTCAGGGGATTTTGTCTTAATCGGATAACCTAAATGCGATACAGCAAGAGCGACAACCTAAAAGCGATAGCCACTGACGATAAATCAATCACTTACGTATCCGAATTGGTTAAATAATGTGCTTAACGTACAAAAATTTCCGATCTCCAAACTGACCCCTTAAAGCCCGCTTTACGCAACATCAGACGTTAGTAAGTCATTCTCAATATTGCTCTAATCAAAGTGAATCCCCAGATCTGATGCAATTTATGCAAATCAAATGCTCCAGAAGACGGCTGGCAGACTATCAACAGGATATCTGTATGGCCACTCTTGCACTCTGCATTCCGATTGACGCCGCATCGTAAGTTGAAGTTTGCTAATCTTTGAGATGTAGTACCCTCTATACAGTGCGGATTTTAATTAATGGAATAAATGATTATGAGTGAAAATGATACAATCCAAAAGAAGTCTAAAAGCCAGATTAACAAAGCGGTATTCTTTACATCTGCTTTGTTAATTTTCCTTCTTGTCGCCTTTGCCGCTGTATTCCCGGATGTCGCCGACAAAAATTTTAAACTACTTCAGCAACAAATCTTCACGAATGCCAGCTGGTTCTACATCCTTGCAGTGGCCCTGATTCTACTGAGTGTCTCGTTCCTGGGACTCTCACGCTACGGTGATATCAAACTGGGTCCGGACCATGCGCAGCCTGATTTTAGCTATCACTCCTGGTTTGCGATGCTTTTCTCGGCAGGGATGGGGATCGGCCTGATGTTCTTTGGCGTTGCTGAACCTGTGATGCATTATCTTTCACCTCCTGTCGGCACTCCAGAGACCGTTGCGGCAGCGAAGGAAGCAATGCGCCTGACGTTCTTCCACTGGGGCCTGCACGCATGGGCAATCTATGCCATTGTGGCACTGATCCTGGCCTTTTTCAGTTACCGTCACGGTCTGCCTTTAACGCTGCGTTCCGCACTTTATCCCATTATTGGCGAGCGCATATACGGACCTGTAGGCCATGCGGTTGATATTTTCGCCGTTATTGGCACCGTCTTTGGCGTTGCGACATCGCTGGGGTACGGTGTTTTGCAGGTGAATGCTGGTTTGAATCATCTTTTCGGGGTGCCTATTAATGAAACGGTGCAGGTGATTCTAATCGTTGTCATCACTGGTTTAGCGACGATTTCGGTGGTGTCCGGCCTGGACAAGGGAATACGTATACTGTCTGAGCTCAACCTGGGCCTGGCAGTGCTGCTGCTGGCGCTGGTCCTGTGTCTGGGACCAACCGTGCTTCTGCTGAAGTCATTTGTGGAAAATACGGGCGGTTATCTTTCTGAACTGGTGAGTAAAACTTTTAACCTTTATGCGTATGAACCTAAGTCGAGCAACTGGCTGGGGGGCTGGACATTACTGTACTGGGGATGGTGGCTTTCATGGTCGCCGTTTGTGGGGATGTTCATCGCAAGAGTCTCGCGCGGTCGAACCATTCGCGAGTTTGTCACCGGCGTGCTGTTTGTTCCCGCCGGCTTCACGCTCATGTGGATGACGGTGTTTGGTAACAGCGCAATCTATCTCATTATGCACCAGGGGGCGGCTGATCTCGCCAATACCGTTCAGCAGGATGTCGCGCTGGCCCTGTTTAATTTCCTGGAGCATTTCCCGTTTTCTTCCGTGCTGTCATTTATTGCAATGGCGATGGTCATTGTCTTCTTTGTCACCTCGGCTGACTCCGGGGCAATGGTTGTTGATACGCTGGCATCGGGTGGCGTCGCTAACACGCCTGTATGGCAGCGAATTTTCTGGGCCTCGCTCATAGGGATTGTGGCAATCGCACTGCTGATTGCGGGGGGACTGAGCGCGCTGCAAACCGTGACAATAGCGAGCGCATTACCTTTCTCAGTGATTTTACTGATATCCATATACGGATTATTAAAAGCCCTGCGTCGGGATTTGACCAAGCGTGAAAGCCTGAGCATGGCGACTATTGCTCCGACTGCAGCGCGTAACCCGATTCCATGGCAGAGACGCTTGCGCAATATCGCTTATCTGCCAAAGCGCTCTCTTGTGAAACGCTTTATGGGCGACGTTATCCAGCCCGCCATGACGCTGGTTCAGGAAGAACTGAATAAACAGGGAACGATAAGCCATATAAGTGATACTGATGACGAACGAATTCGGCTTGAAGTCGATTTGGGCAATGAGCTGAACTTTATTTATGAAGTGAGACTTCGTGGCTATAACTCACCGGCTTTCGCCATGGCTGCAATGGACAATGACGAGCAGCAGGTTGAGCAACATCGATATTATCGCGCTGAGGTCTATCTGAAAGAAGGCGGTCAAAACTATGATGTGATGGGCTGGAATCAGGAACAGCTGATTAATGACATACTGGACCAGTACGAAAAACACCTGCACTTCCTGCACCTCGTTCGTTAATACAAAAATGCCGTCCTGCCGGGCGGCATTTATTTTCCCGAACTTAATACAAGGATATGCTGAATGATTTTACGCTGGCAATGGATTCTCAGGCAGACACTTAAAAAGCTATGGTTCAGGGCAACGTTATTTGCAATGGTAGCAATAATAACGGCCCTTTTATCTATTCTTTTTAGATCAATGATCCCAGAGTCAGTATCAGTGAAGGTTGGTGCGGAAGCAGTTGATAATATTCTGAACATACTGGCATCGAGTATGCTGGCGGTGACCACATTTTCACTGAGTATCATGGTCACCGCTTACGGTTCAGCCACTACTAATGTGACGCCCAGAGCCACGCGTTTAGTTGTAGAAGACGTAACCACACAAAATGTACTGGCCACTTTTATCGGTTCTTTTCTCTTCAGCCTGGTAGGGATTATTGCCCTCAATATGGGAGCCTACGGAGAAAGGGGTAGAGTCATTTTATTCATTGTAACACTGGTTGTCATTGCCTTAATAATCATCACATTGCTTCGCTGGATACAGCATTTGACCTCTCTGGGCAGGGTAGGTGAGACAACAGCAAAAGTAGAACAGGCGGCGATCGAGACATTTATTGCGAGAGCAAAAAGTCCATGTCTTGGCGGATATCCATGGCTTGAGAACAATGAACAACCAAAAGGAACTGTTGCCGTATATCCGGAGAAAATTGGCTATGTTGAATATATTGACATGGTCAAGCTCGGCAGTCTGCTGAGCAATGATCCTCGTCATGTATATCTTGTGGCGCAGCCAGGCAGTTTCATACATCCATCGATGCCAGTTTTGTACCTGAGTTCTGGTCAGGAGTCATCAATCTGTACCGATTTACTTGAAACGATCATTGTCTCGGATGTGCGTTCATTTGCTCAGGATCCCCGATTCTGTCTCAGCGTCATGGCCGAAATAGCCTGCAGGGCCCTTTCGCCCGCAGTAAACGATCCCGGTACTGCGATTGATGTCATTGGCAGAGGTGTTCGAATACTCTCCGCTTACGCGCAGAATAAAATAGATGAAACTGAAGTGATATATCCTTCAGTACATGTTGCGCCACTTCAGATCAAAGACCTACTGGAAGACTTTTTCTTACCTGTTGCACGTGATGGTGCGAGTATGAGGGAGATTCAGATAAGAGTCCTTAAAGGACTGTCTATGCTGAGTAAGGGTTGGCCTGGGATGTTTGCTGAAGCCGCACATATACTGGCATCTGAAACATTAGAGCATGCAACTCGTACTGGTCATATAGCCCATGACGAATATCTTATAAAATCAATTTATTATAATTTATTCAGTGGCGAAAATCCTAATAAAAAACCATAGTTGCGGGACAAAGGATTTGTCCTCTGGCAAGGTGGGTGATGCTGCCAACTTACTGATTTAGTGTAT
>NZ_SZXN01000003.1:0-5773 GCF_005281195.1 Citrobacter sp. wls613
AGGCAATAATGCCGCCAGCAAGGAGACGGCATTTGTTGTTGGAGAGGCGGCGTTCTCGAGGTCAGAAGTGGCTGTGGATAAGGATACCTATACCTCTGGTGATGATGTTGTTGTGACCGTAACACTTAATGATGAGCATGGAAATGCTGTTATTAATCAAGTGGATAAGCTGAGTTCGAGTACCGTTGACGTAAACAATGCAACCATAAAAGAGGGAAGTAGCTGGCAGGACGAAGGGCGTGGGAAATATATCGCGACGTTCACCGCCGTGAAGGTGACGAGTAGTGCTACCGCAAAGCTTCAGCTTAGCGACTGGGACACTGGCGTGACGTCGCTGCCTTATAGCATTGTTGCCGGAGAACCTGTTGCCTCAACGTCAACATTAACCCGCAACGCTAATGGTTATTTGGTGAATCAAGAGATGATATTCACCCTAATTCTACGAGATGGAAATCGAAATGTGGTCAGGATGGACCCTGAGAGCGTTTTAAGTGATGCAACATTCAAAACGCCTGGTTCAGATACCGTAATAAATAAACTGGAGATGAATAGTAATGGTTCTTACTCATTCACGATAACGGCGAGCGTTAAAGGTGAAGATCTACAGGCATCATTTAGACTCAATGGCTGGGCGTCAGATATTGTTACAACAAATTATGATGTTATGCCAGTTTTTCGTAATGTGAGGGGACTCCATAGCAGAGATACAAATATGGGCTTGAATCACCCCAAAGAGGGTTTCTACGGTGCTCAGTTTGTCCTGGACTTACAGGGGGGCGGCGATCGCACGGATTATAACTGGCGTACCAATGCGGATTGGGCAACGGTTGATGGGAGCGGCGTGGTGATGCTAAAAACGACGATAGCAAGCCATCAGGCCAGGGAGGTCACTGTGACGGCCACACCTAAGAATGGGAAAACGTTTGGCATTATTCGCCATACCTTCAAACTTGATAGATGGATTTCGGTTTATGACAATGAGGTATTCTATCCCGATGCCCTGGAAGCATGTGCTTCACTGAACATGAGACTCCCGGCAGATGCGAGAGATGGTTTTAGTGATTTCTGGGGTACTAAGTCTAAATATGAGCAATCTGTAATTCCGTCTCATATTTATCTCGATAGCGTACGTTTTTGGATAAAAACGACTAATAATGCAGCCCCCTATCTGTGGGTACGTTATCTTATTAACGGAGTCTATTCCGGGGGGGCAGGAATATCTGCTAAATCACGTTTCCTGTGCATTGAGGATTTCTAAATATACAGGGAACTGACGACGTAACCATCACACCTCCCTACGTTATGTGGGGAGGTGTAGTCAGTTCTGTTTGGCCAAACGGCTAAAGTCTGACAATTAGCGTCTTCGTGGTAAAACGGTGGCGAGATGAGGATGAGGATGAGGTACTGAGTTGTTGCGACAGTGAGCGAACATTTTGCTAACCGGAGCCAGATTGTGTGATGTATTTAAAATGCAAACGCGATCAGCTCAACGTCGTCGGGCGTGACCTTAACCATCGAACCTTCGCTGTGCCACGCACCTAATACTACGCGGAACGCAGGTTGTCTATTGGCAGCCAGTTCATGCACCGCCGGGCGATGGGTATGCCCGTGAATTAACCACTGGACCTGGTGTTTTTCCATCTCGGTAACCACGGCCTGCGGATTCACATCCATAATTTCCAGCGATTTGCTGCTGTTGGCGGCTTTGCTGTTGGCGCGCATCTTTGCGGCAATGCGTTGGCGAACAAACAACGGCAGAGCAAGAAACAGTGTTTGTAGCCAGGGCTGATGCACTTTAGCGCGAAATGCCTGATAACCGGCATCATCGGTACACAGCGTGTCGCCATGCATGATCAGCACCTTGCGGCCATACAGGTCGAGCACTTTTTCCTCGGGTAACAAGGTCATGCCGCTCTCGCGGGCAAAACGCTTGCCGAGCAGAAAATCACGGTTGCCGTGAATGAAGAAGCAGGGGACGCCGGAATCAGCCAGCGATTTTATTGCGACGGCGATTTCATGGTGCAGCGGAGTGGGGTCATCGTCGCCTATCCAGGCTTCGAACAGATCGCCAAGAATATACAGCGCATCGGCTTTTCGTGCTTCACCGGCTAAAAAACGCAGAAAACCGGCGGTAATCGCCGGTTCTTCCGTGCAGAGGTGAAGATCTGCAATAAACAGTGTCGCCACGATTACTCGCTGACGGTCACGTTTTCGATAATAACGTCTTCTTTCGGTACGTCCTGGTGCATGCCGCTGCGACCGGTAGAAACGTTTTTGATTTTATCAACCACGTCCATACCTTCAACCACTTCAGCAAATACACAGTAACCCCAGCCCTGCATGCTTTCGCCGGAGAAGTTCAGGAAGTCGTTGTCGGCAACGTTAATGAAGAACTGCGCCGTTGCGGAGTGCGGAGCCTGAGTACGGGCCATCGCCAGCGTACCACGGGTGTTTTTCAGACCGTTGTTGGCTTCGTTTTTGATAGCCTCTTTGGTTTCTTTTTGCTTCATGCCAGGCTCAAAACCGCCGCCCTGAATCATGAAACCATTAATCACACGGTGGAAAATGGTGTTGTTATAGAAACCTTCGCGGCAGTAGTCCAGGAAGTTTTTAACTGTTTCAGGCGCTTTATCATCAAATGTTTTGATTACGATATCGCCGTGATTAGTGTGGAAAGTAACCATTTTTGCATCCTGTTCCGATAGAGTGGTGCTTCGACCCTGGTCAGGGTCAGAGTTAGGGGTGTGTTATAGCATAACCGCAAGATTCGATCACCTTGCAAAGTGTGCTGCTTCGGGGCCAATTTATAGGTATTATAGGGCTTTGTTATCCACACACGTCTACACGGAATCTTCGATGTTAAAAATCTTTAATACACTGACGCGCCAAAAAGAGGAATTCAAACCTATTCATGCCGGGGAAGTCGGCATGTACGTGTGTGGTATCACTGTTTATGATCTCTGTCATATTGGTCACGGACGTACCTTCGTCTCTTTTGACGTGGTTGCGCGCTATCTGCGCTTCCTCGGCTATAAGCTGAAGTACGTGCGTAACATTACCGATATCGACGACAAAATCATTAAGCGCGCTAATGAAAATGGTGAAAGCTTTGTGGCGTTGGTCGACAGGATGATCGCGGAAATGCACAACGACTTCGACGCGCTGAATATCCTGCGCCCGGATCTCGAACCACGTGCGACGCATCATATTGCGGAAATTATTGAAATCACCGAACAGCTGATCGCCAAAGGTCACGCTTACGTGGCTGATAACGGCGACGTGATGTTCGACGTGCCGACCGATCCGCACTACGGCCAGCTGTCGCGCCAGGATCTGGATCAGCTGCAGGCGGGTGCCCGCGTGGATGTGGTGGATGTGAAACGTAACCCGATGGACTTCGTGCTGTGGAAGATGTCCAAAGAGGGCGAGCCGAGCTGGCCGTCCCCGTGGGGAGCAGGCCGTCCGGGCTGGCACATCGAATGTTCTGCGATGAACTGCAAACAGCTGGGCAACCATTTCGATATTCACGGCGGCGGCTCTGACCTGATGTTCCCGCATCATGAAAACGAAATTGCCCAGTCCACCTGTGCGCACGACGGCGAATACGTCAACTACTGGATGCACTCCGGGATGGTGATGGTTGATCGTGAGAAAATGTCCAAATCACTGGGCAACTTCTTTACCGTGCGCGACGTGCTGAAATACTACGACGCCGAAACCATTCGCTACTTCCTGATGTCCGGCCACTATCGTAGCCAGCTGAACTACAGCGAAGAGAACCTGAAGCAGGCACGTTCTGCACTGGAGCGTCTGTACACCGCGCTGCGCGGTACTGACAAATCCGTGGCGCCAGCCGGTGGTGATGCCTTTGAAGCGCGTTTCATTGAAGCAATGAACGATGATTTCAATACGCCGGAAGCCTACTCGGTGCTGTTTGATATGGCGCGTGAGGTCAACCGTCTGAAGGGTGAAGATATGGCGGCGGCTAACGCTATGGCCGCGCATCTGCGCAAGCTGTCCGGCGTGCTGGGCCTGCTGGAGCAGGATCCGGAAGCGTTCCTGCAAAGCGGTGCGCAGGCGGATGACGGAGAGGTCGCTGAGATTGAAGCGCTTATCCAACAGCGTTTAGATGCCCGTAAAGCGAAAGACTGGGCGGCAGCCGACGCGGCACGTGACCGTCTGAACGAGATGGGTATTGTGCTGGAAGATGGTCCACAAGGCACCACCTGGCGTCGTAAGTAATTCTCTCAATTGCCGGATGGCGGCTAACGCCTTATCCGGCCTACGACGGAATGATCGGTAGGCCTGATAAGCGTAGCGCCATCCGGCACTATTAGTGACGTCTGTACCACCACAGCACACCCATCATGACGGCTCCCGGCAGCCACACCCACATTAATTCCGAGATAATCACCTGATGCCCATACGGCGTGGCGTAGCGTGACAGCGCGAACGGCGCAACCTTAATCACCTGCCACGGCGCAAAGAAGCGCTCATCTGACCATGGCCACAGCCAGCCAACGCCTTTTCCTCCGGTGGTCACCGAATCCAGCAGGCTGTGTGACAGCAACGACACCGTCAAAAATAACCAGCAGCGAACCAGCCCGGCTTTAAACCATCGTCGACCTATCATGATGCACAGTAACGGCACCGCGAAGGCGAACAGTAGCGAGTGGGTAAATCCGCGGTGACCGAATACGTTGCCGTAGGCAATACCGAACTTAAACGACAGGACGTCGGCGTCAGGCAGCATTGCCAGTACAACCCCGGCAAACAACAAGCGTGGGGGAATGACTTTGAGCCCCAGACCCAATCCTAAACAAAGAGGTACAGCTGCGTGGGTAACGATGGTTGGCATGATAGTCGCTTCGTATAAGAAAACGATAGGCTAACAGCCTGGCGTGAAGTGAAGGTGAAGTTAATTATCTGAAAATCAGGGGGAACGGACCGGATGTGGTGTGAACCGCCATCCGGCCCTGGGATCATGCCACGACGTTAATGCTTTGACCTTCAAAGCTCACGGTCTGTCCGGCAACGATTTTGCAGCGTTTACGTGTTTCTACTACTCCATCGACCTTCACTAACCCTTCGCCAATGGCAATTTTTGCCTGGGCGCCGCTTTCGCTCCAGCCTTCCAGCTTTAGCAGATCGCAGAGTTCAACGTGTGGGTGTTTACCCAGTGAAAATGTGGCCATCTTAAACGTCCTTTACATCATGGTATTCAACGCACGCCTGAAGCGTGTTTTCGATAAGTGTGGCGACCGTCATCGGGCCAACGCCACCCGGCACCGGTGTAATATACCCGGCGCGCGCAGCGGCATCTTCAAAGACCACATCGCCAACAACCTTGCCATTCTCCAGACGGTTGATGCCGACATCAATCACAATCGCACCTTCTTTGATCCATTCACCGGGAATAAAACCCGGTTTGCCGACGGCGACAATCAGCAGGTCAGCATGCTCTACGTGGCGACGCAGATCTTTGGTAAAGCGGTGGGTTACCGTGGTGGTACAGCCCGCCAGCAGCAACTCCATGCTCATCGGACGACCGACAATGTTTGAGGCGCCAATCACCACGGCATTCAGGCCGTAGGTATCGATGTTGTAACGCTCAAGCAGTGTCACGATGCCGCGAGGCGTACACGGACGCAGGCGCGGTGCACGCTGGCACAGGCGACCGACGTTATACGGGTGGAAGCCGTCGACGTCTTTATCCGGTGCAATGCGTTCCAGCACCTTAACGTTGTCGATCCCCGCCGGTAACGGCAGCTGG
>NZ_SZXN01000003.1:5817-7885 GCF_005281195.1 Citrobacter sp. wls613
TCGATGGCGGCATCCGCATTGAGCGTATCAATGAGCTCAAGAAGTTCCGCCTCGCTGGTGGTTTCAGGCAGGTCATAGGAGCGGGAGACGAACCCCACTTCGTCGCAGGCTTTGCGTTTACTTGCTACGTAAATTTGCGAAGCCGGGTTGCTACCTACCAGCACAACAGCCAGGCCTGGGGCGCGTAATCCAGCCGCTAAACGCGCCTGAACTTTTTGAGCCACCTCAGAGCGTACCTGCTGCGCAATCGTTTTACCGTCAATAATCTTTGCTGCCATCAGAGAGAGGATTCCGTCTGTTACGTTAAATCGAAGGGGATGTCACTATTTTGTCAGAAGCGCGGCGTGCTGTCAGTTTTCGTTTGCATTTTTAGGTGAGATTAGGAACGTCTCGCTGTGCGAACGGGTGAGGTGTCAATATCGTAAAGACAGGAATAATTACTGAGTACGCTAATTAATTTTAACGTTAGTGA
Organism: Citrobacter sp. wls613; assembly: GCF_005281195.1. Lineage (NCBI taxonomy): Bacteria > Pseudomonadati > Pseudomonadota > Gammaproteobacteria > Enterobacterales > Enterobacteriaceae > Citrobacter > Citrobacter sp. wls613. Next base: position 6,290 of record NZ_SZXN01000003.1, read on the forward strand.
AACAACTCATCACCCTTCTGTTTTCATGGGTAATGCGTCATAAACCAGTCTGTTACGTACCATTGTGGTGGTGTTTAAGTAATATTTACCCAGACATTTCTTAGATCCCAATAAGAATTAGCCAGGGCCATTACAAGGATTTGCAGGTATTTTTCATTAATTGAAATGTTTAATTTATCCCTGTGACGAATTGTCATATTCGTAAAGATTAATTAGTGAATCTCGCGCTCAGGAGAGTTGGGGTCAAGCATCATTAATTCTCTTTCGATATATATCTTTACAGGATGCAGAGATAATTTGCCTGACATTTTATGTCGATAATGATTCAAACGGAGCCGGCAGGATACCGGAACCGGATGTGTGTAATTCAAGGGAAATCCATGAAACGTAAATTAATAAATACTTCTGTTATTGCCAGCCTGATGTTAGTTGCAGGGGCCGCAGTCGCAGCCGATCCGGTCAGCGTGAGCGGCGGTACTGTTCATTTTGAAGGTGAACTGGTCAATGCAGCTTGTGCGGTAAGCACACAGTCAGCCGATCAGGTGGTGACATTAGGGCAATATCGTACCGCCAGCTTTGCAGCCATCGGCGATACCACGGCACAGATTCCGTTCTCCATCGTGCTGAACGACTGCGATCCTGCGGTTGCCGCGACGGCAGCTGTGGCGTTTTCGGGTCAGGCGGATGCCTCCAACTCAGCTCTGCTGGCGGTATCTTCAGGGAATAACACCACCACCGCTGGCGGTGTAGGCATCGAAATTCTGGACAACGCGTCTACCGCGCTGAAGCCAGATGGTGCCACCTTCTCTACTGCCCAGGCGCTGGTAGAAGGCACCAACACCCTGCGTTTCTCCGCACGTTATAAAGCGACCGCTGCAAGCGCCACGCCAGGCCAGGCAAACGCCGACGCCACCTTCATCATGAAGTACGAATAAGCCGTTCTGATTGGCGCAAGGAAGACGACAGCCTCAATGGATGAGGCAATATCCGGGGATGACGAAGGATGTGGCAACTGATTTTCAAAGGCATGACGCTGGCGGGAATGCTGTGCGTAATGCCTGCGCTTGCACACACGGTAATACTGGAAAGCGGTCGCCTTCACCTGCGTGGGCAACTGGTCAATGGGGCCTGTACGGTGGCCACCGATAGCCAGAACTTGCGGGTACAGATGGGGCAGTATCGCACCAACGCATTTGGCGAAACGGGAAGCTTTGCCTCGACCAGCGTACCGTTTTCACTGCGCTTAACGTCCTGCAGTTCCGACGTTTATGACCATGTTGGGATTGCGTTTGCTGGCGTCACGCCTGCAGAAGATCCGCAGGTCTTTCTGACCAGCGGTGAGGCGTCTGCGGCCTCGGGTATTGGCCTGGCATTATTTGATGAAGGGCAACGACAAATTATTCCGAATGCGTTGCCGCGTCATTACGCCCCAATTTTAACGCAGGAAATGACGTTTCACTTCACCGCGCGCTATCGGGCTGTCTCGGAAAAGATCACGCCAGGAACGCTTCGTTCAGACGTGTGGTTTACGTTGGTCTATCCCTGATTTATTTACCAACGATAATCAGGTAATGACTCCAACTTACTGATAGTGTT
>NZ_SZXN01000004.1:0-58308 GCF_005281195.1 Citrobacter sp. wls613
CATACACTAAATCAGTAAGTTGGCAGCATCACCTAATACGCCTTAAGTGAAAGTGGGGTAGGGTCCAATTGAAAATTAAGGTTTCTGCGTAAGCGAATGGTAATCTGTATCGCAACTGCTATAAAAATTACTACCCGTATTTATATTATTTCTTGGTGAGCAGAGCTGAAATGTTGAAGAATATAAGCGTCAGGACATTTATTATTTCATTTGTGACATTAACACTTTTTATTCTCAATGTGATGGAGTTATTATTATCCACAGAGATTGATACTATTATTTATACTGACGTAGTGAGTCTGATCTCGATATTATGTCTGTGGTGGTACATGACAAAATATCTCGTTGAACCAATCAATACCGTCAAAAAAAGCATAGAAGAGGTCACGTCAGGGAATTTGGCGATCAGTATTCCTGAGTTCGGAAATAATTGCGCCGGGCGACTTATTCCGGGTATCAATAGCTTATCGAGTAATATTTCTGCGTTAGTCAGCGAAATCCGCACTTCTTCACGCACGGCGATGATGCTCTCTGAACAACTTGCGGACCGCAGTGCAGCGCTGTCGGTTAAAACGGAGCAGCAATCAGGGGCGTTAACGCAAACCTCTGCCAATATGGATGAGATAGCCATCAGTACACGTAATAATGCTGAGAATACGCAGTTGGCCAGTGCCCAGGCGAATATCGCTACACACTCTGCCCGTCAGGGGGGCGAATTAATGGTACAGGTTGCGACCAATATGCGCTCTATCACCGAATGCGCGCAGCAGATGACGGAAATCATCGCCCTGATCGATGGCATTGCTTTTCAGACGAATATTCTGGCATTAAACGCAGCTGTGGAATCAGCACGAGCAGGTGAGCACGGCAAGGGGTTTTCCGTGGTAGCGGGAGAAGTGAGGACGCTGGCCCATCGTAGTGCTGAAGCAGCAAAGAGTATTAAACGGCTGATTGATGAAACTCATTATAACGTGCGCGAAGGGGCGGCTATTGTCCGCGAAGCCGAAAAAAATATGCAGGATATCGTGGGCGGCGCCGGGCAATTGGACCAATTGATGGGGGAGATATTAACCACCACGCGGGAACAGGAGAAGGGTATCGTTAAGATTACCCAGGCCCTGGCAGAGTTGGAAAACGTGACTCAAAGTAATGCCATCATGGTCGATGAGTTATCGGATTCATCTGCCATTCTGAAAAATCAGGTAAACGACCTGCAGTCACGAACACATAAATTTCATTTAAGTAACACTCCGGAAAAAGAATTTTTCCCACAACCTCACGGCACCGTAACACCTTCGGGGTTCAGCCGACGGGATAAATACGGTCATTCATTCTAATCCTGTCGTCACCCGCGCCGACGTCGTCGGCGTTTTCATTTTTATTTAACTTTTCTGAATCATTTCAGCACAATGGGATAATGAGATATTGCTTAACATAATCTGCAGGCTAGACTAACGAAAAAGACTGAATGACTGTGGAGGCGCTGTGGAAGCCATTAAGGGAGCGGACGTTAATGTGCCGGATGCCGTGTTTGCCTGGTTACTGGATGGCCAGGGCGGAGTAAAACCGCTGGAAGATAACGATGTGATCGATGCTCAGCATCCCTGCTGGTTGCATCTTAATTATACCCATTCTGATAGCGCGAAGTGGTTGGCGACGACGCCTCTGCTTCCTAATATTGTGCGCGATGCGCTGGCCGGTGAAAGTACGCGCCCACGAGTCAGCCGGATAGGGGAAGGCACGCTGATCACCCTGCGGTGTATTAATGGCAGCACGGATGAGCGTCCAGACCAACTGGTGGCAATGCGTTTATATATGGATGAGCGGCTGATTGTCTCGACGCGTCAGCGTAAAGTGCTGGCGTTGGATGATGTGATCAGCGATTTGCAAGAAGGAACGGGGCCGAATGACTGTGGCAGTTGGTTGGTGGATGTCTGTGACGCGTTAACCGATCATGCCAGTGAGTTTATTGAACAGCTGCACGACAAAATTATCGATCTGGAAGACAATTTACTCGATCAACAAATCCCACCGCGCGGCTTTCTGGCACTGCTGCGTAAGCAACTGATCGTCATGCGGCGCTATATGGCTCCACAGCGAGATGCCTATGCACGTCTGGCGAGCGAAAGACTGCCGTGGATGACCGACGATCAGCGGCGCCGGATGCAGGATATCGCCGACAGGCTGGGAAGAGGGTTGGATGAGATTGACGCCTGTATTGCCCGGACCGGTATCATGGCGGATGAAATTGCGCAGGTGATGCAGGAATCGTTGGCTCGCAGAACCTATACCATGTCGTTGATGGCGATGGTCTTTCTGCCCAGCACATTCTTAACCGGATTGTTTGGCGTTAACCTTGGGGGAATTCCCGGTGGCGGCTGGCAGTTTGGTTTCTCATTGTTCTGTATTCTGTTAGTGCTCCTGATTGGTGGTGTTACTTTATGGTTGCATCGTAGTAAATGGTTGTAACAGCAACGTTTTTTACCGCCTCTGATGGGCGAAAACGTTTAATATTTTGAGCGAGGTCAATAAACTCTCTACCTATTCGGGGCAATATCTCTCTCGCAGGTGAATGCAACGTCAAGCGATGGGCGTTGCGCTCCATATTGTCTTACTTCCTTTTTTGAATTACTGCATAGCACAATTGATTCGTACGACGCCGACTTAGATTAGTCGGCTTTTTTTTGCCTGCAGGAAATGAGCGTCTACCCTAAAAGAGTCAACCTGAATGACTGGAGGGAATATGACCCGTCTCACGCTATTGCTACCGTTGCCCACACTCAACACCGACTCTGTACCGACCGATCCGGTACCCATTCCTGACCCGATACCTCGTCCGCAGCCGATGCCTGATCCACCGCCGGATGAAGAACCGATTAAATTGTCGCATCACGGGCGCAGATCTGCGAGGATACGCGCCTGCTAATTGTAAGTTCTTACCGCGAGATTAAATTGTGACCGCTTTTTCTACTCTGAATGTTTTACCTGCCGCTCAACTCGAGAATCTTAACGAGCTGGGTTATCTTGAAATGACGCCTGTTCAGGCCGCTGCGCTACCGGCGATCCTGGCAGGAAAAGATGTTCGCGTGCAGGCAAAAACCGGCAGTGGCAAAACGGCCGCGTTTGGTCTTGGACTGTTACAGCACATTGATGCCGCGCTGTTTCAGACGCAGTCGCTGGTCTTATGCCCCACACGTGAACTGGCTGACCAGGTCGCGGGCGAACTGCGTCGATTAGCGCGTTTCCTGCCGAATACCAAGATATTAACGTTGTGCGGTGGGCAACCTTTTGGCGCACAGCGTGATTCTTTGCAACATGCGCCACATATTATTGTCGCCACGCCGGGCAGATTGCTCGACCACCTGCAAAAAGGTACCGTGTCGCTGGAAGCCCTGAATACACTGGTAATGGATGAAGCCGATCGCATGCTGGATATGGGCTTTAGCGATGCCATTGATGAGGTGATCCGCTTTGCGCCTGCGTCACGCCAAACGCTGCTGTTTTCGGCGACCTGGCCGGAAGCGATTGCCGCAATCAGTGGCCGGGTGCAGCAAAACCCGTTAACGATTGAAATCGATACGGTAGATGCGCTACCGGCGATTGAACAACAGTTTTTTGAAACCTCCACACACGGCAAAATTTCGTTGCTGCAAAAGTTGCTCAGTCAACATCAGCCGGCATCGTGCGTTGTCTTCTGTAACACCAAAAAAGATTGCCAGGCCGTGTGCGACGCGTTGAATGCCGCGGGGCAAAGTGCGCTGTCACTACATGGCGACCTGGAGCAGCGCGATCGCGATCAGACGCTGATTCGTTTCGCTAACGGTAGCGCGCGCGTGCTGGTGGCAACCGATGTTGCAGCACGTGGCCTCGATATTAAATCGCTTGAGCTGGTGGTGAACTACGAACTGGCATGGGATCCGGAGGTGCATGTACACCGTATTGGACGTACTGCGCGTGCGGGTAACAGCGGCCTGGCCATCAGCTTCTGTGCGCCAGAAGAAGCCCAGCGTGCCAATATTCTTTCTGAAATGCTGCAACTTAAGCTGAACTGGCTACCTGCACCTGGCAACGGTTCAATTGTGCCGCTTGAGGCCGAGATGGCGACGCTGTGCATTGATGGCGGCAAAAAGGCAAAAATGCGTCCGGGTGATGTTCTGGGGGCATTGACCGGTGATATGGGGCTGGATGGGGCCGACATTGGCAAGATTGCCGTGCATCCGATGCATGTCTACGTGGCCGTTCGTCAGTCCGTGGCGCATAAAGCGTGGAAGCAGTTACAAAACGGTAAGATTAAAGGCAAAACCTGTCGGGTTCGTCTGTTGAAATAAATGTCCGTTGGAGTGCCTGATGGCGCTCTACTTATCCGGCCTACAGGCGTTTATGCACGTCGTAGGCCGGATAAGACGTTTACGTCGCCATCCGGCATGATAAATTACTTCACTTCAACCACGTTCAGGCGTAACTCATCCAGCTGATTTTCATCTTCTTCCGGCTGCCAGCCAGCAGGTTGCAGCGGAATCTCTTCGCGATCGAACGCTAAGTCACCGCCGTCAACGACCGCTGAGCCGTGCTTAATACCTTTAAAGTCGAACAGATTGATATCGCTAAGATGCGAAGGCACCACGTTCTGCATTGCGCTGAACATGGTTTCAATACGGCCCGGGTAGCGTTTATCCCAGTCACGCAGCATGTCAGCAATCACCTGACGCTGCAGGTTCGGTTGTGAACCGCACAGGTTACACGGAATAATCGGGTAGCCTTTGGCTTCTGCAAAACGCTCAATGTCTTTTTCACGGCAATAGGCCAGCGGACGAATGACGATATGCTTTCCGTCGTCGCTCATCAGTTTCGGTGGCATACCTTTCATTTTCCCGCCGTAAAACATGTTTAAAAACAGCGTTTGCAGGATATCGTCGCGGTGGTGTCCCAGCGCAATTTTCGTGGCACCGAGTTCGGTTGCCGTGCGGTACAGAATGCCGCGGCGCAGGCGAGAGCACAGTGAGCAGGTAGTTTTCCCTTCCGGGATTTTGTCTTTGACGATCCCGTAGGTATTCTCTTCGACAATTTTGTACTCGACGCCCAATTGTTCCAGATACTCCGGCAGAATGTGTCCCGGGAAACCGGGCTGTTTCTGATCCAGGTTAACCGCAACCAGAGAAAAACTGATCGGCGCACTTTTCTGCAAATTGCGCAGGATCTCCAGCATGGTGTAGCTGTCTTTCCCACCGGAAAGGCACACCATAATGCGATCGCCATCTTCAATCATGTTGAAGTCGGCAATCGCTTCGCCCACGTTACGACGCAGACGCTTTTGTAATTTGTTCAGGTTGTATTGTTCTTTCTTGTTAATTTCTTGATTTTGCGACATTTAATAGAGGCTCAATTCATAGTGTGGCATCAGAAGAGAATGCATCACGCCGGATTGTCCGGCAAAAGAAGTCTGATATAAAAACTGTGGCGTGTATGGTACGGATAAGCGGGAAAAATGTCAGCACATTTAGGTCAGGAATCGCGGGGTAAAAGAGGTAGAAATGAAAAGCCCGCAGCGATGTGCGGGCCAGAAAGCTTAGCGGACGACCAGAACCGAACACTCCGCATGCCGCACTACAGCTGCGGCGTTGGAGCCAAGCAGATAAGTGGTGATGTCAGGTCGGTGCGAGGCAATAATGACCATATCTGCAGGTAATTTCCTGGCAAGCTCCAGAATTTTATCTTTTGGCGAACCTTCAACGACATGAACGTGAATTCTGTCTGCCGGGATATTGAACTTCTTGATCATCTCTTCCAGTTGAGATTTCGCTTCGGCCTTAAGATCGTCCATGGCCGGCAACTCAGCCGAGTAGGCCAGTCCAAGCGAAGCATAATAGGGCAATGACGGAATAACGGTCAGAAAATGGACCTGTGCATCGTCAATTCTTGCCTCGGCTTCGACATGGGCAATAACACGTTGAGTTAATTCTGAGTCTGAAATATCGATGGGTACAAGAATCGTTCTGTTCATAAAACCTCCTGTTTAAGTATCCTCCTAAAGCTTACCGCGTAATGGCACTTTATGTACAATGACAGAGATCACATTTTGGCATCACTTTATTTTGAGTTCAGGGAACTTGCCTTTTATTACGCCATCGTAAAACCGGCCTTTTGAGACCACTGTCAGGAAATCTCGAAAGATACGCGCCGGGACCGCGTGATATTGCAGGATTTCCGTATGGTGAAAACGAATTTCTAACGTGCGGGATGATTCGTCATAACCGACGGATGCAATACGGGATGATTTAACGGGGTGATGATTCATTGCAGGCATCCTCTGCGGCGAGTGTGAAGGCAATATATCATCTATCAGTGATGTGTTTTAACGCAACAGATATAATGTTTTGATCTAGATAAAACGCAATTACGGCGCAGGGGGTGGGAGTAGCCCGCTGTTTCCAGCGGGCTGACAGATTAGAACTGGTAAACCATACCCAGTGCTACGATATCATCGGTAGAAATACCTTTGCTAGCGTAGAAGCTGTCGTCTTCATCCAGCAGGTTGATTTTGTAATCAACGTAGGTAGAGAAGTTTTTGTTGAAGTAGTAAGTCGCACCTACGTCAGCATATTTAACCAGATCTTTGTCGCCATCAGAACCGTTGGCGCCCAGATCCTGACCTTTAGACATCAGGAAAGAGACGGACGGACGCAGACCGAAGTCGAACTGGTACTGTGCAGTCACTTCGAAGTTCTGAGTTTTGTCAGCTACGCCAGCATCACCGTACGGGGTCATGTTACGTGTTTCAGCGTACATGGTTGCGAAATAGATGTTGTTTGCATCATATTTCATACCGACAGTCCATGCGTCAGCTTTGTCGCCACCAGCAACGTCGCCACCGGCAGTGGTCTGCTCGTTAGTACGGTCAGAAGAGGTGTATGCTGCACCGAGGCTAACGCCCATACCCAGATCGTAGGTCGTGGAGAGACCGAAGCCGTCACCGTTAGAGTTTTGAACGTTGCGATCGCCGCCGTTGCCGGTACCTTCCTGGTCGAAGTTATCAAGCTCATCGCTGCTCTGTTCGTTCGCGCCCTGGTACTGCAACGCCACGTTCAGACCATTCACCATGCCGAAGAAATCGGTGTTACGGTAAGTTGCAACACCGTTGGCACGACCGGTCATGAAGTTATCAGCTTTGGTGTAAGAGTCGCCGCCGAATTCTGGCAGCATATCGGTCCAGCCTTCTACGTCGTACAGAACGCCATAGTTACGACCGTAATCGAATGAACCGTAGTCGCCGAATTTCAGACCCGCGAAGGCCAGACGGGTAAAGTTGTTGCTGCGATTGCTTTCGGTGGTGTTAGCATTGACCTGATATTCCCACTGACCATAACCGGTGAGCATATCGTTGATCTGAGTTTCGCCTTTGAAACCACCACGGAAATAAGTCTGATCACCATCGTTGCTTGGGGTGTCAGAAAAATAACGCAGGGCGTTTACTTTTCCGTAGAGGTCTAACTTGTTGCCGTCTTTATTATAAACTTCAGCAGCGTGAGTAGCGCCTGCAGCTAACAGAGCAGGAATTACAAGGGCCAATACTTTTCTGTTCATTGAAATAATCCTTTAGTTTTTTTATTTACCTGCGACGACCCATGTAGGGTGTTAACGCATGCTAAAGGAGAAGTTCCGTAAAGAGATAAATATGAATTGTTACGTCTTAAGTAAAATCTTAAATAAATAATTCCACGGAAATGATGATAATCGTGGTGAATGAATTAATGATTAAATATATAAAATAAATATTATACAAGTTAATTTTGTTGGGATATTCTGCGCGGGTTATATGCCTTTATTGTCACGTTTTATTTTTCGTTGGAGAGTTGTCCCAGAATTGATTAGCCAGCGAATAAATTGACAAGCCCGAACATCTGTTCGGGCTTTTTTTATTCCAGAGTAATACTTAACTGAACGTATTAATCGGTACTGCTTTTTTCGGCTTTTCCCGCCAACTGCGCCAGGAAGTCATAGCGTTTTTGCAAATCTGCGGTCGCATCCTTCCACAACTGCTCTGCCACCTCCGGCTGCTGTGCATTCAGGCGGCGGAAGCGCTGTTCGTTCATCAAAGTCTCAGCCAGCGCATCTGACGGCGGGCGAGAGTCCAGTGCCAGCGGCAGTTTACCTTCGTCAGCGCGACGCGGATCAAAGCGATACAGTGGCCAGAATCCGGTGGCCGTGAGCTGGCGCATCTGATCGTGACTCAGGGCGAGATCGTAGCCGTGTTCTTCACACGGGCTGTAGGCAATAATCAGCGACGGACCAGGGTAAGATTCTGCTTCCTGAATCGCTTTCACCGTCTGGTTTAACTGCGCTCCCAGCGAGATCTGTGCGACGTAAACATGACCGTACATCATCATACTGACGCCCAGATCTTTACGTGCTTTACGCTTACCGTGTTCGCCAAATTTGGTGACCGCGCCAAGCGGTGTCGCTTTCGAGGCTTGCCCGCCAGTGTTGGAATAACACTGGGTATCCAGTACCAGGATGTTAACGTTCTCGGTCAGGCTCAGGACATGGTCCAACCCGCCAAAGCCAATATCGTAGGCCCAACCGTCACCGCCAATCAGCCAGATTGATTTCTCAACCAGTGCATCGGCATCGGTTAACAGTTGCTGTGCGCCATCAACACCTTGCAGATGTTGGCGCAGTGCGGCGACCTGCTCGCGACGAACTTCCGGCGTGGCTTCTGCGTGCAAGGCATCATTCAGCTCAGCCGGGATCTTATCGGCAAACTGTTCCAGCAAGCGCATGACGCGAACGCGATGTTGGTCCACCGTCAGGCGGAAGCCCAGACCAAACTCGGCGTTATCTTCAAACAGAGAGTTTGCCCAGGCTGGCCCACGGCCGTTTGCATCGGTGGTATACGGTGTGGAGGGCAGGTTTCCGCCATAAATCGATGAACACCCGGTTGCGTTGGCGATTAGCATGCGGTCACCGTACAGCTGGGTAAGCAGTTTGATATACGGCGTTTCGCCACAGCCTGAGCAAGCACCGGAATATTCAAACAGCGGGGTGATCAGCTGTGAGGTGCGAATATCAATGCGTTCCAGTTTGCTGCGGTCGATCTCTGGCAGGTTGAGGAAGAAATCATAGTTCACTTTTTCTTCTTCGACATGCTCCAGGCGGGACATCATATTGATGGCCTTGATCTCTGGATTCTGACGATCTTTCGCCGGGCAGACTTCCACGCACAGATTACAGCCGGTGCAATCTTCAGGCGCGACCTGTAGAACATATTTCTGACCGCGCATATCGCGGGATTTCACATCCAGCGAATGCAAACTAGCCGGGGCGTCTGCCATTGCTTCCGGGGAAACCACTTTGGCACGAATTGCCGAGTGCGGGCAGGCGGCAACGCAGTGGTTGCACTGTGTACACAGTTCTTCTTTCCAGATAGGGATTTCTTCGGCGATATTGCGTTTTTCCCAGCGCGTGGTGCCCATGGGCCAGGTACCGTCTGGCGGCAGTGCGGAGACGGGCAGTGCGTCACCCAGACCCGCGAGCATCGCCGCCGTCACGGTTTTCACAAAATCAGGCGCGGCATCGGAGACCACTGGCGGTCGGTTGGCGCTGTGCGGATCAACCGGCTGAAGAGCCACTTCGGCGACCGACTCACGTGCCAGCGCCAGCGCCTGCCAGTTACGTTCAACCAGATCCTGACCTTTGTTGCTGTAGCTTTTTGCAATTGCGCCCTGCAGTTCCACCAGTGCGCTATCACCGGGTAAAATTTGTGTCAGATGGAAAAACGCCATTTGCATTACGGTGTTAATACGTGCTGCCAGGCCGCATTCACGGGCGATTTTGGCCGCGTTAATCACGTAAAAACGGGCTTTCTTCTGGTTCAGAACTGCCTGAACTTCTTGCGGCAGACGTGACCACACCTCATCCACGCTGTACGGCGTATTGAGCAGGAAGATACCGCCTGGCTTCAGGCGTTCTGCCATTTGATATTTATCGATAAACTGCAGCTGATGGCAGCCAACAAAATCCGCCTGCGACACCAGATACGCCGAACGGATCGGTTTTTCACTGACGCGCAGATGGGACACCGTCAGGCCGCCGGCTTTTTTCGAGTCATAGACGAAATAACCCTGCGCATACCACGGCGTCGAGTTACCAATAATCTTGATATTGTTTTTGGTCGCTGACACGCTGCCGTCGCTGCCTAATCCGTAAAACAGGGCTTCGAGTTTTGCGGTGGAGGGCAGGGTGTTTTCTGGCAGGGGGAGTGACAGATTGGTGACATCATCATAGATGCCGACGGTAAAGCGCGATTTTGGTTTGGCGTGGCTTAACTCATTAAACACCGCCATCACGCAGTCCGGGCCAAACTCTTTCGAGGAAAGGCCATAGCGCCCGCCAATTACACGCGGTAGCGTTTCACGCTCGCCACAGTTAAAGGCTTCGGCCAGCGCGGTCATGACATCCAGATACAACGGCTCAGCCTGTGCCCCGGGTTCTTTGGTGCGATCCAGAACGGCGATGCTGCGTGCGGTTTCCGGCAAGGCCTGCAGCAAATGTCGGGCTGAGAACGGACGGAACAGACGGACTTTCAGTACGCCGACTTTTTCGCCACGGGTAAGCAACTCATCCACGACTTCTTCGCAGGTGCCGATGGCGGAGCCCATCAGAATGATGACGCGCTCTGCCTGCGGATGTCCATAGTATTCAAACGGCTGGTACTGGCGACCCGTTGCGGTGGCGAAATCGTTCATCGCCTGTTCGACATGCTCGTAAACCGCGTTGTACCACGGGTTTGTCGCTTCGCGTGACTGGAAATAGGTATCCGGGTTAGCCGAGGTGCCGCGAATCACCGGATGCTCCGGATTCAGCGCGCGAGAACGATGGGCGTCGATCTCCGCCTGCGGCATCAGTCCAAGAATGGTGTCATCGGCCAGCGGTACGATTTTATTGATTTCATGTGAGGTGCGGAAACCATCAAAGAAATGAATAAACGGGACGCGGCTTTTCAGCGTGGCGATATGCGAAATCAGGGCAAAATCCTGCGCTTCCTGAACGCTGCTGGCGCACAGCATTGCACAGCCGGTCTGGCGAACGGCCATCACGTCGGAATGGTCGCCAAAAATCGACAGCGCATGGGTGGCAATCGTACGTGCCGCAACATGCAATACAAACGGCGTCAGTTGACCGGCCAGTTTGTACAGCGTCGGGATCATCAGCAATAAACCTTGCGATGAGGTAAAAGATGTAGACAGCGCCCCGGTTTGTAACGCGCCGTGGACGGTCGCAATGGCACCGCCTTCCGACTGCATCTCCACAACGCGAGGTATATCGCCCCAGACGTTTTTTAGCCCGTTCCCGGCCCAGGCATCGGCCTGCTCCGCCATCGTCGAACTCGGCGTAATCGGGTAGATGGCGATAACCTCGCTGGTACGAAATGCAACCGAAGCAACCGCACCATTACCGTCAATTGTTTGCATACTGACACCCTTACATTGCGCAAAAAGAGGGACCCGCAAAACGACGACGAGTCCTGTAGTTATCTTTCTATTTTAGCAAAAGCCATCTGGACACATTTTCGCATTTGTGTCCCTGTAATAAACAGAATGAATGGTTTGATCAAAGGAGCCGTCAAAAAATTGCCAGAAAATGTAAACAGGGCGCATAAATGCGCACTTTACCTCTCGACGACAGTGTTTCTGCTGCCTATTATTTAGGGCTGTGTCGTTGGGTTATTTTTTAGAGGGGAGTGAGATGCGCGCAGCGTTTTGGGTAGGGTGTGCCGCGTTATTATTATCGGCTTGCAGCAGTGAACCTGTTCAGCAGGCAACGGCCGCGCACGTCGCGCCGGGCATGAAGGCTGCAATGTCGGGTTCTGGTGAGGCCAACTGCGCTATGATTGGCGGTTCGTTGTCGATTGCACGTCAACTGGATGGTTCCGCCATCGGGATGTGTGCTTTACCTAACGGCAAACGCTGCAGTGAACAGTCGCTTGCCGCCGGGAGTTGCGGGAACTATTAAGTCTCCGCGTTAATTACATTAAGTCTGCCAGTTTATACGTCAGTGTTTGCTCTGCCGTCGCCAGTGTTAACTGGTTAGCCGTCAAATCGACCTGTGCGCCTTGCTTAAACACGTCGCTGATAACGCCATCAAGTGCGTTCAGCTGTGGGTCGGCGCACATCATGCGGGTCATCGCCAGGTCTTTCACCTTCAATTCGCCGTCAGACAGCTTGCCCTGGCCCGTGAATTGATTACACATTTTTCCCGACACCGTCATATTTTCACCAAAACTCAATTCGGGTTGATTTTTCGCAACGGTGACCGGTTTGCCGTTCACGCTCTCCAGAACGAAACGGTGGTGCTGTAACTGTTCGCGATTAACGGAAACTTTTCCATTGCTCACACAGCCAGCCATAAGCATGCTGAGCGCAATCAACGTGACAATTTTCTTCATTGAATTTCTCTACGTTAGTGACGGGAATACAATCAATATAATAATGATACTGTCGGATTTATCATCAGGGGTTATCTGAAAATGCTCCCCCGAATGCAGGGGAGCGGCATTTTCAGAAGAGGGCGTTCGGGCAGGTTTCGCCTTTGGAAATCTGGGCCAAATTCTGTAAGGTTGTTTCCGAAATGCTGGTTAACGCTTCGGCCGTTAAAAATGCCTGGTGCCCGGTGAACAACACGTTATGACAGGCAGACAAGCGACGGAATACGTCATCCTGGATAACATCATTGGACTTATCTTCAAAGAACAGGTCGCGTTCATTTTCATACACGTCCATACCCAAAGAACCAATTTTCTGGTTTTTCAGGGCATCAATGGCAGCCTGTGAGTCGATCAGGGCCCCGCGACTGGTGTTAACGATCATTACGCCGCTTTTCATTTGCGCGAAGGCTTCTTCATTGAGCAGATGATAGTTTTCCGGCGTTAACGGACAGTGCAGGGAAATGACGTCTGACTCCGCAAACAGCGTGTTGAGATCGATATACTCAACGCCTAATTCAAGAGCAGCAGCGCTTGGATAGGGATCAAACGCCAGCAAACGCATACCAAAGCCTTTCAGGATCCGCAGCGCGGCAATACCAATTTTACCGGTACCGATCACCCCGGCGGTTTTACCGTACATGGTAAAACCAGTCAGGCCTTCCAGAGAAAAGTTGGCGTCACGAGTGCGTTGGTACGCGCGGTGGATACGACGGTTCAGCGTCATCATCATACCAATCGCATGCTCGGCGACCGCTTCCGGCGAATAGGCCGGAACGCGCACAACCTGCAAGCCTAGCTCTTTGGCGGCGTCCAGATCGACGTTATTGAATCCGGCGCAGCGCAGGGCGATGTACTTCACCCCGTGCTTTTTCAGTTCTTCCAGAACCGGGCGGCTGCCATCGTCGTTGACGAAGATGCACACGGCTTCGCAGCCATGGGCTGTTTTGGCCGTTTTCTCGGTCAGCAGAAAGTCAAAGAATTCAAGTTCAAAACCAAAAGCCTCGTTAACCTGTTGCAGGTACTTCTTGTCGTACTGTTTTGTACTATAGATGGCGAGTTTCATAAGACTTTCTCCAGTGATTCTGAAATCACATTAATCCAATTCAAATTATTTTACAAAATCCAAAAAACAATTGATAGTCATAGATATAATGAATAATTCTAGAGCATCTCTTCTTAATGTGGGCACATTGCTGGATTTAAACCACTCGTCTTAGTATATGTACTCCTTTGGGCGTCCTGCCGTTAAGCATTGCTACCTTTGGGTATGTTGGGCAGATTCGGAAATGATGAGCGAGAGGCGCATCTTTTCATAGCCTTAATGTGGTTAGCCACTCATATTGAAACCGGATTTTTAAAACTCTCGATATAGTTCCGGATTGGTAAAGGTTGGGAGTTTGGCTTTTTACGCTGCTGATTCTACCGCTTCGCAATATGCTTGATTACCGTCGCTGGTTGCCCGTGCTCCATTCATGCTGATCATGTGTGAGGGTGACATGGCCGGGGCCTAAGTATCCCCACCGCCGAGTCCAATAAACCGTGTGGTGTTGTCGTGCCGTAACAGCATCCGACACGTCGATCTCCTCCACGTTCGTTAAGCCTGTAACGCGGAGAAAAAGCCAGGTGAATTACCTTCAGGCAGCTACGCTTATACAGGTATCACATATCGGGAGGGGTCATGTTAACTCACTCTGAAGCAAAACGCTGGGCCACCTTAATGCTGAAGGCTGCATTATGTGATGGTATGAAACCTGAAGAAATTTCCCGGCAGGTGCATCTTGTCTGCGATCATCATGGCAAGGCGTGCCTCGAAGAGCTCATAGAGGAAATTCTGATAGAAGCAGGTCGTATCGGACCTAAACATAGCGATGGACAACTGCGCCATCACTGAGTTTGAACGCTTCCGCGTCCCCGTTAGTATGATGTCTTAAGAGCAGACAGAACAACGGGGAATCGCGCGATGCACTGCAGATGACTCAACTCAATTCCCTGATTTTTTATATTTCCGCTGGCACGCGTAACAACGTACCGTTGTTTTGAGGCAATTTTACTCATCCCAGTGTTGGATCAGCGTCGCCCCAATCCCCGCAATCTGCCTGTTTCGCTCCTCCAGTGTTGCCTGGCTTTCGGTGACGTAAATCACCACGATACGGGAAGGCTTACCGTCCGGCCCTAACGCCGCGACGATCCCGCGAGAACCGCGTGCCCCGGCACCTGTTTTATCTGCTATAAACCAGCCTGCCGGAAGTACCGAGCGCAACAGTGGCCCCGCGACTTTATCCGTCACCATCCAGTGGGTGAGTTGCTGCTGTGATGTCGTCGTCAAGATTTTTCCGGTGAGCAGTTGGCGCAACGTTTGCGCCATATTTTCAGGTGTCGTCGTATCGCGTTTATCGCCGGGTAGCGCTTCGTTCAATTCGGGTTCCCAGCGGTCGAGTCGGGTCACCCGATCGCCGGTTGTGCGCAGAAACGCGGTTAATCCTTGCGGACCGCCGATGGCCGTAAGCAGTAGATTCGCCGCCGTGTTATCGCTCATGGTGATGGCGGCATCGCATAATTCGCCGACGGTCATGCCATCGGTCAGGTGTTTTTCTGTAACCGGCGAGTATTCGACCAGATCACGCCGGCTGAACGGGATGCGACGATCCAGCAGCTCTTTTCCTGCGTCAACGCGTGCGAGCACCGCGCCGCAGAGTAAAACCTTAAATGTACTCATCATCGGAAAACGCTCTTGCAGGCGATAGCTTTCCAGAATCTCGCCGCTGGTGAGATCCAGCTCGGCATAACCGACGCGTGCGGTGAGCTGGCTTTCTGCTTCTTTGACTTTATTCAGCGTTGTCGGGTGGGCAAACGCGGGCAGACAAAATGCGGTAAGTAATGGGATAAGGGCCAGACGAAAGTGGGGCATAGTTATATTCTTCCTTGGTATCTCTCTGATTAAAGATAACTTATTTAAATTATTCACAAGCTATAAATATTACATATATTTCAATGGCATCTATTCTTAAGGTGGGCATGTTTAGCTAAACATGCCACAATAGACGCCGAAACCGGCTTAAATTTTCGCTAAATCAGGATATTAACTACCCATGAAGGGTAAATATAAAGCCGTATTGGCTCTACTCTTATTATTGACCCTTGTGCCGCTGACGTTATTGATGACGTTGGGCTTGTGGGTTCCTACACTGGCGGGCATCTGGTTGCCTGTCGGTACGCGCATTGCGCTGGACGAGAGTCCACGGCTTACCCGACATGGGCTGCATATTCCCGAACTCCGTTATTTGGTGGATGATTGTCCACTCGCGCGTATCACCGAGGCGGATTTATCCCACCCCAGCCGCTGGTTGCTGAACGTCGGCAGTATTGAACTGGATGCCGCTTGCCTGGCTAAACTGCCGCAGACGGAGCCATCGCCCGCCGCGCCGAAAACGCTGGCAGAATGGCAATCCATGCTGCCCAACACCTGGATTAACATCGATAAACTTATTCTTTCTCCGTGGCAGGAGTGGCAGGGCAAACTGTCACTTTCGCTGACGCCTGCCATCCAGCAAGTCAGTTATCAGGGCGAAAAGGTTAAATTTCAGGGACGTCTGCACGGACAAAATCTGACGGTCAACGAACTGTCTGTGGCGGCTTTTGAAGAGCAACCACCGGTGAAGCTGGTCGGGGAGTTTACGATGCCGCTGGTGCCCGACGGACTGCCGGTGGGCGGTCACGCGGTTGCCACCCTAAGCCTGCCGCAGGAGCCAACGCTTGTGGATGCAGAGCTGGAATGGCGAGAAAACAGCGGACAGCTGATCGTGATGGCGCGGGACAATGCAGATCCGTTGCTGGATCTGCCGTGGGAAATCACCCGCCAGCGGCTGACGGTGAGCGACGGGCGCTGGAACTGGCCCTATCAGGGCTTCCCGTTAAGCGGTCGTTTAGGCTTAAACGTCGAAAACTGGCAGGCCGGTGTGGAAAACGCGGTAGTCAGCGGGCGTTTGAACATTCTGACGCAGGGTGATGCAGGCAAGGGTAACGCGGTGTTAACCTTTGGTCCCGGCACGCTTGGCATGGACAACAGCGACATGCCGTTACAGCTAACCGGCGAGGCGAAGCAGGGTGATCTGATCTTTTATGCGATGTTACCCGCGACGCTCAGCGGCAGTCTGAGCGATCCGCAGCTGGCTTTTGAACCTGGCGCCCTGTTACGTTCTCGTGGTCGGATTATCGACTCGCTGGATATAGACGAAATTCGCTGGCCGTTGGCCGGTGTCAAGGTGACCCAACGCGGGGTGGATGGGCGGTTACAGGCTATTTTACGCGCCCATGAAAACCAGATGGGCGGTTTTGAGCTGCATCTTGATGGTCTGGCTAATGATTTCCTGCCTGACGCCGGTCGCTGGCAGTGGCGGTACTGGGGAGAGGGCAGTTTTACCCCGATGCACGCTCGCTGGGACGTGGCAGGCAAGGGGGAATGGCACGACAACACCGTCAAACTGTTTGACCTTTCTACCGGATTTGACCATCTGCAATACGGCACCATGCTGGTGGAAAATCCGCGTCTGGTGATGGATGAGCCGATCGTCTGGGTGCGAGACCCGATCCAGCCCACGTTTAGCGGGGCGCTGTCGCTGGACGCCGGGAAAACCACCTTCTCCGGTGGCAGTACTCTGCCGCCTTCAACCCTGAAGTTCAGCGTAGAAGGGAGCGACCCGACGATATTCCAGTTCAAAGGCCAACTGCATGCTGGCGCCATTGGCCCGGTCCAGTTGAACGGTCGCTGGGACGGGATCCGCTTGCGTGGTCAGGCCTGGTGGCCAAAACAGTCGCTCACTGTATTTCAGCCGCTGGTGCCACCGGACTGGAAGATGAACCTGCGCGAAGGCGAACTGTATGCTCAGGTTGCCTTCTCCGCCGCCGCAGAACAAGGCTTTGAGGCAGGCGGTCATGGCGTATTAAAAGGCGGTAGCGCCTGGATGCCCGACAACCAGATTAATGGCGTCGATTTTGTGCTGCCGTTTCGTTTTAGCGAAGGAGCATGGCAACTGGGCACGCGCGGGCCGATTTCATTGCGTATTGCAGAGGTGGTGAACCAGGTCACGGTGAAAAATATCACCGCGGATCTGCAAGGCGGCTATCCCTGGAGCGAAGATAATCCCTTACTGTTGAGCGATGTTAGCGCCGATTTGCTGGGCGGCAAGGTAGTGATGCAGCAACTGCGTATGCCGCAACACGATCCGGCATTAGTGCGGGTGCAGAATATCTCGTCCAGCGAGTTGATTAGCGCGGTTAATCCCAAACAGTTTGCCATGTCCGGCCCGGTCAGCGGCGCATTGCCGCTCTGGTTAAACAATGAAAAATGGATTATCAAAGACGGCTGGTTGACCAACCCTGGGCCGATGACGTTGCGCATCGATAAAGACACGGCGGATGCGGTGGTCAAAGACAATATGGCGGCCGGTGCGGCGATAAACTGGCTGCGTTATATGGAAATCACCCATTCCTGGACGAAAATAAATCTTGATAACCTTGGCGTATTAACCATGCAGGCAGCCGTCACCGGCAATAGCCGGGTAGATGGCAAAGTCGGGACGGTGAATTTGAATTACACCCATGAAGAAAACGTCTTTACGTTATGGCGCAGTTTGCGTTTTGGCGACAATTTACAGGCATGGCTTGAGCAAAATGCAGCGCTGCCAGAAACCCATTGCCTGGAAGGCAAGGAATGTGAGGAACAACAATGAAAACTATTGCGGCCATGCTGGGACTGCTGGCGTCATCTTTGCTGGTAGGGTGCACCCCGCGTATTGAAGTCGCGGCGCCGAAAGAGCCCATCACCATCAATATGAACGTCAAAATCGAGCATGAGATCCATATTAAA
Source organism: Citrobacter sp. wls613 (assembly GCF_005281195.1). Classification (NCBI taxonomy): domain Bacteria; kingdom Pseudomonadati; phylum Pseudomonadota; class Gammaproteobacteria; order Enterobacterales; family Enterobacteriaceae; genus Citrobacter; species Citrobacter sp. wls613. The sequence continues at coordinate 18,348 of NZ_SZXN01000004.1, forward strand.
GTCGATAAAGACGTCGAGAGCCTGTTGAAATCACGCAGTGATTTATTCTGAGGTGACGATGAAAAAAACGCTTAAAGTGACCCTGTTGCTCCTGAGTTTACTGAGCGCCAATGCGTTTGCGCTGACCCTGAATGAAGCCAGAAACCAGGGGCGGGTGGGTGAAACGCTCAATGGCTACCTTGTGGCATTGCAAACCGATGCTGAGACCCAGACGCTGGTGAGTGAGATAAACAAGGCGCGTAGCGCCAGCTACCAGCAACTGGCTGAGAGTAACAATATTCCTGTTGATGAAGTGGCAAAAATGGCCGGACAAAAACTGGTGGCGCGCGCTAAACCGGGGGAGTACGTCCAGGGCATTAACGGGAAGTGGTTGAAAAAGTAATCAACATATGTTTATTAAATCTCATTTTGAAATAATGGCAAGTATCAGGCAGGTAATGGTTAATTAATCCACTATAATTGCATCAATAAATTATCAAGGAGTGATGATGACGCTTTATCAGATAAAGCCTGCTTTCCAGGCGCTTTTACGCCCGCTCATGTTCTGGTTAGATAAAAAAAGCGTCACCGCCAATCACGTCACACTGGCCGCGATGGCGCTTTCTTTTATCACTGGTGCTGTGCTGTTTATCTTCCCCGAACCTAAACTTTTCATTCTTTTACCCATCGTTTTATTTATACGCATGGCGCTCAATGCGCTGGACGGCATGCTGGCGCGTGAATGTAACCAACAATCCCGCTTGGGCGCTATTCTCAATGAAACCGGGGATATTCTCTCCGATCTCGCGTTGTATCTGCCGTTTATGCTGCTTTCCGGCAGTAATGCGCTGCTGGTACTGGTTATGCTGTTTTGTGCTTTGATGACGGAATTCTGCGGTGTGCTGGCGCAAACCATCAATGGCGTGCGCAGCTATGCCGGACCGTTCGGCAAAAGCGACAGGGCGCTGGTGTTCGGTACATGGGGGCTGGTGCTGGCGCTGTGGCCGCAGGTGGCGCAGTGGAATAACGTTATTTGGGGCATTGCCACGCTATTGCTGCTGTGGACTATCGTTAACCGCTGTAAGAGCGCATTACGTGACGAGGGGGCGAAATGATGCTGCTGGAAAAATCGCTGGCAGTGATTTTTGCCCTGCTGGTGATAGCGACACTGGCAAACGGTCTGCTGGTGTGGCGTCGACCGGGTAAAGACTGGCGTGAGCTGACGCTGCGTATTCGCACCTGGTGGGTGATCATTGTACTGTTTTCACTGGCTATCTTAAGCCCGCCTTGGCTGGCGTTGACCTTCTTCGCGCTGGTGAGCTTTATGGCGTTAAAAGAGTTTTTAACGCTGGCCCCATCGCGCCAGACCGACCGTATGCCGCTGTTGTGGATGTTTATTGCGATCCCCATTAACTACTGGCTGATTGGTATCAACTGGTACGGCATGTTCGTGGTGTTTATTCCGGTGTATGCGTTCTTATTCTTGCCGGTGCGCATGGTGATTGCTGGCGATACGCAGGGATTTTTACGCTACGCCTCCCAGCATCACTGGAGCTTGATGACCACCGTGTTTGCGTTCAGTCACGTGGCGTTTTTGCTGGTGCTGCCTGATGACGGCAAGCAGACCGGGGCACTGCTGGTGCTGTTCCTCGTCGGCTTAACGGAATTCAACGACATTGCCCAGTACCTGTGGGGAAAATCAATGGGCCGTATCAAGGTGATCCCTAAGATCAGCCCCAATAAGACCCTGGCGGGACTGGTTGGCGGTGTGGCAACCACCACGCTTGCGGCGGCGGTGCTGGGCCCGCTCATGACACCGTTAAGCATCCCGATGGCGATGCTGGCAGGGCTTATTATCGGCATCAGCGGTTTCTGTGGCGATGTGGTGATGTCGGCCATTAAGCGCGATATTGGCGTGAAAGACAGCGGTACACTGCTGCCAGGTCACGGCGGTATTCTCGACCGGCTGGACTCGCTGATCTTCACCGCCCCGGTATTTTTCCACTTCATTCGCTATTTTTACTATTAACGTATGATCAACACATTGCTACGAACGCTGTTTACGCTGTGCATCGTCTGGCCGGTAATTTGGCTGTGGCTTGGGCTGCGCGTCAGGCACCGGGATCGCTTGCCGCAGCAGGGGCCGGCGATTGTGGTCGCGAATCACAACAGTCATATGGATGTTTTTGCGCTGCTGTCGCTGTTTGCGCTGCGCCGTCAGGGGGCCATCCATCCGGTGGCCGCCGCTGACTATTTTCTGCGTAATAAATGGATGGCCTGGTTTGCGCTTAATATTCTCAACATTATTCCGATTACGCGTAAGGGCGGCGAAGCTGCCCCGCTGGCACAGTGTGAACAGGCCTTACGCGACGGCAAGATCTTGATCCTTTTCCCTGAAGGTACCCGCGGCGAACCGGGAATACTGGCACCACTGAAATCCGGCATCTGGCACCTCAGTCAGCGTATGCCGTCGGTACCGATTATTCCCGTCTGGCTGCGCGGAACGGAGCACGTGATGGCGAAGGGGAATCGTATTCCTCTGCCGCTGTTTATTGACGTCAACATTGGCAGACCGTTGGTCGCGCAGAGCGATAAACGCGTTTTTATGGACGATCTCAGACAGCAGCTGGTGCTGCTACAGCAACAAACTACAGGACCGCACCCTCATGACTAACATTCGAGTGCCCGATGAACGTCCATTTTTAACCAGCGACAACACCGCGCTGTTTTTCCGCCACTGGCCGGCATTAGCAGCAGGTCCTGCGCCAAAAGTGATTGTCCTGTTTCATCGCGGACACGAACACTCCGGGCGTTTGCAACACATTGTCGATGAGCTTGTGATGCCGGATACCGCGTTCTATGCCTGGGATGCGCGCGGCCACGGGCAGTCGCCAGGACCGCGCGGATATAGCCCGTCGCTGGCACGTTCGGTGCAGGATGTCGACGAGTTCGTGCGCTTTGCCGCTGCTGACAGCCAGGCTGCAATGGAAGATGTGGTGGTGGTGGCGCAAAGCGTGGGTGCGGTGCTGGCAGCGACCTGGGCTCATGATTATGCGCCTTCCATTCGTGGGCTGGTGCTGGCGTCCCCGGCGTTCAAAGTCAAACTGTACGTACCGTTTGCCCGTCCGGGGCTGGCCTTAATGCATCGCCTGCGCGGCCTGTTTTTCGTCAACTCCTACGTCAAGGGCAAATACCTGACGCACGATCCTGAGCGCGTGGCGAGTTTTAACCAGGATAAACAGATTACCCGGGCGATTGCGGTGAACATCCTGCTCGATCTCTATAAAACGGCGGAGCGTATTGTCAGCGATGCCAGCGCCATTACTCTGCCTGTACAGCTGTTGGTTTCCGGGGATGATTTTGTGGTCCATCGCCAGCCGCAAATTGATTTTTACCAACGCCTCAGAAGCCCACTCAAGGAACTGCACGTGTTGCCGGGCTTTTATCACGACACACTGGGTGAAAAAGACCGGCATCTGGCGTTCGACAAAATGCGTGATTTTATCGGCACGCTGTACGCGATGCCGCCGCAGCGCTTTGACTACCGTAATGAAGACCGCTGGAGCCCCGGAGCAGATAGCTGGCGGCTGCTTAGTGGCGGACCTGCGCCGTATTCGCTTGACGATATTGCCTATCGTGGCCTGCGCTATGGGATGAAATTACTCGGGACGCAATCAACGGGCGTGCGTCTGGGGTTTGAGACCGGTTTTGATTCGGGTAGTACGTTGGATTATGTCTATCGCAACCAGCCTCAGGGCAGCAGCGCGCTGGGTCGGCTGATTGACAAAAACTACCTGAACAGCGTGGGCTGGAAGGGGATCCGCCAGCGCAAGGTTCATTTGCAGATGCTGATCCGCCAGGCGGTGGGGCAACTGGCAGAGCAAGGAACCGCAGTGCATGTAGTGGATATCGCGGCCGGACACGGGCGCTATGTGCTTGACGCACTGGAAGGCGAAGCGGCGGTCAACTCGATTTTGCTGCGCGATTACAGCGAACTGAATGTTAAGAAAGGCAGTGAGATGATCGCCAGCCGCGGTATGGCTGAAATTGCCCGCTTCGAGCAGGGCGATGCCTTCAACCGCGAACAGCTGGCGTCGCTGGAACCGCGTCCCACATTAGGTATTGTTTCTGGGTTATATGAACTCTTCCCGGAGAACACGCTGGTACGTAATTCGCTCGCCGGGCTGGCTGACGCGATTGCCCCTGGAGGCGTGCTGATCTACACCGGGCAGCCCTGGCATCCGCAGTTAAAAACCATCGCCTGGTCGTTGACCAGCCACAAAGACGGCAAAGCCTGGGTGATGCGCGTGCGTACGCAAGGGGAAATGGATGCGCTGGTGCGTGAAGCCGGGTTTGATAAGTGCACGCAGCTGATTGATGAGTGGGGGATTTTCACTGTCTCGCTGGCGGTGCGCCGTGGGGGCTGAACGCCGTAAGGTGATGGTACAGGCGGTGGGCTGGCTAATGCTGCTGGCGCCTTTTTTCTTTCTTACCTATGGCAAGGTCAATCAGTTTACTGCCTGGCAGGACACGCAGCATGACAATGTGGGCAGCATCGTGTTTGGCTGGGAGTCCGCCATTCCCTTTCTTCCGTGGACTATTCTGCCGTACTGGAGTCTGGATCTGTTTTACGGATTGTCACTGTTTGTCTGCACCACGCGCGTTGAACAGCGGCGGCTGGTGCTGCGTCTGTTCCTGGCGTCGGTGATTGCCTGCGTCGGTTTTTTGCTGTTTCCACTCCAGTTTAGCTTTACGCGCCCGGAGGTCAGCGGCGCGGCAGGCTGGCTGTTTGCTCAGCTTGAACAGTTCGACTTGCCGTATAACCAGTCCCCGTCGCTGCATATTATTCTCTGCTGGCTGCTGTGGCGGCATTTCAGTCATCACCTCAGTGGGGGTTGGCGCAGGTTATGTGACGGTTGGTTCTTGCTGATCGCCGTGTCGGTACTCACCACCTGGCAGCATCATTTTATCGATATCATTACCGGGCTGGCGGCAGGCATGCTGATTGACTGGATGGTGCCGGAAAAACGTTGCTGGTGCTGGCGCAAACCGGATGCGGCGCGCTTAAGGCTGATGCGTCGTTATTTGTCGGGCGCCGCGTTATGCACTATTGCCAGCGTATGGCTAACGCCCTGGCTGCTGTGGCCTGCTGTATCGTTGCTGATGGTGAGCTATGGCTACGGCGGATTCGGCGCGGCGACCACGGGCAAAGATGAACAAGGGCGACTGCCGCCTGCCGTGTACGGGCTGACGCTGCCCTGGCGAGTAGGGATGTGGCTGTCGATGCGCGGATTTACCCGCCGTCTGCCACCGCTGAGCAACATTACCGCTGGCGTCTATCTCGGTAGTTTTCCACGCCGCATACCTGAACAAAACGCGGTACTTGACCTGACCTTTGAATTTGCGCGCGGGCATGCTACTTCCATGCGCGCCTACGCTTGCGTCCCGATGCTGGATCTGGTGATCCCGAGCGACGCCGAGTTACAACAGGCGGTAGACCGGCTGGAAACGCTACATAAAGAGCAGGGGACCGTACTGGTACACTGCGCGCTGGGGCTGTCGCGCAGTGCGATGGTGGTTGCGGCGTGGTTGTTGCAATGCGGCCATGTGGCAACCGTTGAGCAGGCGGTGGCGTATATTCGCGAACGTCGGGCGCAGGTGGTGCTGACGGATAAACATCTGGAGAGGCTGCAGCAATGGCAACAGAAAGTGACGGTGTAACGAATAATGAAGCGCTGCACCGCGATTTGCTACGACACACGCTGGAAAGCTGGCGTTTCATCCTGCTTTTTAGCGTCCCACCCATGGTGTGGGCGATCGTTGTCGCACCGTCGGGGGGGCTACGTGCGGTTATCGCGCTGTTGTGCGCCATTGTCTGGTTTGGCTGCTGGCGCCTGTGGCTTGATGCCCGCTACTTTTCGCTGCTCAATGTGCAAAATAACGTGCAGGCCGGAGAGGCACTCTTTGCCATCTGGCAGCGCGACAAGCTGAAGACGCTGAGCCTGACCGAGCGCCAGGCGGGGGCATTGGCGCAGTTTCGGCGTACGCTTTATTGGGTTGCTGCGCTGTGGGCGGCCTGGTTGATGATGCTGGTGTAGCGTTTTCGGCAGCGCAATAGTTGCCACACTACACGATGTTGATGCTGATATATTCCCCCTCCGGTGTCTCCTGGAGTGAAAACATGTGGCTTCTCAAGTGGTATGTCTGGAATCGTTGGCTGTTCAAACTGTTAAGCCGGGATGTTGCGGAGCCTGAACAATTTTTGTGCCATTGCTGGGAAGAGAATCTGGCGAAATGCCGGGAGTATTCGATAATCTGGCGTGATATCAATCGTATTCACGGCAAGCAGATGCGGATGCGGGCAAAGAAGTAAAATTGGGTGGGTTAAAAACCCTCCCACCGGATGGTGAGAGGGTGAATTATCAGGCAGCGACGACGCTATCGATGGCGGCTTTGGCGTCAGACTGTGCTTTGGTCGCCACTTCCGGACCGTACGCGATACCTTCTGCGAACACGAAGTTCACATCGGTGATGCCGATAAAGCCCAGGAAGGTCGACAGATATGGGGTAACCAGGTCAGTCGGCGTATCTTTATGGATACCGCCACGGCTGGTGACAATAACTGCACGTTTACCGGTCACCAGACCTTCCGGCCCTTTCTCGGTGTAACGGAAGGTTACGCCAGCACGCGCAATCAGATCGAAATAGTTTTTCAACTGCGTCGGGATGTTGAAGTTATACATCGGCGCGGCGATCACAATCACGTCATGGGCTTTCAGCTCAGCAATCAGCTCATCAGACAGCGCCAGTGCTTCCTGTTGACGCGGCGTCAGCGGCGTATCGCTCGGGCGCATTGCACCTACCAGTTCGCCGTCCAGTACCGGAACAGGATTTGCCGCCAGGTCACGGATGGTGATGTCGTCAGCAGAGTGCTTTTCACGCCACTGTTCAACAAAATAATCAGACAACTGACCAGACTGAGAGTACCCTGCCAGAATACTGGATTTAAGAACTAATACCTTGCTCATGGGTGTTTCCTTTTATGTGTTTGAAGGGGATGTGCCCCGTTGCTTGTTGACACTTTATTCACAATCCTGCCGCAGTGATAGCGCAATATATCGAATCCTATGTTCGAAATTATTGAACAACACATGAAAAGCGCCGATGTGGTACTCTATACCTATCATCTTAAAGAGATTTAACCCGGCAGAGCACTGCCCTCTAACGCTATGACAGAACAACAAAAAATAACCTTCAACATGCTACAGCAGCAGCTGGAATCACTGATGCTGCGCGACAAACAGCGTTTCTCCCGCCGCCTTCACGGCGTGAAGAAGGTTAAAAATCCTGATGCACAACAGGCCATTTACCAGGAGATGGCAAAAGAGATTGAACAGGCTGCCGGTAAAGTTGTGCTGCGTGAAGCGGCACGACCGGACATTACCTACCCGGAAAACTTGCCTGTTAGCCAGAAAAAACAAGACATCCTGGACGCGGTTCGCGACCATCAGGTGGTGATTGTTGCCGGGGAAACCGGCTCCGGTAAAACCACCCAGTTACCGAAAATCTGTATGGAGCTGGGGCGTGGGGTGAAGGGGCTTATCGGCCATACCCAGCCGCGTCGACTGGCGGCGCGTACCGTAGCTAACCGTATCGCCGAAGAGCTGCAAACTGAGCCGGGCGGCTGCATCGGGTATAAAGTGCGTTTCAGCGACCATGTTAGTGATAACACCATGGTTAAGCTGATGACGGACGGTATCCTGCTGGCGGAGATCCAGCAGGATCGCATGCTGATGCAGTACGACACCATCATCATCGATGAAGCCCACGAGCGCAGCCTGAACATCGATTTTCTGCTCGGCTATCTGAAAGAGCTGCTGCCGCGTCGCCCGGATCTGAAAGTCATTATCACCTCGGCGACCATCGACCCTGAGCGTTTTTCAAAGCATTTCAATAACGCGCCAATTATCGAAGTCTCCGGTCGAACGTACCCGGTGGAAGTGCGCTACCGTCCGATTGTTGAAGATGCGGACGACACCGAGCGCGATCAGCTGCAGGCGATTTTTGACGCGGTGGATGAACTGGGACGTGAAAGCCAGGGCGATATTCTGATCTTCATGAGTGGCGAGCGTGAGATCCGCGACACCGCCGATGCGCTGAATAAGCTGGATTTACGCCACACCGAAGTGTTGCCGTTGTATGCGCGTCTCTCCAACAGCGAGCAGAACCGCGTGTTCCAGTCGCACAGCGGACGCCGTATTGTGCTGGCGACCAACGTGGCGGAAACCTCACTGACCGTGCCGGGGATCAAGTACGTCATTGACCCGGGTACCGCGCGTATCAGCCGCTATAGCTTCCGCACCAAAGTTCAACGCTTGCCCATTGAGCCGGTGTCGCAGGCCTCCGCCAACCAGCGTAAAGGCCGCTGCGGACGCGTATCGGAAGGGATCTGTATTCGTTTGTATTCCGAAGACGACTTCCTGTCGCGCCCGGAATTTACCGATCCGGAAATTTTGCGTACCAACCTGGCCTCCGTCATTTTGCAAATGACCGCGCTGGGGCTGGGCGATATCGCCGCGTTCCCGTTCGTGGAAGCGCCGGATAAACGCAATATTCAGGACGGTGTGCGCCTGCTGGAAGAGCTGGGCGCAATCACCACTGATGAACAGCAAACCGCATATAAACTCACGCCGTTGGGCCGCCAACTCAGCCAGTTACCAGTGGATCCGCGTCTGGCGCGGATGGTGCTGGAAGCGCAGAAGCATGGCTGCGTGCGTGAGGCGATGATTATTACCTCGGCGCTGTCCATTCAGGATCCGCGTGAGCGTCCGATGGACAAACAGCAGGCGTCTGACGAAAAACACCGTCGATTCCACGACAAAGAGTCCGACTTCCTCGCCTTTGTGAACTTGTGGAACTACCTTGGCGAGCAGCAAAAAGCGCTGTCGTCGAATCAGTTCCGCCGCCAGTGCAAGCTTGATTTCCTCAACTATCTGCGCGTGCGTGAATGGCAGGATGTTTACACCCAGCTACGTCAGGTGGTGAAAGAGTTAGGGATCCCGGTTAACAGCGAGCCTGCTGAGTATCGGGAGATCCACGTCGCGCTGCTGACCGGTTTACTGTCGCATATCGGGATGAAAGATGCCGATAAGCAGGAATTTACCGGCGCGCGTAACGCTCGTTTTTCGATCTTCCCCGGCTCCGGTTTGTTCAAAAAACCGCCGAAGTGGACGATGGTGGCAGAACTGGTGGAAACCAGCCGACTGTGGGGACGTATTGCCGCGCGTATTGACCCTGAGTGGGTGGAGCCGGTTGCCCAGCATTTGATCAAACGCTCGTACAGTGAACCGCACTGGGAGCGCGCGCAGGGTGCGGTGATGGCGACAGAAAAAGTCACCGTCTACGGGCTGCCGATTGTCGCGGCGCGTAAGGTCAACTACAGCCTGATAGACCCTGCGCTGTCACGCGAACTGTTTATCCGTCACGCGCTGGTGGAAGGCGACTGGCAGACCCGGCATGCGTTTTTCCGCGACAACCTGAAGCTGCGGGCGGAAGTGGAAGAGTTAGAACACAAATCACGCCGCCGCGATATCCTGGTCGATGATGAAACGCTGTTTGAATTTTACGACCAGCGCATTAGCCATGATGTGGTTTCTGCCCGCCATTTTGATAGCTGGTGGAAAAAGGTCAGCCGTGAAACGCCGGACCTGCTCAACTTTGAAAAGAGCATGCTCATCAAAGAAGGCGCGGAAAAAATCAGTAAGCTGGATTACCCGAACTTCTGGCATCAGGGCAATCTCAAGCTACGACTGAGCTATCAGTTTGAACCCGGCGCTGACGCCGACGGTGTCACCGTACATATTCCGCTGCCGCTGTTAAACCAGGTCGAAGAGTCCGGGTTTGAATGGCAAATTCCGGGGCTGCGTCGTGAACTGGTGATCGCCTTGATTAAATCGCTGCCGAAGCCGGTGCGACGCAACTTTGTGCCAGCGCCAAACTATGCGGAAGCGTTTTTAGGCCGCGTAACGCCGCTGGAACTGCCGTTGCTGGACTCGCTGGAGCGCGAACTGCGCCGGATGACTGGCGTTACCGTTGACCGCGACGACTGGCACTGGGATCAGGTGCCCGATCACCTGAAAATCACCTTCAGGGTGGTGGATGATAAAAACAAGAAGCTGCAGGAAGGTCGTTCGCTGCAGGCGTTGAAAGACACGCTGAAAGGCAAAGTGCAGGAAACTCTGTCGGCGGTGGCGGATGACGGCATCGAACAGAGCGGGCTGCACATCTGGAGCTTCGGCCAGTTGCCGGAAAGCTACGAGCAAAAACGCGGTAACTATAAAGTCAAAGCGTGGCCCGCGCTGGTGGATGAACGCGACAGCGTGGCTATCAAATTATTTGATAATCCGCTGGAACAACAGCAGGCTATGTGGAGCGGGTTACGCCGTCTGCTACTGCTGAATATTCCGTCGCCCATCAAGTATCTGCACGAGAAGTTGCCGAATAAAGCCAAGCTGGGGTTGTACTTTAACCCGTACGGCAAAGTGCTGGATTTGATTGATGACTGTATCTCCTGTGGTGTGGATCGATTAATCGACGCCAACGGCGGCCCGGTGTGGACAGAAGAGGGCTTTGCGGCGCTGCACGAAAAAGTGCGCGCCGAACTGAACGACACCGTGGTGGAGATTGCCAAGCAGGTCGAACAGATCCTGACGGCGGTGTTCAATATCAATAAACGCCTGAAAGGCCGCGTGGACATGACCATGGCGCTGGGGCTTTCGGATATCAAAGCGCAAATGGGCGGACTGGTCTACCGTGGATTCGTTACCGGCAACGGCTTCAAACGCTTGGGCGATACGCTGCGTTATTTGCAGGCTATCGAGAAACGTCTGGAGAAACTGGCCATCGATCCGCACCGCGATCGTGCGCAGATGCTGAAAGTGGACAGCGTGCAGCAGGCCTGGCAGCAGTGGTTCAATAAACTGCCGCCCGCGCGCCGCGAAGATGACGATGTCAAAGAGATCCGCTGGATGATAGAAGAACTGCGCGTCAGCTACTTTGCCCAGCAGCTTGGTACGCCGTATCCGATTTCGGATAAGCGTATCCTGCAGGCGATGGATCAGATTACGGGTTAACGCGTGGTGGGGCTGTAGGTCGGATAAGGCGACGCCGCCATCCGGCGAGATATGATGCAGTGCCTGATGGCGCTGCACTTATCAGGCTTACTGAACCCGGTAAAGAATAAACACCAGGAGTCATGAACATGAGACAGTTTCCGCCACTTTCCGCCACCACCCTTACGGCGATTAACACCGTGGGGCAATGGCTGGCGCAGAATGATTTCGATGAAAATATCACGGTTCAGGCTGATTGCGTGATTCTGGCCGGGAATGCGGTGATCCCGACCATCGACGCGGCCTGTCGGATAGCGAAAGAACAACAGATTCCCTTGCTGATTAGTGGCGGTATCGGTCATTCCACGACCTTTCTGTACGCCGCCATCGCGCAGCACCCACGCTATAACACCCTGCGTACCGCCGGACGCGCAGAAGCGGCGATCCTTGCCGATATCGCGCACCAGTTCTGGAACATTCCCGGTGAGACGATTTGGGTGGAGGACCAATCCACCAACTGTGGGGAGAATGCCCGCTTTAGCTGTGCGTTACTGCGTCAGGCAACCCAGACCATGGAAACCGTGATTGTGGTGCAGGACCCCACCATGCAGCGCCGCACCATGGCGACTTTTGAGCGCGTCACGCGTGACGATCCGCAGGCGCCGCGCTGGCTCAGCTTCCCTGGTTTTGTCCCTGCGTTAACGCTACAGGGCGACGGCGTGGATTTCGCACCAACCGCTGAAGGTCTGTGGTCGGTGGACCGCTACCTGTCTCTTATTACCGGTGAGCTTCCGCGTCTGCGTGATGATGAAACTGGCTATGGACCCCGTGGTCGCGATTTTATTACGCATGTGGATATTCCGCCGACCGTCGAACAAGCAGGGTTACATCTGCAACGCGATGCCGCGCTGATTGACTTCCTGAACAGCCGCTCTCTGTAATCTCTGCTGCCCGTTTGTCGCTTTTTTTGTGCAAACGGGCATTCATCCCGCCGGTTTTTTCTCGTCACCACGGCGTTGCTTGACGCTTTTATGAAGCGGCTCACAGAACCACCATCGCAGTGGCAATGTGTTATGCATGATTGATATTAATTAACAATGGTTTTACTTGTTAAAAACAAATCAATCACAGGAGCAACGCATGTCAGTACCCGTACAACATCCTATGTATATCGATGGGCAGTTTGTGACCTGGCACGATGACGCCTGGATTGATGTCGTCAATCCGGCGACGGAAGAGGTCATTTCCCGTATTCCTGATGGCCGTGCTGAGGATGCGCGCAAAGCGATTGACGCAGCGCATCGCGCCCAGCCTGAGTGGGAGGCGCTGCCCGCCATTGAACGCGCCAGCTGGCTACGCAAGATTTCCGCCGGGATCCGTGAGCGTGCCGGTGAAATTAGCGCGCTTATCGTGGCGGAAGGTGGCAAAATCCAGCAACTGGCGGATGTTGAAGTCGCGTTTACCGCCGACTATATCGATTACATGGCGGAGTGGGCTCGCCGCTATGAAGGTGAGATCCTGCAAAGCGATCGTCCGGGCGAGAACATCCTGCTGTTTAAACGCGCCCTTGGCGTAACCACGGGCATTCTGCCGTGGAACTTCCCGTTTTTCTTGATCGCCCGTAAGCTGGCTCCCGCCTTGCTGACCGGGAATACCATTGTCATTAAGCCAAGCGAGTTTACGCCGAACAACGCTATCGCTTTTGCCAAAATTGTCGATGACATCGGCCTGCCGCGCGGGGTGTTTAACCTGGTGCTCGGACGGGGAGAAACGGTGGGTCAGGAGTTGGCCGGGAACCCGAAAGTGGCGATGGTCAGCATGACCGGCAGCGTAGTGGCCGGTGAGAAAATTATGACAGCGGCGGCGAAAAATATCACCAAAGTGTGCCTGGAGTTGGGCGGTAAAGCCCCGGCTATCGTGATGGATGATGCGGACCTCGAGCTGGCCGTGAAGGCGATTGTCGATTCCCGCGTGATTAATACCGGGCAGGTGTGTAACTGCGCCGAGCGCGTGTACGTCCAGAAGGGGATTTACGATCAGTTTGTTAATCGCCTGGGCGAGGCGATGAAAGCGGTGCAGTTTGGCAATCCTGCGGAACGTAAGGACATTGCGATGGGGCCGTTGATTAACGCCGCGGCGCGGGAGCGTGTGGAGCAGAAAGTTGCGCGTGCGGTGCAGGAAGGGGCCCGCGTGGTGCTGGGGGGCAAAGCGGTTGAGGGGAAAGGATATTACTACCCGCCAACGTTATTGCTGGATGTGCGCCAGGAGATGGCGATTATGCACGAAGAAACCTTTGGACCGGTGCTGCCAGTGGTGTCGTTTGACGCCCTGGATGAGGCGATTGCGATGGCTAACGACAGCGACTACGGTCTGACCTCATCGATTTACACGCAAAACCTGAACACGGCGATGAAGGCGATTAAAGGGCTGAAATTCGGCGAAACCTATATCAACCGTGAAAACTTCGAAGCGATGCAGGGCTTCCACGCAGGCTGGCGCAAGTCCGGTATCGGCGGGGCAGATGGCAAGCACGGTCTGAACGAGTACCTGCAAACGCAGGTGGTTTATCTGCAATCCTGATATTTTTGCCGGGTTGGTTTAGCGACCTACCCGGCATAATCATTACACCTTGCTGGCTATCCAGTTCATCATCATCTCCGGCCAGATGGCCAGCGGCAGTCCTTGCGTATCACGAATGCCGAACCCATGCTTGCCCCGTTCAAACAGATGCATTTCAACCGGTACGCCGAGCTTGCGCAGCGCAGTAAACAAGACCAGGCTGTTCTCGACTTTGACCGCTGGATCGTCAATCGCATGCAGCAGGAAGGCGGGCGGCGTGGTGTCATCCGCTCTTTCTTCCAGGGAGTAGTGGTGAATGTCTTGCTCTGCGGGCGCGGCGCCAACCAGCTCAAGACGTGAGCCCGGATGGGCGACACCTTCCCGCAGGCTAATCACCGGATAAACCAGCGCCATGAAAGCAGGGCGAGTGGGCTGTTCATCAATGCTATCCATCGGCGCATACACCGATTCTGCAAAGCGGGTTCCCAGGCTGGCGGCGACGTGCCCCCCGGAGGAAAACCCCAGTACGCCGAGACGGAGCGGATCGATTTTCCACTGCTGTGCGTTGGCGCGAATGTAGCGGATGGCGCGCTGGGCATCGGCCAGCGGTGCGTTTGATGCTTCCTCGTGACCGTCTCCCGGCATGCGATAGGTCATCACAAACAGGGTATAGCCACGCGCGGTAAAGAACGGTGCCAGCGCGCTGCCTTCTTTATCCATCACAACGCGACGATAAGAACCGCCAGGGGTGACCAGGATCCCCACGCCGTTCGGTTTGGCGGGGGCGTAGACGGTAATTTCAGGGGCGCGAATGCCGGTTACCGCGCGGTCGTAGTCTGACGTTCCGGTGTGCCGGGGTTCAGGCGTAAATACCGCATCGCTATTTTTTGCTCCGGGGGCTTCGCCCTGCGGCCATATCGGGTAGGTGGTCGCGTGGGCAACGGCTTGCGCCATCATATTCTCTAATGTTTCACGGCTCAGTGCTTCCATTACGTTGCTCCCTCAGTGGCAAAGGGTAGCTATAACATAATTAATACATTGAAAACGGGGAACGATTCACAACGTCTTGAATTCGCGAGAAATAAAAAGGGGTATACGTTATTCCACCTCATGCCTGGACGCGTGGGCACCTTCCAGCTGTTCCTGTTTGCGAAATGCACTGGGTGATAGACCTACCGCACGATGAAAATCCCGTGAGAAATGCAGCGGATCGTTGTATCCCACCTGAACCGCAATTCGGCTGATACTTTCCTGAGTTTCCACGAGTAAGCGTCGTGCCTGGGACAGACGATAATTCTTCAGCCATTTGAGCGGGCTTTGATTAAACGTCGCCTGGAACAAGCGAAAAAGCTGCGACTTACTCACCTGACAATAATGCATAAACTTTTCGATATCCCACTCATCGTTGTAATGGCTGTGGATTTGGTACAGCAGTTTGCCCAGCCCCCGATGGGTGATCACCTGTGACTGCGCGGCGTCGTGGCTCCGGTTTTCCAGCAGGGTAAAAATCAGCTGGCTGCACAGCATATCGCAGTAAGCGTCGGTCACCAGGGTGTAGCTGTTCATACGAGCAAAGCTGCTCCGACTTCAGGAGTAGGAAACTGGTCCGGAAGTTACTCACCATGAAAATAATGACTCAGGATAAAGTTGCTGTCGTCCTTAACATCACTCTACTCGAAGCGGAAAAACTGGTGCTTGGCCTTAAAGTAAGCGATCTGAAGAATGCAATAAATCTGGGCAGGAAGTCCCTGACGACTACAGGCCAGCGCCAGAAGTTCCAGCCGCTGTGCATCATCGAAATCAGGGAGACCATACAGCGCTTCCTGCTCGGCATTATTTAAAACAGCCAGTCGTTCACTTTTGCCTGTCGCTTTACCACGGGTAGTCATCCTGACCCCGATTAATCATGTCCGTAAGAGGATCGTTCTGCGGACGGTAAAAAATTAAATTTTCGCTTCAGAAATAATCACTGCTGACGTTGTCTCATATAGCTGGTACGGTATCAATCTCTTTCATGGCCCCTTAAACGTACATATTTATGACTGAAAAACGCATTGGCTATGCCCGATGTTCAACTGACCGGCAGGATCTGGCCGCACAGCAGGAAGCCCTCATCAGCCTGGGCGTTTCCCCGGACCGGATTTATACCGATAAGGGGCTGACCGGTTCAAATCGCCAGCGACCCGGTCTGGATCAAGCTCTGGCGGCTGTTCGTCAGGGAGACACGCTGGTCGTACCGAAACTGGACAGGCTGGCCCGTTCAGTTCCGGATGCAAGAGAAATTGCTGATGCCCTTCAGGCCCGTGGCGTGAAGCTGGCGCTGGGAGCCAGCCTCTACGATCCTGCGGACCCGATGGGTAAGATGTTCTTTAACGTGCTGGCGACGCTTGCCGAGTTTGAAGGTGACCTGATACGTTTGCGTACTCGCGAAGGGATGGCCATCGCCCGGGCAAAAGGGAAACTGCGGGGAAAACAACCAAAGTTGTCTGATAAACAGCAAAAAGAGCTTTGCAGAATGCACGGAAGCGGCGAGTACTCTATCAGCGATCTGGCTGAATTATTCTCCGTCTCCCGCCCCACGGTCTATCGGACGCTTTCCCGTGGGAAATAATGGAAAACTAGATTTAGTGAAAATAAGCAAGGAGCGGTTATGTACTACAGCAATGAAGTTATCAGCTATTTGCAGGCTAATAAGATTCTTGCGTTAAAACTCGACCACGCATTAACGGGCGTAGGAAAAGCTGTATCAAATCAGATTGAAACGATAGGTGCCGGTGCAACGCGAGCACTGTATTACACATCCTGCTTTACTGATGAATATCAGGATGTCTGCCAGAAACAAAAAACCGAAGACATTCGATTCAAAAACGGCGTCATTTATCTTTTGCGACATGGAAATGTTGCGTATGACATGCTCAAAATATATTTCGAAGAAATATTTAAATATAAAACCCCCGATCAACTGGAGCGTATCAAACAGATGCTTATGGCTGTTAATATCCATATTGCCGCCAGTTCACTCACAAACGCTGGATTTGCTCTGGCAACAGCGTCATTTGTCGCTGCAGGTATGAATCTAAGTCTTGAACTCAGTGCACTGGCAGGGCGAAGAGCGGGCGGGGTTGTTGGGGCTATTGGCATATACGGCGTGGTGCAAAAAGCGGCAGATAGTGCCCATCGCCTACACGTCCAATACCCAGCCTATTACTCTGCACTGTACATGCAACAATTAGAAATGATGTACTTCATGATAGAACCATTATTTCAGCGGGCTGAGTCATTTAAAGCACAATGGGCATCGGATGATGGTATTGCAGACATCATCACCAGGATGATTCGATAATCATGATGAATTTTATTAAAAGGTTTTTCAGACGGGTATTCAGTTCATTGATTTCGTATTATGGCCCGGCAGTGCTGACAATAATTTTCGCTTTGGCTCAGGGTTTATTTTTCCCTGACAGCCCAATCTGGCTCATCCCCGTATTTTTTGTATTTGTGATGGTTGTTTTATCAATATGTGAGATTGTAAAGTACAAACGTTAGCATCATCGAAAATTTATTTATAAGGAAATAGTATGTCTACACCCGCACATCTATGGCTTGAAGATGAGAACGGTTCTCCGATAGTCGGTAGTTGCATGATGCCACTTCGCCAGGGTTCTATCGAGTTAAAATCATTCTCTCACGGTGTCACTATTCCGGTTGACCCGAGCTGGGGAAAGCTTACAGCTACGCGCGTACACCGCCCTATAACGATAGTGAAAGAATTTGATCAGACAACACCACTTCTGTACCGCGCGGTCTGTGAAGGCCGAACCATGAAGAAGGCGACAATCAAGATGTACCGTATTCTGGAATCGGGCATCGAAGCCGAGTATTTCAATATCATCCTGGAAAACATCAAAATCACGGCGGTTTCCCCTTATCTTGCCCCTAATGGCATGAGCAGCACCCATCTTGAAACACTCGAATTGCGTTATGAGGCGATTACCTGGAAGTATACGGAAGGTAATATTATCTATCGTGATTCATGGAACGATCGCTGTTGTGCCTGATCACGAAGGAAATCAATTGCCCACGCCAAGGACTGCAAAAAAACTGATGTGGTTATTGAGAAATTCGGTGACGGTGCCGCGGAGCATAATAGCTTCCGTGGGGCCGGTTCGGTGGAACTGCCAGCTGCCGGCCTCGGGTCACTCAACTATCTGCTGTATGTGGAACTACTCGCTAAAAACCATCCGAATATTCCGCTGATTATTGAACATGTGGATGAGTCGGATATTCCGCGCGCCAAAAATTTTGTCGATGACGTACTGATGGTGACCGGGACGTAATGCTTCATCTGCAACCGGTATTCCGCTGTACTGGCGGGGTACCGGCAATCGTTATTTTTTGCGGTTACACGTAATCAACGGAAAAGGATCTAACAAAGTTAATGAATTTTTAACAAAAGCTGGTTATGTTGACGCATTATTGTTTTTACTCAGGAAGTGTTATGGGGAATAAGTATTCTGGCCTGCAAATTGGCATCCACTGGCTGGTTTTTTTATTGGTGATTGTGACCTACTGTGCCATGGAACTCCGCGGATTTTTCCCGCGCAGCTATCGCCCCGGGTTCAACATGGTACACGTGTCCTGCGGCATCACGATTTTAGCGCTGATGGTAACGCGCCTGCTGGTCAGACTTAAATATCCGACGCCGCCGATTGTGCCAAAACCGAAGCCAATGATGACCGGTATGGCGCATCTTGGGCATCTGGTTATTTATCTGTTGTTCATCGTCCTGCCGATAATTGGTCTGGTGATGATGTACAACCGAGGGAATCCGTGGATCGCCTTTGGCATCGTTATGCCACATGCGACAGAAGCCAACTTTGATATTGTGGATATGCTGAAGTCCTGGCATGTGACGCTGGCAAAACTGGGCTATTTTGTCATTGGTCTACATGCCGCCGCCGCCCTGATGCATCACTATTTTTGGCAGGATAATACCCTGCTACGCATGATGCCGCGCAAGCGTTCGTAATGTCGATAATCAACGCCCCGCATTATGCGGGGCGTGTGTTTTGGGCCACTTATTTTTTGATGCTCTGCACCTGAGGGGACCGTTTTTTCAGACTGACGATCGCCAGCGCCACAACAATCAATACAATCCCGCTCCCTTCAACTACGCCGGGCTCTTCACCCAGCAGCCACCAGGAAAACAGGACCCCGCAAACGGGTACCGCCAATGTGCTTAAACTGGCAATACTGGCAGGTAAATTACGCAGGACAAACAGCCATAAACTCCATGCCAGCGCCGTTGCCAGTATGGCGCTATAGCCTAACGCCCAGAAGACCACCGGCTGCCAGTCAGGGCTGCGCTGAGGGACCAGGAAGGCCACCAGGCTCATTACCAGTGCGGCATACAGCATCTGCCATGAGGTTAGCGCGAGCAGATCGATATTCGGATGACGGGCATACATGCGCTTGGCGACAATGGCGCTCGCCCCCCAACTGATCCCCGACAGGATCGCCAGCAACGCACTTTTCATTGAGGTGAAGTCCATCTGCCACGGCTGTAAAACCAGCAGCAGTCCGGATGCCGCTACCGCAATCGCGGCATACTGTATACGCCGCATGCGTTCGCCCAAAAACATGGCCGCCATAATCACCACCCAGAATGGCATGGTATAGCTCAGGATCGCGACCTTACCAGCCCCGCCGCTGACCAGCGCCCATTGCGACAGCCCAACCATGCCGCAGGTCTGCAACAAAGCAATTGCCAGCGTATAGCGGAAAGGCGTCGGGCGCATCCCTCGGCCTCGAAGCATCAGGACAATAAATAAGACCAGTGCGCCGAAAGTACAGCGTAGGGCAGTGAAGTCGAACGAGCCGATGTACAGCGTGACCTGTTTCATGGCGATCCAGCTGTAGCTCCAGATGAGCGTCAAGGCGACCAGGCCGCCAATCGCCAGTGGGTTACTTTTCCCTGCAGTGCTCATGGTGTATCCGTTTTAATGATTTTATGGCGCCACTATACCCGGTTTATGACCGCGATACCGTTTATCGAAAAATCATTGTTTTTTATTACCTCCTTTCTAATCAATAGACTACTAATCATGCATGCACTTTTTTATAAACAATATTGATATGTTTAAAACTGTAAAAATATTGTTTTTTTTAACTGCGTCTTTCATCAATTTGTTTCCTATACTTTTTTTGCCGCTAATGAAAGGAGTTCCACCATGCTCAAGACCGTTCCATTTAAGCGGACAGTGTTGGTCAGTATGTTTACACATGCGGGATGGTGAGTATGAACAAGGTACTGCTCATTTTTTTGATGGGTTTTATTAGCGCTCTGGCTTTTCCCTCATTCGCGGCGGAGCCCCGACAGCAGCCATCGGAACAGGAACGTGCGCGGACGGTGTATATCTTTCACCAGCCGATTGTGATGCTGCAGGCAAAATTTGGCTTAACCACGCCAGAAGAGCGGGTGTTGCGCATCCGTAATACGCTGCGTAATTTTACGCAGGCGGACCTGCGTGAACCGCTGAAAATTGTGCCGATAACCCGCTACAACCAGCCGGGAAGGCTGATCGTCATGAACGGCAAACCGCTGCTGCTGCTGGCGCAAGCCGATCTGGATGAAGGCGACGATCTGACCCTCGATCAGGCCGCTCAGCGGGTGCTGGTGCGCATGGAGACCCAGCGGACGGCGTTGCGCGATCAATTTGACGGCGGTTGGCTGGCGCTGTCTGCGGTGAAAACAGCCGCGGGATTGCTGGGGCTGATTCTTTTTTTCTATGGCGCGTACCGTTCATGGCGATGGGTTCGCCGTTATTACCGGCGTCGAATCATTGCCAACAGAAGCTGGCTCCCCCAGCGCTGGCGGCGTTTTACTGGTGCAATCGAGGCACGTTTGTATGCCTTATTGATGATTCTGCTGGGCATAGTCGCGTTGTATGTCTGGCTCAGTTGGGTATTTAGCCTGTTTCCCTGGACGCGTGTCTGGGGGACATCTTTGGGTGATTGGTCGATACGGGTGCTGCGTGAAATCGCGCTGTCGATTGCGTCGGCATTACCGGGGCTGATGATTGTCCTGATTATTGTTCTTATCACCGCGTTTATTCTTAAGCTGCTTAAAGTTGTACTTAATCAGGTAGAAGCAGGGCGCTTACAGCTTCCCGGTATTCACCCTGAAACCGTGGGGGCGACGCGTAAGCTGATTTCCGTGGTGGTGTGGTTGTTCGCCCTTTCAGCAGCCTATCCCTTCCTTCCTGGTGCCAATTCACTGGCGTTCAAAGGGATTAGCGTGTTCTTTGGTCTGATGCTGACACTCGGGTCGGCAGGGGTAATGAATCATGCCATGAGCGGGCTGGTGCTGATCTACTCCCGCGCCCTGCGTAAAGGTGACGTTATTCGCGTTGCGGATAACGAAGGGTTGGTGAGCGAGATAGGCATGCTCGCTACCAAAATCATTACCCGTGAAAATTACGTCGTCACGGTGCCGAACGCGGTGGTGGTCAGCGGCAAAATTACCAATCTCAGCGCACAAAACTCGGGGGGCGGTATCAATCTGACTGTCGGTGTCACCATCGGTTATGACACCCCCTGGCGGCAGGTGCATGCCATGCTGGAACTGGCTGCCAAGCGGGCAAAAGGAATCGATCTATCCCAGCCGCCGCTTGTGCGCCAGTTGGCGTTAATGGACTGGTATGTCTCTTATGAATTGCAGGTCAGGTTACTACCGGGGCAGTCATTGGCTGAGGCGCGCAACGCGTTGTACAGCCATATTCAGGATGTGTTCAACGAATTTAACGTACAGATCATGTCGCCGAATTTTGTGTTGCAACCCGATGATGCGGTGAGGGTGCCGAAAGAAAACTGGTATGCCGCGCCTGCCATACCGCCGGAAGGAACCGCACCATGAAAAAAACCTCCCTTTTGCTGCTGATTTTCTGCGGACAAGCGCACGCCGTTGGCCTGATCGATCCTGAAGATGGGATGCTGGATATGAGCCGCTATTTGCAAGAAAACCGGTACGGCTTTTTACCCATCCCTGTGGTGATTACAGAACCTGCCGTGGGCTATGGCGGCGGCGTGTTTGGTTTATTTCTTCATGGAAAAGGCCAGCAGGTTGACGGGCAATTCATTCCCCCGGCCATGACCGCGCTGGGCGGCGGCGCGACGGATAACGGTACCTGGTTTGTGGGGGGCGGCCACCGGCATACCTGGACGGATGATCATATTCGTTACTTTATTGCGGCAGGTTACGCAAATATCGATCTGGATATCTATTCGGGTGACCTCGCGGGTTTCAGCAACAATCACGCGATTGAAACTGAGACCAAAGGTTATGGCGGGATACAAAAGTTATTGTTTCGTGTCAGTGATTCTCCGGTGTTTTTAGGGGCCTCACAGTTTTGGGCGAAAATGGATATTTCTGCGCGAAACAACCCGGTTATCGACCGCGTCTGGAAACACGTCCTCGGTGACAGCAGCACGTCATCGGGCTTAGGGATTGTCGCAGAATACGACACCACCGATAACTTTTTCTGGCCGGGACACGGTGTGTCGCTCAGCGGTGAATATCAGTTTTACGGTCACTACCTTGGGGGCGATTACCGCTACGATTTACTGACGCTTGATGGCAAATTTTTCCTGCCGCTAAGTCGGGACTGGACGCTTTCTCTGGCAACTAATTATCAAATGCTGTCCCGACATGACCAACATCTCCCACCGATGACGCGTCCTTATATCGCGCTGCGTGGGATCTCCCGTTATCGCTATCAAGGCAATGATGTCAGCACCGTGCAAACACAGCTTGCCTGGCAAATGACGTCGCGCTGGATTGTTCAGGGATTCGTAGGCGCGGGGAGTGCTACCGACAATGCAGGCGATCTTTACTCCAGCACCGAAGTTGGTTGGGGCGCGGGATTCCGCTATTTAATCGCCCGGGAATACGGTCTGCATACCGGCATTGATGTTGCCCTTAGTGACAACGAAGAGGCGGTTTACTTCAATGTGGGCGCTGGCCTGTAACCAATGAAGCGAGACATAAATGAGGATAATAATGAGATGGACTAATACGATGGTGCCGCTTCTGCTGGTTTCTGGTGTGGCGTGTGCCGCGGATACGGAAGAGCGCACCTTTCCCATCTGGGGAGAAGAGGCCAAAGCCCGTGGATACTCGATTCCGTTGCCGTTTGGCGTCAATCTCAGCTATATGAATATGCGCCAGAACATTGACGTCGACAGCATTGGTTTTTCAGGGCTGGCGTTGGGTAACCATGCGATCCCGACCGATATGTTTAATATTGATGCCGGGCATACCCGTGAGCAAAGTAAATCAGAAAACCTGCGTATCGATATGTGGGTGTTTCCGTTTCTCAATATCTACGGGTTAGTGGGACATACGCGCGGTTCATCGGTATCGAACGTTTCCGTCGATGCCGATCCGACACGCTATTCCGGTATTGACAGGGTGATTGCCTCGTCGGTGCATCAGCTTTATCAGAGTGGTGAATTGCAGGATATCGATTTTACTCTCGACTTCAAAGGCACGACCTGGGGAACCGGGATCACGCTGGCGGGCGGATATGAAAATTGGTTTGCGCTAGTGGACACCAACTACACCCGTACTGATTTCGACATTCTGGATGGCAAAATTTCGGCGCTAACGGTGTCACCTCGGGTGGGATACCGTTTTCGTTTCCAGGGGCCCGTCGGAGAGTCTCACCTTAGCGTCTGGCTGGGGAGTATGTACCAGAATGTTCAGCAGGAGTTCCGGGGCAGCCTTTCCGACTTGCATATGCCCGCTGCACTGCAACCGCTCATTGACACCGTGAACCAGAATAATGAAGGGCGGTTTGATGTTAAACAGAAGCTAACATCACCCTGGAATATGCTGATTGGTACCCAGTTTGAAATGACGCCGCAATTTAATGTCCTCACAGAATTCGGTTTCAATGAGCGTAACAGTTTCTTCGTGGCGGGAGAGTACCGTTTCTGATGAGACCCCATCGCATCATGCTGACATTGTCACTGACGCTGACCGCCTGGCCTTCGGCGGCAGTAGCGCTGGATCAAAAATCAGTAGATAAACTGCTTTCCGGCCTGGGGGCCGATAACCACTATGATCCGCAGAAGGGCGTTAACTGGAGCGTGTTGCCGGGCCCGTTTTATACCCCTGAGCTCAAGCTGGGTCTGGGGATGGCCGTGGCGGGAATTTATCGGGTCGATCCCAATGATAAAACCACCCAGAACTCGTCGCTGTCTTTTACCGGCTATGTCAGTAGCAGCGGCGCACTAGGGATTGGGTTAAGCAGTTACACCTTTTTTACTGACGATCGTTGGCGACTGTTTGTTGACGGTTCGGTGAACAGAGTGCCGACTGGTTTCTGGGGCATTGGCTACGATGCGGCGCAGGGCAATGAGCAGGAGTACACCAATAACGCCATCCGCGTGCATCCGATTATTATGCGGGAGGTCGTTAAAAATCTTTATCTTGGCGCCGGTTGGGACTTTTCAACGTTGCACGCGACTATTGATGATCCCCGCGCGGATGACACCTTTACACGCTATGACGCGCAGTCCTCCTCACTTGCATCGGGTGCCAGCATCAGCCTGAATTACGATTCTCGCGATGCGATCACTCGCCCGCAACGAGGACAGTTCTTTAAAGTGGAATACACCTGGTTCGATCCATCGGTAGGGTCTGACACCCATTTCAACGCAACCGAGTGGCAATACGATTACTACCACTTACTGAATGAAAAAACGGTATTGGCCTTTGATCTCTGGGGCCGTTTTACGCGAGGGGATGTTCCCTGGGATCGGTTGTCGATGGCTGGCGACGATCGGCGGATGCGTGGCTATTATCAGGGCCGCTACCGGGACAACGACGTTGTCAGTGGGCAGGTAGAGTACCGACGAAAGCTGAACTGGCGACACGGATTTGTATTGTGGCTGGGTGCCGGGACGCTGGGAAAAAACATCAGCGCGCTGGACGATCATCCGTTGTTACCCACGGCAGGCGTGGGATATCGGTTTGAAGTGAAGCCCGCGATGAACGTGCGTCTGGATCTGGGGTTTGGTAAAGAAAGTGCCGGTTTTTATTTTCAGGTTGCGGAGGCTTTCTGAATGCGTAAAGGGTTAATGTTTTTGTGGTTGGTGGCGGGTTTGGCCTGTGCAGAAGGGGACCTGTTTCCGATAAAGCACGCGCGCCAGGTTTACCCGGTCGTCAGTCAGCTTTCGCCGCCGGAGTCGTTACGTCCTTGCTGTGCGTTTGGCTATGATCTTCACGTCCGTGCGGTTGGGGTCCCGATTCCGGTTTACCAGATTGGCAACGTCCTGACCCTGGATACGCTGGGTAGCCATCATTATAACGATAGTGCGTTGGGTGCCGTGAAGAATATTGTCGGGCTCAGCGCAGAAAAAAGCGGTCTTATTTATACCCATCGCGGTGGGTTTATTGATATCGCCCATGTTCGCGATACGGCGGATAATACGTTCTATATTTTCTCGCGTATTCTTCCCAAACTGGGTCAGCGCTGGCGTTATTTCTACAGTGAAGAGTTGGGCGTTCGCCGAGTGCAGCTCTTGGCATTTACGCCGCCGTCTTCACTGTCCCAGCGCTATACCCTGGCGGCCTGGCTGGCAGGCCATCTGGCGTTTCAGTTGGCACAGTGGCACGAAATTGCACAATGGTACGGTTTTCAGTCTGTTCCCGGATTTTCCGAAGAGATATCTGCATTTTCACCGGAAGATTTATATTCAAATCTTTTGGGGGCACGGCTTGCCATCAACGTGATTTTGCAAGGAAAAGCAGAAACTATCGATGCTTATAACGCCGCGATGGACGGTGAGCTGCGCCATGCGCTATTGCAGCTCGGGGTGGTCACCGGAACCGAAACCGAAAGAAAGTTTCGTGAGTTGGACGGTGACTGGTGGAATAGCAAACGCAGGGTGCCTGATAAATTTCTGGTGCTGAAGCGTAATTATAATCTCGACCACAATCGCTTACCGACCCCGGTCTCTTACGAAAAAACGGCACCTTATATGCTCACAATGCCCGCCGTGGTGTTGGGGTATCAGTTGTCTCGACTGGGGGAATTGCAAATATATCCGGGAACGTCGATGGAATCACTTCCTTTACCAAAAGTATTTTATGGTCCGGCTCAATTCCAGCCGTTGGCAAACCAGGCAGAAGAGGCGGATAAAACACAACGTGAACGGTTTCAGAAATAGTTAAATTCAGCGCAGCGGTGGTGTGGTTGGCTGAAAAAACGTCAACATTTGGGCCTCCCGAAATAATTTACAAAACCGATATTTTTAACCGCAACCCATACTTACACGTGAGGTGGTTAAGCAATAAACAGCGCCCGTCTTCCCATCACTTGATTGCATGCTTCACTACAACTACTGTATATAAAAACAGTATGTGAGGGATGCGTCATGATGTTGTACAGACCTTCAGAACCGCGCGAGGCGATCGCGCTACCCCTTTTCAGTGATGTTGTCGCGTGCGGGTTCCCCAGCCCGGCACAGGACTACGTGGAGCAGCGTATTGATCTGAATGCCTTGTTGATCAAGCACCCCAGCGCGACCTACTTTGTGAAAGCGGCAGGCGATTCGATGGTTGATGCCGGGATCAATGAGGGCGATCTGTTGATTGTTGACAGCGCCAGAACCGCCGCTCACGGGGATATTGTGATTGCCGCGGTGGACGGTGAGTTTACAGTAAAATGTCTCCAGCTCAGACCTACCGTGCAGCTTAATCCGATGAACCGCGCCTGGTCACCGATTCGGATCAGCAGTGAAGATACGCTCGATATCTTTGGTGTTGTGACTTTTATCGTCAAATCGACGGGGTGAGAATGTTTGCGCTCTGTGATGTAAATGCATTCTATGCCAGCTGTGAGACCGTGTTTCGCCCGGATTTGAAAGGCCGCCCGGTGGTGGTTCTATCGAATAACGACGGCTGCGTCATTGCCCGCAGCGCCGAAGCCAAAGGGCTGGTAACAATGGGCGCACCTTATTTCAAACAGAAAGAAATTTTCCGCCGGCACGGGATTGTTACCTTCAGCAGCAACTATGAACTGTACGCCGATATGAGCCAGCGGGTGATGACCACCCTGGAAGAGATCGCGCCACGGGTGGAGATCTACTCAATTGATGAGGCGTTTTGCGATCTCTCTGGAGTCAGGAATTGCTGCAATTTGGCGGCGTTTGGACGTGAAATTCGACACACGCTGCACAAGCGCACACATCTGCTCGTCGGCGTAGGTATTGCGCCCACCAAAACCCTCGCGAAGCTGGCGAACCATGCGGCCAAAAAGTGGCAACAGCAGACGGGCGGCGTAGTGGACCTCTCGAACAGGGAACGCCAGCGTAAGCTGATGGCGGCGCTTCCGGTCGATGATGTTTGGGGCGTTGGTCGCCGTACCAGCAAGAAACTCGACGCGATGGGTATCAAGAGTGCGCTGGATCTGGCGGATACCCACACTGACGTTATCCGCAAGCATTTCAGCGTGGTACTGGAGCGTACCGTACGTGAACTACGCGGTGAACCCTGCCTGGGTTTTGAAGAGTTTGCAGCGGTGAAGCAGGAAATCATCTGCTCAAGATCGTTTGGTGAGAGGCTCACGGATTACAACGCCATGCGGGAGGCGATTTGCGCCTATGCCGCGCGTGCAGCAGAAAAATTGCGCGGGGAACACCAGTATTGTCAGTTTATCTCTGCGTTTATTAAAACCAGTCCATTTGCCCCGAATGAACCTTATTATGCTAATAGCGCGTCGACCAAATTGCTGATCCCCACCCAGGATAGTCGGGATATTATCAATGCGGCAACACGCTGCCTGGACGTTATCTGGCGAGACGGACTGCGCTATCAAAAAGCGGGCGTGATGCTGGGGGATTTTTTCAGTTCAGGCGTGGCACAGTTGAATCTGTTTGATGACAATGGCCCTCGACGCAACAGCGCGGAGTTGATGACCGTGGTGGATCGGCTCAATAAAGAAGGGCGCGGAACGCTCTGGTTTGCCGGGCAGGGAATAGAACAGCAGTGGAAAATGAAACGAGGAATGCTATCCCCACGGTATACCACGCGTTTTGCGGATTTGCTGCGGGTGAGTTGATTGTATAAAACAGGGAGATGTTATTTATTTTCTGGAGACGCCTCGCATTTATTTAAAAAACCGATACTGGCGGCCAATGGCGCCTCTCCTCATGACCCCATAAATTTCACCGTTTACACGGGGCTATTAAATGAAATACCATACCCCCCTATAGTATATATGGATTTAATTAACGCATTGAATAATATATAAATTATTTCACTTCAATTATCGATAGGGGCGTAATTGGGGCAATGCCGTATTTATCATTGAGCATACGTACTTGATCACCATTAAATTCTTTAATCCACGACGAATACACCCGATACACCATCTGAGCATCTTCATGGCCTAACTGACTTGCGATGAAGGATGGGTTGGCTCCGGCAGATAAT
Source organism: Citrobacter sp. wls613 (assembly GCF_005281195.1). Taxonomy (NCBI): domain Bacteria; kingdom Pseudomonadati; phylum Pseudomonadota; class Gammaproteobacteria; order Enterobacterales; family Enterobacteriaceae; genus Citrobacter; species Citrobacter sp. wls613. The sequence continues at coordinate 46,497 of NZ_SZXN01000004.1, forward strand.
GCCCAGCAAGCGAATGTATGTCGAGTCTGGTAAGGCGTTCGGCGTCGGATTCCGGCCTTTTTGACCGCGGCATTCCATCGATCAGTTATCGATTGATTGGAAAAATACTTACCCGGATTTTTTTGTTTTAGTCCCGGCAAAAAAACAAATCTGTGTTTTTGCGGTTCGTTACTGCCGTACTCCCTGAAATGTTGAATAATTTCAGTTTCATTCAGATGACCTGTCAGCTTAAATTGCGCTCGCAACGCATCGAGAGCAGGGATCAGAAGGGCTACTTCTCGTTCACCTGCTCTAGTTTTAGGTGGAACGAAATCTCCCTGATTGGTCAGATTCCGCTTTACACGTACTACGCCAGCAGAGAAGTCAACGTCATCCCAGGCAAGCGCCGCAAGTTCACCGTGGCGCAGGCCTGTATTGATAGCAAATTGCCACATATTTCGGTCCTGACCTGAGTTGGAGAGTATTAGTTTTGCATACTCGTCACGAAGCAAAGGATCTGGTTTCTTTCTGTCCTTGTGCAATTTGGGAACGTACTCGAAAGGTTTATCAGTGATAAATTTACTACGATGTGCGTAACGAAGTATCTGACACGTTAAAGACATATAGTCATTAACTGTATTAACGCTTCGTCCAATTTTTTTACGCTTGTTCCCGTCCGCATAAAAAGTCTCACCGCGTAGAAGTTCTTTCCTGTAGTTCATTAAGTCACTGTGAGTAATGGCGGCTATAGGGGTCATTTCCCCTATGATCCTATTAATCGTTTTAAGCTGGGCTTTTACTCGTGTCATTGTGTTTTTTGAAATATCTTCTTCTTTGGCACTTGTCCACATATCGACCAGTTCACCCCATGTGTAAGCAACACGCGCAGAGGTAAACTTCTTTGCCGCTTTTGATTCGGGGAATCGTGACGTGTAGTCGAACTGCCCAAGCTGAATCTCGCTAACTATAAGAGCACGAAGATTGCCGGCTTTTTTTATATTAGTAGCGTTTACTACCCAACCTTTGAGAATCTCACGACACCGATGGCCACGGTACGTAAAAGTTATACGGATCTTTCCGTTATGTAGTTCAACTCCAGTTGGGTACGACATTATGACTCCTGAACTAACTGGTTAATCTTAGGGTACCGTCGGCAGGGAATATCGCGTTGAACGCAACCACTACACGGTGGATGTCGTGTTCGGTGGCTTTTTTGAATGGCTCGACATTTTCGGCCGCGAGCATCATGTTCTGAACACGGGCATTTTCAGTGTCCATTTCCATACGCAGGATTTCTGCTTTTTGCTCTGCATCGACGTGGTACAGGTATTCGCCGTTGCCGAGCTGCTGCGCCAGAAGTCGGTGACGTAATGGCAGGGTTGCAACAACCGTGAGTTGAGGTTGTACGCTGGCATCGTCATTCCGGGTTTCAATTTCAGCATTGATGGAATCATCATTAGCCGATGGGGTAATGGATCCGGGTTTGCATTCCCAGGTCAGATTGTCTTTCCCGAGTTGATAGCGTTCGCACCAGGTGAAGTCGATATCTCCCTCAGGAGGCAGATCGTCCACGACAGGGAAGTTTGTCGCGACAGCTTTGAAGTAGTTTTTCAGTTGCCGACCGGATTTCACGATAAGGTAATCCAGGGTGGCACAGGCAGATTCAAAATCACAACAGGCCCATAAAACGGCGTCGGGTTGTCCTGATGATTTTTTTGCTTTCCGTAACAGAAAAAGTGGTTTGGTACTCATTGTTTTTTAACCTCAACTACGATTAAAATCCTGCTCGTCCAGTAAGTCTTCCTCTCCGGGTGCTTACTGGTCACATCTCTGTCTGGTCGGTTTGGTCGCTGACCAGCACATCGCCAGATGAAAAAATGGGGATAAGCCTGCACCTGTTGCAGGCTTTTTCTTTGTAGAGTTCACCGCTAATTTTCATTGCCAGAATGACTGCAATAACTTCTTGACGTTTTTCTTTTTCGGTATTTACAAACCAGTCTTTCACACAAAGATTTTTGACGGCTTTATTTAAAGAATCGGTATTTCCTGAATCTCCGACCATATCTACAAAATGATATGGTTTATTTTTTCTGTCTGTTTTAATAATGAATCCAATTTGTTTATCGTCTTTATAAACGTTATGAACTACTTCATCACGGGTAGTAACGGTTGCATTAAATTCAATTTTCATAATTAACTCCAGTTATTAGATTGAGTGAATCCCTGCCATTACTGGCATAATTCATAGTTTGTTAAGTCTTTACTTAAAGTTCATGCGCCATCTGGTCATATACAGCGCATTGTTCACAGCAATATTTTTTAAGTTCAGTGGTTGGTATAACCCCCTGCATAAAATGAAGTGGTTTTTCTACACTTTCTTTTTCTTCGATTTCTTTATTACAAAGATGATAGGCGCACTTTATCCACATAAATTTATTCCTTATGCTCCGGCTGGTATCTCTCTATTAACAGGGAGAATGAATTGCTCCACAGGGAAACATTCGCCTGAAATTTTTTGTTCAACAGACGCGGCCTGGCATTCGGCCTCAGTGTCGTAAATTCCGGTTACCACATCCTGAGCTTCTCCGGTTGTCAGAAAAACGGTCATAACAAGAGCGAACAAAGTGTTCATTAATTTTAATCCCGGTCGCAATGGCAAACTGAATAATGGCTTGCTCAAACATTTCCTTATTCTGTAAAAATACAGCGATGGCAAATTTACTCTGTGCCGAACTGATAGCAGTTAAATGACGGCTTCGCATATAACGCCTCTTGATTCATCGATTTTAAGAAAACTTTGTGGTGCAGTGCCTGGTGCCTCCAGGTGACATTAACCAGTTAACAATTAATGCCGGATACAAATCCACCCAACTGATAAGTATTTTATTAACTGTTCCGCGTGCGCTTAGCCGCATTCACTGCACTACAAAATTGACTTTAAAAATGGCGGCAGAGCAGAAGGAAAAACAAAACCTGATGCCGCCAAGACTACACACAGCAATGGTGTCGCAGTGGCAACTACAACCGGAGGCGCACTTCCACTATTTGAATTTACAGACAAGACCGACTCAGAAAACAACGGAAATGCGCCTTCGTGTTGTGCCCGGTTTATTTAACCACCTCCGGGCTGCGGTGGTCTCGGCTATACCCCTACAGCGAGAATTCTGGTATTTATTCTGGTTCACGTGGCTGATATTTAAATCGGTGCCAGCCATCAGTTAATTCGATCGGCTCGTAAGTTTCGCGCCGTTCTGCAAATCCAAGTTCTACAGCCAGAGCATGCAGTTCATGTTTGCGTTTAATGTTCTCCATTCCGATCCAGTTGGCCTCGGTGGAAACCTTCTGGCATTGCTTCGGTGTCAAATCCTGATAATCAACAGAACTGAGCTTTGCCAGGCGGTTTAAGTCCTTTTTCATATCCCGGAGCAGGGCGATTGCAGCATCGATCTTTTGCAGCTTGTCCATTTTCAACCCTGATAATACTGTTCTTGGAGATCGCATTGGGCTAAAAACATATCCCATCCATTGTCGCGCAATGCCTGGAGAGCTGCGCTAAAGCTGACGTTGCAACTATCCATCAAATACTGAATCACTTCATTCCTTCCCATCTTTCCTTCTCCCGTTTAACGTCCGGTGGCGGAACCTATAACCTGTCGCACCTTGTGTTTCGATGGTTGTATTGTTCTTAAATCCTTCCCTGACCGAAGGGACTTTAGGGATTACGTCGCAGGGGTGCTGGAGGGCAAATTATCAGGCGACTCTGCATCGGAATTTCACGAGTCTGCGATCGCAGCGTTACAAGCTGCTGGGCTGAATGTTTGCTGCGAGTATCCGGTTTCTGAACGTGGTGACGGACGTGAAGGGAGGATTGATATTGTCGTGATTGATGGAAACGGGGTCCGGTGTGGTATTGAGCTTGATCGAAACTCTCCGCGGCAAAAATCACTGTTCAAACTTGGCTCTGTCGAGGTGGGGATTTGCGTTTTACGGCTTAGCGGTATCGCAAGGCGAATTGAGCAGAACATTTTGGTCATTGGCGGTGCAATTCAAACCAAAAAATTCAATCCACTGAACGTGGTGCTTCCTGACTGGCTTTCGGCTCCGTTGTGGTCTGAGTGGATCGAGTTTCGCCGCGCGCTGGGCAAGCCAGTAAAAACACCACAAGGCGCAAATGGGGCAATTCGCGAACTGGATAAATTCCGGCAACAGGGATTTACGCCGGAGCAGGTTATTCGGCACAGCATTGCCCACGAGTATCAGGGGTTATATCCGCCGAAAGAGTTTCAGACGATGGCAAACAGTCGAAATATCAACAGCGTTTCGCAACCGGACAACACGATCCCACCGGGTTTCAAGGGGTAACTGACCATGAAAAATATAGCGACAAGCGGAGTTCTGGAGCGTATTCGAAAATTTGCGCCAGCGCATCTGACCGCGCCGTTCCGTACTCCGGAGGAGTGGCGGGAGTGGCAACTTGCCGAAGGGCGGAAGCGCTGCGAGGAGATCGAGCGCCAGAACCGGCAGGTACGGGTTGAAAAAATTCTCAATCGTTCGGGCATCCAGCCGCTTCACCGCAAGTGTTCGTTTGCGAATTATCAGGTTCAGAACGATGGCCAGCGGTACGCACGCAGCCAGGCCAGGTCCATCGCTGGTGAACTTGATTCGGGTTGCACAAATTTCGCTTTCAGCGGGAAGCCGGGAACAGGGAAAAATCATCTGGCGGCGGCTATCGGTAATCACCTGTTAAGAACCGGTAAAACCGTGATTGTGGTTACCGTTGCAGACGTTATGAGCGCCTTATACGCCAGCTACGACGACGGGCAGTCCGGCGAAAAATTTCTACGGGAACTGTGTGAGGTTGATCTGCTGGTCCTGGATGAAATTGGTGTGCAGCGCGAAACGAAAAACGAGCAGGTTGTGCTGCACCAGATTGTTGATCGCCGGACTGCATCGATGCGCAGCGTGGGAATGCTGACCAATCTGAACTACGACGCAATGAAAGCCCTCCTGGGTGAACGTGTTATGGATCGCATGACCATGAACGGCGGGAGATGGGTGAATTTTAATTGGGAAAGCTGGCGCCCGAATGTTGGTCAGGTTGACGCGGTGAGGTAGTTCAGAGGCATGAACAGCAAAAACCAACAGGCGGTGATCCGGCATCTGCTGGAGAACGGGGAAGCTACGCCACGCGAGCTGGCTGATGCTCTTGGTGTGGCCAACAAAAAAATACACAACCTGCTCCAGAACATGCAGCGGTACGGACGGCTTGAGCGGGAAGGAAAAAAATACTGACTGGCGCGGAACTGGCAGGAAAAAATCTGTACTGCCAAACCACTACCCGAGCGCCAGCCAGCGACGAAATGTGTTGCAGTGCAGGAGTGCCGACGCAACTGGAAAGGGTATCAGGTACACAAAATTTTTGGGAGCAGCCGGGGAGCCGGTAACAGAGTTTAAGGAGTTTAAATGGAAACTATCCTGAAAGCGCTTGAATCAATGGGGAAGGCCTCATCACTTGAACTTGCCGCGCGCCTTGGCATGGAGCGTCAACAAGTGATTAACAAACTGTGGGAACTGAAAAACGCTGGAGTGGTAACTAAAAACGGCCCGTCCTGGTCGTTATCAGATGGCTGCGACCTGGAAAATGAAAATGTTGGCGAAATGCCCGCATCCAGGGTTACCGAGCTGCATCTGACCGAAGCTCTCGAAAAGCATGGTCCGCAGACGGCTGACGAGCTTGCCGCTTTGTTCGGTGTTACATCACGCAAGGTGGCGTCGACGCTGGCGATGGCAACTAAAAAATCGCGTGTTCATCGTGTCGCCAAAGACGGTAAATATCGCTACTGCCTGCCAAACCAGTATGTAGCTGAAGTGCAGGAAAACCAGGGAAACAGTAAACCTGAGCAGCAGCCGGAGAGAGTGAGATTACACGCGCCAGGAATTACATCTCCGGCGAGCACAGAAGATATTGTAGAAGTGGTGCAGTCAATTCCGTCATTCACTGAAAATCGTCACGACGACATGATTTTTCCCTCTCTACATATGGCCAATCGCGAGTTACGCCGGGCGAAATATAAGGTTCAGAAGTGGGAGCGCGTTTGCGCAGCGCTGCGGGAGCTGAATAAGCACCGAGATATTGTCACCCAGCTTCGCAAGGAGGAGGCGCGGGGAAGAACGATTAAATCCACGGGGTAATTTTTTAATATATTGAAGGAAATCGCCCCATAAGGGGCGATAACAGTAGTTCTAAGGAAAATTTAGCTTATATAAAAATATGGGGCACGCGCTCTGCGTTGCAATTATAGCCATCAAATAACTATCTTCCTGTCAATTCATGAGAAATCTTAGCAATATCTTTATCAGAAAAAGTAATATTACTTTTTCTTCCAGTATCTGCCAGTATTTTTTCAGCTATCATTTCTGTTAATGGTGCAATAATATTGAAATGATCTCCGTTTGGAATCTTGTAAATGAAAAGCGGAATTTTTTCTTTTTTAGCTACTTTTTCGATATTGTCGAATGCTTGCCAATAATGCTCTTCTCCTTCAAAATACCATGTAGGATTTTTGATTGATTTAATGTACCTTGCGGGAGAACGTAGTTGAAACTCCTTTTTTGTTTGTTTAAAAGGAATCCTCACCGACATTTCGCCACCTTCAACGCGAGCTTTCAGATCTGGTATTCCGCCAAGGCTGAAATATCCTCGAAATTTTGTACTATATTCACTTGCAAGCAGAACTCGTGTACCACCAGTGCTGTGGCCTGCAAGGTATATACGTTCTGGATCGACATAGCTCAGCTTCGACAACCAATCAAAAGCTGCTTCAATATCATCTAATTCGCCATAAAACATTTCATAGCGACCTGGGTTTTTATCCTCGCCACGGAAACTTGGCAACATGACTACCAGACCAGCTTTACGAAATGCACTGGCGCTTTGGTCATCATCTCTATCATGTTCTCTCCAAAAAAAATCCTCACTGTCACTTAATCCGCCATATCCACCCGATATCCATATTACAGCAGGATGCCGTTTACCATCCTTAGGATCTGGGGTGACATAGGTAGTCATATCTCCAAGTTGTGTCGGATACTTTGTTAATATATAAGTATCTCTTGGGGGCGTAAGTATCCGCCCTGAGTCAGTAAAACTTTCAGCAATAATTTTAGTTGAGTAACTATTACGTGATTCTCGTAATGACTTATTACTCATAAGTACCATATGACCGGTTTCTGGGATTTTAATAACAGGTATCTGGTTAAGTATTTCTTTTCTTCTCTCCTCTTTAACCTTTATAATTTCAGCAGATGAAATGTTTTCTTTATTTACAATCACTTCATGACATCTGTTTAATATCGATGACAAAGTAATATTTAAAATAATTGCCACAAGTGTTGCTATAAGAATGAGAATGTATTTCATGCTGTTACGGATCAGTTTATTATTGATCCAGCCTGAAATCATGATTTGTATGATACAAGCTGGATGCCTTCTGAAGAACAGTGGTATTTATTTGGAATAACTTACTGCTCTTTTTTATCTGCAATATTTTACTAGCTTTTGCTCACCTGCGACATCAAGTGTTCTTTCGTCTTCAGCTTTAGGATCTTTGCCAAAACGGTTCTCACCTTCAGTGCCTTTAAGACACATGAAGATGAATAGCACAAGGTCACCAACAAGAGGGATAAAAGCCAATAAATACCACCATCCGGAACGGTTGGTGTCATGCAACCGCCTAACTGTAACGGCCATCGTAAATGGTATAAATGCGATAGTTGTTATCACCTGGACTATATCTTTATCTATACCTGCAAGGAGCAAGCCTATTATACACGGGAACATAATGAATAATAGAACACCTATACGGTAATACCAATATTCCCTTCTTCTGGTTCGGCCATTGAAGTTGGTAAGGTTTTTTAATGAGTTTTTGAAGCAATATGAGAACGTCAAGGACATTATTAAATCACCATAAAAAATCAAAAAGAAACAGTTACTGGTTTAAATAAAATTGTTAAACCAATTATTTCTATAGCCAGTAGCTACAAATGAAAATATTATTCCTATATTTAACCCAAGGATTAATCTATTATCATTCATTTTTTAAGGGAGTTCAATTCAAAAAAACCTTAATATATATGCTTATGGATCATTAATTTCGATCTATATGCTCGATATCTACGGATTTAGCATGATTAAACTTAAAATAGTTTTCGCGATTACTATTTTTTTGTTGTTAGTCTATAACTATTCCAATCATGTTTAATCAAATTTCATGTATTGATAATCAGTTTTGTCGATTAGGATTAATGAAGAGAGGTTACTGATGTTGATTGCTGCATTGGGTTGAATAAAATCCCCCTGCTTGATTAGCGCGCAGGGAGAAGAGGGATGGACTCCTCCTGAGGAGATGTTTCATGTTTTAGGATCTCAATCATGAATGAAAAGGAACTCTTGGCAATAATTAAAGTGTCTGGACGTTATGAGGTAATCACTCTTGCTGACGGGACATTTATCGTTATCCCTATACCTCCCGGCGCGATCCTCATTGAGCACAAGTCACACGTAAAGTCAGCAGAGCACTTCTGCTCCAAACATGACTGAACTATACTAATCGGCGTCAGCCTGAACAACTGACACCTGTCGCACCATTACGAGGATAGTAGTGGTGCATTTACAACTGGTTAAACAAACCTCCTCAGGCTTACTGCTTCCGGCGACGCCGGAGAGTAGCGATTTTTTACGTCAAATCAAAACTGGTGAGTGGATACATGCCGACTTCAGGCGTGTCCGAAACTATGCCTTTCACAAGCGGTTCTTCAAACTCCTGCAACTCGGCTTCGACTACTGGACTCCGGCCGGCGGCGCGATCACACCGCGTGAACGAAAACTGGTTTCAGGCTTCGTTGATTTTTTGTGTGAGTCAGTGGGCCGGGAGCACACCCCAGCCCTGAGTGATGCCGCGGAACAATATCTGAATACCGTAGCGACACACAGAACCCAAGATACTGTACTGCTCAAGTCATTTGACGCTTTCCGCGAGTGGGTGACAATCCAGGCCGGATTTTATACCGAGCATTTTTATCCGGACGGTAGTCGCGGGTGCCGGGCGAAATCCATCGCGTTTGCCAACATGGACGAAACCGAGTTCAGGCAGGTTTATAAATCCGTGCTTAACGTTCTTTGGAACTGGATCCTGTTCCGAAAATTCTCCTCGCAGGAAGAAGTTGAAAACGTGGCCGCGCAGCTGCTGGAGTTCGCGTAATGGCTGACTTACGAAAAGCTGCGCGGGGGCGAATGTGTCAGGTCAGAATTCCGGGTTACTGCAATCACAACCCCGAAACGTCCGTACTGGCGCATTACCGACTGGCGGGAACATGCGGCATCGCGACAAAACCCCATGACATGTAGGCGGCGATCGCCTGTAGCGCCTGTCATGACATAATCGATGGCAGGGTAAAAATCTACGATTTCATGAAAACAGAAATTCGCCTCATGCATGCAGAGGGTGTTTTCTGCACGCAAAAAATCTGGAGAGAGGAAAGCCTTATATGATCTATCCAATTAATACGGGAAAACCCGGAGAACACCTTCGGCTCACCACGCTGGAAAGTATATGGATTCAGGGGAAACTACGCATGTGGGGGCGCTGGTCATATATTGGCGGCGGAAAGCCGGGGAATATGTTCAACCAGTTGCTGACCTCTAAAAAACTGACAAAAACGGCAATTAATGAGGCACTTCGCAGAATGAAAAAAGCAGGGCTGGACAAGCCTGAACTTGAAGCATTTTTGCGGGAAATGATCAGCGGTAAGCAAAAGAGTTGGCTGGCGCATTGTACCGATTCAGAAGCGCTAAAAATCGATGGGGTTATAGGCGAAGTCTTGGCGGATCATCCCGGGCTATACAATGTCCTGAGTCAGCGTTATATGGGGAGTGGGATGAGTAAGTTAAAGATGGCAGAAGCGTTCAATGAGCTACATCCTGAGTGGAGCCTTAAAACGTGTAGAAATCGTATTGATGCATGGTTAAACATTGTGGAGTATATGCTTTATATACCAATGCAAAATGTGTTTAATGTGACGCGTCGCTAAAAAGTTATTGCTTTTTTGCCAACAAACTGCTTAAATTACGGTATGCTTCGCATAGCTGTATCGCGGGGCGAATAACAGGTATGAACAAATTTCAAAACCCGCCATTGTGCGGGTTTTTTCGTTTCTAAATCAATATAAGGCATATTCAAAAATAAATATTATTGCTATTTGTTATTTTTGATTTTTCAATATTTTAATCTTTAGTTGGTTTTACAAAAGAAACATAACTTTAACAAAAAAACTTTACATTAACTGACATTGCTTTGGTTGAAAATAATAGTTCTATCCGTATTATTTACAGCGGTTCTGATGGGTGACTTTATATTGCTCGGTCACGGATGTCCCTGATGAACCAATTAATGCCGACTTAGCTCAGTAGGTAGAGCAACTGACTTGTAATCAGTAGGTCACCAGTTCGATTCCGGTAGTCGGCACCATATGTGGGTATCGTAGACTATTACCTTAGCCTTCTAGGTTGCTGCTGATGTGGATTCGATTCCCGCAACCCACTCCAGTTTTCTTTCATATCATGTAGCGTCTATGAAAGAAAATAAAGAGGGTTGATTCTGTCTAGTATTATTCCGTTGTGATAGGCAAAGAGTTGACTCTCAGAATATGTACGCGTATTCTTCTCGTTGTCATTTTTTAATGATTTGTGACACAGGTAAACGGAAGTTTATGGGGATGGTTTAATAACTTGGCGTTGTAACGCACCTTTATCACACAACCTCTGTTTGTGGACAAAACCAGCTACAAACTCTGTGTCACTATTTTTATAGTATTTATATGCGTCTTGCTGTTAGCCATTTTTTGATGCTTAGGTTTGAGGAAACAATAAGACGCAATCTGAATGCAGTGAATCTACAATTAGCGTGGGGCAGAACAGTGTTATCGTTTGCTTTATCAAAAGCGTTGTGAGTCCTCGTATTTGAGTAAGAATTCTACGGGTAAAGTCGATACTGCATTCTTTATTGAGGTATTCCCAAGTGCGGGAGTGGTCTGGTAACGTTCGTCCGAGGGGTGCTGACATATTACATATTGAGGTAGATGGTATGTTTCGGGAGACTCCCGGCACCGCAACTGAATAGTAGTCTGAAGACTGCATGCTAATAACAATAATGACCTTCCCATGTATAGATTCCCACCTCTTGTGAGGTGGTTTTTTTACCAATGCATATTGTGTTATATGTTTGAGATGGTTGATTTACCGAGCCCTCAGCAACGTTATAAAGATGAGCGTGGTACGCTCGTGTCAATAATCAGTGTTGAGGAAAACCGTGTTGTTTTTATGCGGGAGGGATATCCCATCCCTGCATGAGACCAATGTATAACTTCTTGGCAAAGTTCAAGAAAGTTGCAGAGGAAAAATAACTCTATGGCAAGTTTGAAATGTGACAAAAAGAGAACGTATCTTGGGCATATAGGAACTTGGTAGGGTATTATGTTGTCTGTTAACTATAAGTCCATAATAGAACGTCTGTAGATAAAGGGGATATCAATGGGGGTATGGTTTGTTTTAGGCGGGATGCTTTGTTTCTTTATCGCTCATCTGGCCGATAAATATATAAAAATGCAAGTAGCTGAAGCAGCTATTTATACTGGGATATTGATGATAGCTTTGGCAGTCTTACTCTGAGGGTTGTATATTCAAATTTAAGATGTGGTAATGTAATATCTTGCAGTTAAGATTAATTGCATGAAATTCGAATGGGCCATTCTCGAAAGAGTGGCTGGGGCAGCC
>NZ_SZXN01000004.1:58355-67222 GCF_005281195.1 Citrobacter sp. wls613
ATGGCCCATTCTAATTTCCATTGTACATGTCACGGAAAAATATGAACCGAAACCCGCCATCGTGCGGGTTTTGTCGTTTCTGAGGCTCGCTACGGCGGGCCTTTTTCATTTACAGGAGAAATTATGGCTACAGAACCCGTCTCAGGGACGGGCACTGCTGTGGCGCTCGGATGGGCGACGGCATTTGGCCTGTTTACTAACACGGATTTCGGGGTGGTGTTTGGCGCATTTGCCGGGGCGTTGTTTGTGGCCACGATGCCACAGGCACTTTCTGCATGGAGGATTGCGGCGCATTTTCTGGTGTCTTTCATCATCGGCGTGCTGGGGGCAAAGGCGCTGGCGTCATATCTTGCAACGAAAACAGGTTATGACGGCACATCAGCGGATGCACTGTGCGCAGTGCTGGTAATGAAAGACCGGACATATACCTATGACCAGGCCGTGTCAGCCATTGCCCTGATGGCGCAGGGGCACAGTCAGGTTGAGCGTTTCGTTCGCGGGGTGTGTGCGATAGTGGGCAGCGGTGGCAGTGAGGGGAGCGTTCCCTTTTTTGTAAACCGTATGTCGGCGCAGACGTCTTCACAGTACTACCGGACGGGGAATGCGGCATGGGTGGCGTATGCGCTGGCATATTATTTGCTGAAATATCCGGGCGGAGAACTGGCGGTTGTTGCGCGGGATAAACTGACACAGTGTGCCGAATGGATTGAACATTTCAGGGTGACGGACAGCCGCGATGTTCGCTCCGGACTGTACATTTCCGGCAGTGGGCGCTATCAGAATGGTGTGTTTTATCCGGACTTTAAAGCGGACTGGTGTACATCGGAGCATCAGTTTGACCTGTGGTTTTTGTTTGACCTGATGGGGCGGGTGGGTTTCACCGGCTATGCTGAAAAGGCGAAAGCCCTGGCGGATTCCATGATGGAAAAACTGTGGGTGGAGGATGAAGGGCGGTTTTATGCCGGGATGCGGACTACCGGGGTGGATAAGGCTTCACCGCTGGACTGCGCGAGCTGGGGAGGGCTGTTTGTGGCCAATATAGATATGGAAAAAGCCCGGCGGTGTTTTACTTACCTGGACAGATTCTGGTACGCCACACATGATGCGACAGGGTACACGCCCTATCATCCGAAATATGGCTACCCGAATAAACAGCGTGGTGTGTGGGTGGAGGGAAGGGCAGGTGTGGCGTTACTGGCCAGAAGGCTGGGTGAAGATGCCACCGCGACGGATATACTGGCCAGGCTGGCACCGCTGCGTACACGTTACGGTTATATCGACTCATGTGATTACCCGGACGATGACGATATGCCACCGTGGCCTTCTTCCTGTAACACAGCCTGGATGATACTGGCATGTAATCCGCAGGGGTTCTGGAATGTGGATATACCCGCTATGGATTCCGGATATTACCGGTATTAACCAGACAGATAATTTCCGCGCTGTGATTATTTAGAAATGATAAGGGCGTTTAATGTTAAGTAATGAATAAGCCGCTACAAGCGGTTTTTTTACACCTTAAAAACGAAGCCCCGACGCCTGACAACCGGGGCTATTGGTGTCTGCATTTCTACCCATAATGGCTTTATATTGGATCTAGTCCATATTTAGCCCTTGCGCGATTACACGCTTTATTTGCATCTCCATTTTCACCTGACATGGCAAATTCCCTGCATGTTGACGAGCGATTCTCATAAATTGTGCAAAAAGCGCTTTCCCCTGGCGTACCCGCAAGGGCAATACAACGGGGATTTTTCTGGTTTGTGCCACTCATGCACCGGAGGTGGGGTGAGATTTTCTCGGTGAGGTAGGCAGGGACAGTACCACCCGCATCATCACCTTCAGCCCAGTAGAAGGAAACTCGAAAAAATGCACAACATGCTCCACAAGTCATGCATGGATTTAGGTTGCTCATTATTTAACCTTGCAAAGGTTATCAAGATGATTCAAGGGGTGATAAAACTAATTCAACTTTTTGTAGTGTGCAACATGACGAAAACAAATTTTTTAATTCAAAAAACTCGTATTCAAGGAGTGTTTTTGGGGGCGAATTTGGGGGCAAATTTGTTTTGGGGGCAGTTTTTGGGGCATGAAAAAGGCTGTATATGTCTACATATGTCTGTATTGTCGTTTACGTAACTCACTAAAGAATAATAATTTATTTATTTTACAAATAGTTAAAAAAGCTGATAGTATACCCCCCTATAGTATCCGGAGGGCGTATGCCGCATTCACCTGAAGATAAAAAACGCATTCTCACTCGTGTACGACGTATTCGTGGGCAGGTTGATGCGCTCGAGCGCGCGCTGGAGTCAGGCGAACCCTGTCTGGCGATCCTGCAACAAATTGCCGCCGTACGCGGCGCATCCAACGGCCTGATGGGCGAAATGGTTGAGATCCACCTGAAGGATGAACTGGTCAGTGGGGAGACCACCCCGGACCAGCGTGCCGTGCGTATGGCTGAAATCGGCCATCTTCTGCGCGCTTATCTAAAATAACACCATCACCTCGCAATAATGGGAAGAGACAGATGAAATCACGTGCTGCAGTTGCATTTGGCCCCGGCCAACCGTTAAAAATTGTCGAAATCGACGTCGCGCCGCCAAAAAAAGGGGAAGTGCTGGTTAAAATCACCCACACCGGTGTGTGCCATACAGACGCATTTACGCTCTCGGGCGACGATCCGGAAGGTGTATTCCCGGCAGTACTGGGCCATGAAGGCGGCGGCATTGTGGTTGAAGTGGGCGAAGGCGTCACCAGCCTGCAACCGGGTGACCATGTGATTCCGCTGTACACCGCCGAATGTGGCGAGTGTAAGTTCTGTAAATCGGGCAAAACCAACCTCTGTCAGGCCGTGCGCGCGACCCAGGGTAAAGGTCTGATGCCAGACGGCACAACGCGTTTTTCTTACAACGGCGAGCCGATTTATCACTACATGGGCACCAGCACCTTCAGTGAATATACCGTGTGCGCAGAGATCTCGCTGGCGAAGGTCAATCCACAGGCACCGCTGGACAAAGTCTGTCTGCTGGGCTGTGGCGTTACCACCGGGATAGGCGCCGTCCATAACACGGCAAAAGTAAAAGAAGGCGACACCGTGGCGGTGTTTGGTCTGGGCGGTATCGGTCTGGCGGTGATCCAGGGCGCGGTACAGGCGAAAGCCGGGCGCATTTTAGCGGTCGATACCAACCCGGAGAAATTCAAGCTGGCCGGTGAAATGGGTGCGACAGATTTCATCAATCCGAACGATTACGATAAGCCGGTGCAGGACGTGATTGTTGAGCTTACCGACGGCGGCGTGGACTTCAGCTTTGAATGCATCGGTAATGTGAACGTGATGCGTGCTGCGCTGGAGTGCTGCCACAAAGGGTGGGGCGAGAGCATCATCATTGGCGTGGCGGGCGCTGGGCAGGAGATCAAAACACGTCCGTTCCAGCTGGTGACCGGACGCGTCTGGCGCGGCTCCGCATTTGGTGGTGTAAAAGGGCGTACGCAGCTGCCGGGCATGGTCGAAGACGCAATGAGCGGGAAAATTCAGTTAGATCCGTTTATTACGCATCGCCTGCCGCTGGAGCAGATCAACGAGGCGTTCGATTTAATGCATCAGGGTAAGTCTATTCGTACTGTTATCCACTTTGGCGATAACTGATCCATCCGCCAGCGGAACTCTCCGCTGGCACTTTCCTGAATTTTTTAGAATGATGTTGTGAAAGTGTGACGAAACCGGCGCTTTTCGCGGTAAGCAATCCTGGCGGATTGCCGATGACTATCTATCGGGCGTGTTTTCACGCATAAACCCTACAAGAGAGTCGACGGTCATGGACAACACAACATCGATGCAGGCCCAGCATAAACTGGGCTTCCTGCATCAAATCCGACTGGTTCCGCTGTTTTCCTCCATTCTCGGTGGCATCCTTCTGCTGTTCGCCTTAAGTTCCGGGCTGGCGAGCTATTTTCTTATGCAGGCCGATCGCGATCAGCGCGATGTGACTGATGAAATTCAGGTCAGGATGGGGTTATCGAACAGCTCTAACCACTTGCGCACCTCGCGTATCAATATGATCCATGCTGGTGCGGCGAGTCGTATTGCCGAAATGGACGATATGAAGGCCAATATTGCGGAGGCGGAAAAGCGGATTAAGCAGTCGCAGGAGGGCTTTAATGCCTATCTGTCTCGGGCGGTGAAAACGCCGGCAGATGAAGCGCTGGACGCTGAACTGAGCGCCAGTTTCAAAGCCTATATCGACGGTTTGCAGCCGATGCTCAAGTACGCCAAAAACGGCATGTTTGAAGCGATCATTAACCATGAAAATGAACAGGCCAGACCGCTGGATACCGCCTACAACAAAGCGCTGCTGAAGGCCATTGAGATCCGCACCGCAAGGGCAAACCAGCTCAGTGAGCAGGCCCATCATCGGACACAAATTGGCATGGTCTTTATGCTGGGCGCATTCGGTCTGGCACTGGCATTGACGCTGATGACGTTTATGGTGTTGCGTCGTACCGTGATCCATCCGCTGCTGCGCGCCGCCCAACGCATTGAGCAAATCTCAGCGGGCGATCTGACCATGCAGGATGAGCCCACCGGGCGCAGCGAGATTGGTCGTTTGAGCCGTCATTTGCAGGCCATGCAGCATTCGCTGGTAAAAACCGTGGGAACCGTGCGTCAGGGGGCAGAAGAAATCTATCGCGGGACCAGTGAAATCTCTATGGGGAATACGGACCTGTCATCGCGTACAGAAGAGCAGGCTGCGGCGATTGAACAGACGGCGGCCAGTATGGAAGAGCTGACGGCTACGGTGAAACAGAACGCCGATAATGCACATCATGCCAGTAAACTGGCGGAAGATGCTTCCGGAAAAGCCAGTCGGGGTGGTCAGATGGTTTCTGGCGTGGTGCATACCATGGGCAACATTTCGACCAGCTCGAAGAAAATCTCTGAAATTACCGCCGTTATCAACAGCATTGCTTTCCAGACCAACATCCTGGCGCTGAATGCGGCGGTGGAAGCGGCGCGAGCAGGCGAGCAAGGGCGCGGCTTTGCGGTGGTGGCCAGCGAAGTGCGTACTCTGGCAAGCCGTAGTGCCCAGGCAGCAAAAGAGATTGAAGGATTAATCAGCGAATCCGTACGGCTGATTGATCAAGGCTCCGGGGAAGTGGTGGCTGCAGGCAATACCATGACGGATATCGTCGATGCGGTAAAACGCGTGACCGATATTATGCTGGAGATTGCTGCCGCCTCCGATGAGCAAAGTCGGGGCATCGTGCAGGTGAGCCAGGCGATTTCAGAGATGGACAAAGTCACGCAGCAAAACGCTTCGCTGGTCGAAGAAGCGTCTGCTGCCGCGGCCTCGCTGGAGGAGCAGGCTGCACGTTTAACCCAGGCAGTTGGCACCTTTCGCTTGCAGGGCGGCAGCGTGAAAAAACGCGCGCCCCTTGCTGCCACACCGGTTTATTCGTCGCCGCAAACGTCGCCATCCCACGGTGAGAATTGGGAAACGTTTTAACGATAAAGGGACCCGCGGGTCCCTTTATTTTTGGCGGCGGGAAATATCAAAACGGGACAGTTTTGCGGATCGCGGCGATGAGGATCTGTGCGGCGGTAGAGAGCTGAACGTCGCTACGGGTCAAAATGCCAATGGGTTCGCCGGATCCTTGCGTCGGTACCGGTAATGACACCAGTGTGGCCTGGCGTAAATCTTCCCGCACCGCGCCTGACGGCACAAACCATACGTAGTCGTAATCCACTGTCAACTGGCGCGACAGCGACGCCGACAGCGTTTCAATACAACCTCGCGGCAGTTCACACCCCTGGCTTAGCAGCAGGGCTTCCGCATGCTGCCTCGGCGCGGTACCTTTTGGCGATACCACGACCGGCCACTCCATCACCCGGCTTAGCGTGATGGTTTCCTGCAACAGCGGGTGGTTAGGGCGTACTACCAGCTTGAGCGACTCGAGAAATAATAATTCGTAGTTTAGCCCGACCATGAGTTCCGCATCGGCCATCCGGCCAATGCCGAGATCGATTTCCCCGGATTTTAACCCAGCGAGGATCATCGGGTTACTCATGGTGGCAACTTGCAGCGTGGTCTCCATTTGCTGCTTGTGGAACGGACCAATGACGGCGGGAAGAATACCCAGTGCAGCCGTCGGTAGTGCTCCGATGCGCACGACATCATTATGTGCTTCTTCCCGACGATTTAATGCCTGACCGGCCGTATTGAGCGCGTCCAGCACTCTTACCGCATGGGTAAGAAACTGTTCGCCGGGTAGCGTTAACTGCGCACCAAGGCGACCGCGCTCGAAGAGGCGTGTCCCGGTCAGTTGCTCCAGTTCGTTGAGTGTTTTGGAGAGAGCCGGTTGACTCAGGTTTAGGGTTTCAGCCGCGCGCCCCAGCGTCCCCTGTTGGGCAACGGCGACAAAAGTGTGAAGATGGCGCAAGCGAATACGCTGATTGAACAGAACATTTTTTTCCATAAGCGATGTTAAAAACAGAGCCGTATCGGTAGCAAGTAAAGTTGTTGGTTTTTGATAACCTGATAGCAAAATATTATTAACATTTATCGTATTTTACTTACAACTGATTTATTTTGCTTATGTTTTGTACTGCCTGACTGCGCAGCGGGATCATGGAAGGGAATGTACCCGATCGTTATACTTTGGTTATTGTTCTCTTCACATTACAAGGCACTGATTAATGATACATGTCATAGGGCACCTTAATCCCGATAGCGATGCCATCTGCACCGCCGCGATGACTGCGCGCTGGTTAACCTTACGCGGCCAGCAGGCGACGGCATGGCGCGCGGGTGAACCTAACCGTGAAACGCAATTTATCTTTGAGCACGCGGGACTCTCGATGCCCGAACTGCTGACGTTTCCGTTGACCGACAGCGATGTCTGGCTGGTGGATTTTACTGAACCCGCTCAGGGTCCAGACTCTCTGGCTGAGAGTAATGTCGTTGGTATTATCGATCATCACCGCCTCGGCGGTTTGATGACGCGTTTACCGCCGGAAGTGTGGGTGAAACCGGTCGGCAGTAGCGCGACGCTGTTATGGCAACTAATGTCGGAAGAGGAGCGTCGCCAGATCTCTTCCTCCGAGGCCGTGTTGCTGCTGGGGGCCATTTTGAGTGACACTGTCACGCTACGCTCACCTACCACTACGGCAGACGACTGCCAGGCGGTGGACGCGTTGGTCGAAAAAACGGGAGTTGATCGGGAGGCATTCTGCCGCGACCTGCTATCAGCTAAAACCAGCGTGGAGGGGATGAGCGCCCGGCAACTTCTCAATAAAGATTGCAAAACGTTCACGATTCATGGGCTCCAGGTTTGCGTGGCGCAGCTCGAACTTTACGCACTGGATCAGGTGGCGCCGGTGCTGGACGATTTGCGTGCGGAAATGGTGCGCTATGCTGAGGAACGCCATGCTGCGCTGGTCGTGCTGATGCTGACGGATATCAACAAAGGCGACACCAGCCTGTGGTTTGCCGGAAAAGAACTGACAGATATCGCGCAGCCCTGCAAGGTTGAAGGGATGCTGAGTCGTAAAAAACAGATGCTGCCGTGGCTGGAAAACCATTTGCAACCACGCCAGTAAGCACCGTTCATCGTCTACGCGGGTGGGGGGAATTCATGCGGGATCACAGTTTGATATTCGGTATGAATATTAAAAACAACCAGTTGCGAGCTTGTGCAGGTAGTTATTGTATGAAACTGTTGTGATAGCAGCAAGCAAGAACATACACAGGAGTACGTAGTATTCATAGCGCTGGACAAATTTGTCTAGCAGGAATACTCCTCACTTTCTCGGGGAAATCCCCGAGAAAGAATAGTTTTCTCTGGACAATTTTGTCCATTGAAATTAAGCCATTTTAAGCGGTTTTGTGAGTAGGTAAGGTGATTGCCTGCCTTGCATCATTTAAACGCTCTGTAGGCTGTCTGGTTAGTCGTCCTTCGGACTCTATACCATTTTGATCTTTCATAGCCAAAGCTATTCATCATGTAGGCGGTGTGATAATTCTCACAGCGGTGAATGTGCTTATCAGTGCGGTAGTAAGAAGG
Organism: Citrobacter sp. wls613; assembly: GCF_005281195.1. Taxonomy (NCBI): domain Bacteria; kingdom Pseudomonadati; phylum Pseudomonadota; class Gammaproteobacteria; order Enterobacterales; family Enterobacteriaceae; genus Citrobacter; species Citrobacter sp. wls613. Next base: position 66,420 of record NZ_SZXN01000004.1, read on the forward strand.
GGAATAATTAACGCAGTAGTAGTATCAAAACTCTTTCCGGTGAAATAAAAACAGAAAAGGGAACCATAATATTAGGCTACCCCTTCTCAACTATTCTAAATGCACAAAAATGTGCATTAATCTTTCCTAAGCTCTCTCAGCTTATCCATCAGCTTACTTAATTCCTCCATCAACCTATTATGATCACGTTCTTCTGATTCTTTCATAATACGTTCTGCTTCTTCCCGTCTTGCCGTACTCAATAGCCGTTCACGTTCTTCAACCTGCTTTCTTAATCGTTGTTCGAATTCTTCTACATCGATGGAAGCTACCACCACTGGATTCTCTAGCAGTTGGTACAGGGGAGTAAATAATTCTGTATAGGGATCTATAGCGTCTACAGTAGGAGGTGAGCGATAGTAGGTTAAACCCTTTCTCCATCGTGCAAGCTGTGCATAGTTCAGGCTAGGTTTCTTCCCTGTACCATCATATGCTTCTTTCACAGCATCCAACACAGCAGCAGGTTTCACACCCTTGCTTATCTTGAGCGCTTCCTTCATACGCTTCTCTTGTGGCTGTGTGCTATCTCCGAGCAATATTAAATTAACGTTCTTCATCATATGCCCCTAAAAAGTTAAGGCCGTATGTTAATACACACTGCCTTTTACGTTCAAGCGTCCTCTGCTGGTTCCCAGTCTGGAAAGATAGCTTTCATCTGATCGATAGCTTTCTGTTTAGCTCGTGTTGCAGCTTGTTCTACAAAGGCTGCTACTTCTGCTTGAGTCTCAAGTTGTAGTGGCATAGTGAATTTGGCCACCTGAATA
>NZ_SZXN01000001.1:0-3889 GCF_005281195.1 Citrobacter sp. wls613
TACACTAAATCAGTAAGTTGGCAGCATCACCCGTATTTATCAACTAAAGGATCGTAAGGCATTTGATTCTGCAAATTATCAGTCATTATTTGCAGAGGATAGCACTGTGGTGAAAGCAGATTTAGTGGCACAAAAAGATATCAGAGTCCGTCCGGGGGAAAGCGTTACGCTCGATATTCCATTAGAAACAGAAGCACAATATATCGCTGTAGCAGGCATGTTTATTTCTCCCGAACAATCTGAAGATTCATGGCGAGTAGTATTAAGCCGTGAGGACCTTGATCCTGATAAGGCACGGATTATTGAATTGAAAACTCAGGGACTGGCGCTCATGCCACTGGAGGACGAATAATGGTCAGACAACCTTCTCTGTATGACATTTTACTCGGGAATTTCGAGGGGGGGCTGCCTTTGCAGGCGGTCAGCGAAAACACACAGGTCATTCTGTCTGTTCTGGACAATATGCAACGCATTCTGAACACTCGCGCTGGCAGCCTCAAGCATCTCCCCGACTACGGCCTGCCAGATATGACGAAGATCCTCCAGGGTATGCCGGGGACAGCCCACCAACTTATCGGCACGCTTTCTCAGGTATTGCTGAAGTATGAGCCACGACTCAAAGGTATTCAGGTCACGATGCAGGAACAGGAAGCGCCGGGGCATTTACGTTATTCCATCGATGCTGAACTTCATGATCTTGGCGTTGTTCGCTATGGCACAGATTTTACCCCTGAGGGGCGGGTACTGATTCGTCACTTAAAAAGGCAGGGTTGGCTTGATTCTGGAGTTTATTAACATGGATAAAAACCGAATCAGTACGGGCAGCGATCCGCGTACTTTCGCAGAGTATGGGTTGCTGCGGGATGAAATCAACAAGCTGACGCACCCTGCGCGTCCGGATGTTGACTGGCAAAAGGTTGAGCAGTTAAGCCTGGCGTTGTTCCGTAACAATGGGATCGAACTACAAACCCTTGCCTGGTATACCGTCGCCAGAATACGTAATACGGATCTTATAGGGCTTGCTGAAGGTTGCGAACTCCTTGAAGCTTTACTCACGTATCACTGGACTACAATATGGCCGCAACAAACCCATGCGCGCATTGACATACTGGCCTGGCTGTCGACCCGACTACAGCAAGAATTGCGTACATTGACGCTGTCATATGCTGATCTCGCGACGGTGTATCGGGTTGAAAAAAGTTTGAAACAGGCCTGTGAAGTATTGCAACGCCTTGAATTGAAGGCGCTAAGCAAACTGGAAACCGTTGTTGCCTGGATGCACAATGCGGCTTTGCGACTGGAGACGTCTGAAGCAGAGTCGGGAGCCGCAGTCGTGATGGCATCCGCACCTGCCTCTGGCGAGCATAAAGAAATGCGCGCTGTTACGGTAAATAATATCTCGACTTCCTTACCTCAACTGGTATTTGTGGTCAATGAAACTGCACCATCCGAGCAAGTGAATACCGCAGGTTTTACCACTCATGTTTCTTCCGGGCGCCGACAGATGTTGCAGGGTTTTGCGACTGGCGTGCTGTTCGCCGCTGTGGTGAGTGTTGGTATTGTTTGGGGGATCAACGCTATGCAGGCTTCGCAGTATGACGTGGTGCAACCGTTACCGATGTCACTGACGCCTGCACAGTTGTCGGTCTTGAAGCAATCTTCAGACCTGGATGAGAAAAAACAGAATGTTTTGGCTTCTACGCAGAAGCAGCTCGATGTTTTACATCACCAGCAACCTTTGTGGTCAAGGGAATATGCCTCAGCGATCGCGCAGCAGGCAGCTACTCTGTGGCCAGAAGAAGCACAGGCTGCTGAGCTCGTCAGCGGATTATATAAACAGTGGGCTACCGAAGCGTTGCCGGATGGCGCATTACAGAACTGGCATCATGCACAGCTGGGGCTGGAGACGTTAACTGCCCAGCTAAATGCGCTTGATGAGCGTAAGGGGAAATATTTAACCGGTTCGGAATTGAAGTCCGCGATTTTTGCTATTCGCCGTCAACTGGATGAAACGCCGCCGCCAGAAGAATTACTGCGTAAAATGGACGTAGAATTGAAAACACAAGGGAGTATATCGCCAGCTTTATATCAGCAGCTTGATATGCGCCTGAATCAGCTTCTCAATCGTTATGCGTTGTTGAAACAAAGCATTAAACGGAGCGAATAATCACACGACGTTTAATGAATAGCCTGTAGTCCCAGAAAGCAAAAAACTAGCCCGTAGGCTGGTTTTTCTAAATAGTGGTGCCCGGACTCGGGAACATTCAATTACTTACCAATTTGATTTCTATCAAAAACTCTTTTGCTACTTATTGTCAAGACCCAGAGGTTGACCCTCATTTCTTCTTGTAAATCATAATGGTGGATTAAAATAAGTAGAAAAATTTTTGGTTCGATACTCCGGTTCGATTCCTTCTAAATTTACCGTAATGACATCTGCGTTACGCATGTTGTATACTTAATATCCACAGAAACACAAGAGGACAACACCATGCCAGCCACAAACAGTATGGCGATGAAACGCGAAACCCTGAACCTGCGCATTAAACCTGCCGAGCGCGATCTTATCGATCGGGCGGCGAAAGCCAGAGGCAAAAACCGGACTGATTTTGTACTGGAAGCTGCACGTGCCGCTGCCGAAGAAACGCTGATTGAGCAACGTATCATTATGGCCGATCCTGAGGCGTATCAGGCGTTTCTCACTCGTCTGGATCAGGCACCTGCGCCCAATGCTGCGTTGCGTAAAACCATGCAGACCTCTGCTCCGTGGGAGCAGGAAAAATGATCTCCGCCCCCGAACCCCTCCACGCCGCACATAACCTGACTTCATTTTGCTGTGGCGTGGACTCTATGGATAACTGGCTGCAACAACGGGCGATGAAAAATCAGGTCACTGGCGCATCCCGTACTTTTGTTTGCTGCAACAGTGATTCGAAGGTACTGGCTTATTACTCGCTGGCCTCCAGTGCCGTGACGACAAATAACGCCCCCGGTCGCTTCCGTCGCAACATGCCCGACCCGATCCCGGTTGTCGTGCTGGGCCGTCTGGCAGTGGATCAATCACTGCACGGTCAGGGTATTGGTCGGGCGTTGATACGCGATGCCGGGCTGCGGGTAATTCAGGTGGCGGAAACGATCGGCATTCGCGGGATGTTGGTTCATGCCCTGTCGGATGAAGCGCGGGAATTTTACCTGCGGGTGGGGTTTGAGCCGTCGCCGATGGATCCAATGATGCTGATGGTAACGTTGGGGGATTTGGTGGAGAGTATTTAGCAAATATACTTCTACCATTCTGCATTAAATTCTGTGCTTAGATAAAATTACTCGGGGAATAGAAATACTGTATCTGGTTGATGAAATACTGGGATATTTGAATCATTGTGAGCGCACAACATCAGTACTTTTCCGGTATATTCTGGCCCGTTATCGCATCGTATTGCTACCGGTTTACCTTTCCATTCAATGAGTTGTTCGAGAGCCCTCACCACACGACTTGCTGGCAGGGAAAAATCCACTTCAATAGCCGGTGCTTCACGATTAAAGTCATCGATGACATTCAGTAAACGGATAGAGCGACCATCTGATAGCTGATCATGCATGAAGTCCATCGACCAGCATTCGTTGCGGCTTTCTGGCACCCTCAGCGGTTCAGGTTTATCCCGTTTCAGTCTTTTTTTCGGCTTTATTCGCATGTTCAGCGATAGTTCGCAGTAAATTCGGTACACCCTTTTGTGGTCGAAGCGGAAGCCTTTTACGTTGCGCAGGTACAAAAAGCACAGGCCAAACCCCCAGTTACGCTGGCTGCCAGTGATGCGGAGCAGCCAGTCAGCAATGACCTCATTTTCCTCATTCAGTTGAGGCTGATAGCGATAGCAACTTTCGCTGACAA
>NZ_SZXN01000001.1:4146-24866 GCF_005281195.1 Citrobacter sp. wls613
AGAGATCTCCCCGGTTCAGATTACGAGAAAATTCTACTTATGAACACACCGGTTTTTCGGGGGATTACCGAAGGGGCAGAGTAATGATATCTGCGGCCATCACGACCAGAAATCTACCGGAACCCCAGAAAGCAAAAAACCAGCCCGTAGGCTGGTTTTTCTAAATAGTGGTGCCCGGACTCGGAATCGAACCAAGGACACGGGGATTTTCAATCCCCTGCTCTACCGACTGAGCTATCCGGGCAACGAGGCGCATTAAAACCGATTCGCTTCTTTTCGTCAACGAAATTTCTTCAAATCAATGCAGACTGCACAATCTATCACCACATTGCTGGTATTGCACGCATTCTCAGGCAAAAAATGCCGTCCACGCGGCGGAAAGCGGCATGGCCAATAGCAGGGTAGGTAGCATGTTCACGACGGCAAACATTTTAATTCCGCAGATACGCAAGCCGGTTGCCAGCAACAGCAAGCCACCTACGGCGCTAAAGTCAGCCATCATGGCAGGCGTCGTCAAAGGCAAGATCAGCGCGGCGCAGGCGGCGAGCGTCAGCTGGATTGCCAGCATCGGCACACAAATGGCGGATACCGCAATCCCCAGCGAACAGGCGAAGATGATAGCGGTGAAGAAATCGAGAAACGACTTCGCGATTAAAATATTCGGATCGCCGGTCATTCCTTCATGTATCGCCCCAAAGATCCCGGTGCCGCTGGCACAAAACAATACAATGATGGCGACAAAGCTTTGAATAAACGATTCGTGCGTTGCATTGGCATCTGACTTTGAGAAAAGCTGCTGCGCTTTGGCGACCGCCGCATTAATCCCTTTTTCCAGATGGCACAACTCGCCAATCAGTGCGCCGACCAGCGTTGCCAGCACCATAACCGGCAGGTTGGCGCATTTGATTACCAGCAAGATACCAATGCCCAGAGAAGCCAGTCCGAAAATAGAGGTCATTGAGACCCGAATGCGTTCGGGTAAATGCTGGCTGAGCAGCGTACCGAGAACGCCACCAAGTAAAATAGCGCTGGCATTAATAAAAGGTCCGATTACCACATGAGCTCCTGCATACCCGTTATCGTCTTGATGACGAAGGCAATTTTCGGGGTATATTTATGTTTTCAGATTGCATTATTATGACGCTATTGTCCGGCAAAATGCTTGTTTATCTGTGGGGATATGCATAGGATTTTGTCTTGCGCCTGGTAGTGAAAGGTGCCATGATTGCGCGAATTTTCTCCTGTCTGAATGGGGTTGCCTGGGATGAATCAATTCCCCCTACATCACCTTCAACATCGCCTTTTTGCGCGACGTCCTCCCCTTTCTACGACACATCCTCATTCTCCCTCCATGCGGTGACGGCGGCGTACGCTCACTGCAGGATAACAGTAAGATCAGAGGCTATCTGCTTTTACTGATGTCTGGCGGTCGGGGCTGGTAACCAGTTTGACCAAACATTTCGTGGGATAACGCCGTGTGGCATTGTCCGGGACTTTGACTTTCCCGAAACGGGTTTTTGCGCTTATGAAATCAATGAAAATTGCCGCCAGTGGTGAACTGGTCTCTTGTCTGTCTACCCATCGTCAGGTGGTGTCACTGGACGGTACCGATTTTACTGATGTTGCGGCAGTCGTCATTACCGTTGCGGACAGCCGCAGCGGGATCCTCGCGTTGCTTAAACGCACAGGTTTTCATTTACCGGTGTTTATTTTCTCAGAGGTTACTGTCGAATTACCTGCGGGTGCAGAGGCGGTTATTGGCGGTAACGCACAGGACTGGCTGGAGCTGGAGTCCGCCGCATGTCGTTATGAGGACGATCTGTTGCCACCATTTTATGACACGCTGACGCAGTATGTCGAAATGGGCAACAGTACCTTTGCCTGCCCAGGCCATCAGCACGGTGAATTTTTTAAGAAACATCCTGCCGGACGGCATTTTTATGAGTTCTTTGGCGAGAATTTGTTTCGCGCGGACATGTGCAATGCTGACGTCAAGTTGGGCGATTTGCTCATTCATGAGGGGTCGGCAAAGCATGCGCAGAAGTTTGCGGCAAAAGTGTTTAATGCAGATAAAACATACTTTGTGCTGAACGGCACCTCTGCTGCCAATAAAGTCGTGACCAACGCGTTACTGACGCGTGGCGATCTGGTGCTGTTTGACCGTAATAATCATAAATCAAACCACCATGGTGCGCTGATCCAGGCCGGCGCTACACCAGTCTATCTGGAGGCGGCGCGTAACCCGTTTGGCTTTATTGGCGGCGTTGATGAGCACTGCTTTAATGAAGCGTATCTGCGTGGGCAGATACGCGACGTCGCACCACATAAAGCCGACCAGCCGCGCCCGTTCCGTCTGGCGATTATCCAGTTGGGAACCTATGATGGGACCATTTATAACGCGCGACAGGTGATCGACAAGATCGGCAGTTTGTGCGATTACATTTTGTTTGACTCTGCCTGGGTTGGTTACGAACAATTTATCCCGATGATGGCGGATGGCTCGCCATTGCTACTGGATCTCAAACCCAATGATCCCGGGATTTTTGTCACCCAGTCGGTGCACAAACAGCAGGCCGGGTTCTCACAAACCTCGCAGATCCACAAAAAAGATAACCATATTCGCGGCCAGGCGCGTTTTTGCCCGCATAAACGGTTGAACAATGCTTTTATGCTGCACGCCTCCACCAGCCCGTTTTACCCGCTATTTGCCGCGCTGGACGTTAACGCAAAAATCCATGAAGGTGAGAGCGGACGCCGGTTATGGGCGGAATGCGTGGCGTTAGGAATTGAGGCACGTAAAGCCATTATCGATCGCTGTAAGCTGATTCAGCCCTTTATTCCCCCGATGGTGGGGGGGAAGCCCTGGCAGACATACCCGACGCAGGTTATTGCCAGCGAGCGTCGCTTCTTTAGCTTTGAGCCGGGAGCGAAATGGCATGGTTTTGACGGCTATGCGAGCGATCAGTATTTTGTCGATCCGTGCAAACTGCTGCTGACCACGCCGGGCATTGATGCGCAAACTGGGCAGTATACTGACTTTGGTATACCAGCGACGATCCTCGCACACTACCTGCGAGAGAATGGTATTGTGCCGGAAAAATGCGACCTCAATTCAATCCTGTTCCTGCTGACGCCAGCAGAAAGCGCAGAGAAAATGGCGCAGCTGGTGGCGATGCTGGCTCAGTTTGAACAGCACATTGAGAACGATACGCCGCTGGCAGATGTGCTGCCCACAATCTTCAACAAATACCCGATGCGCTATCGAGATTACACGCTGCGTGAACTGTGTCAGGAAATGCATGACCTGTACGTGAGCTTTGATGTGAAGGATCTGCAAAAAGCGATGTTCCGTCAGGAGAGCTTACCCGCTGTTGCCATGAACCCGCAGGATGCCAACAGTGCTTATATCCGGGGAGATGTTGAGCTGGTGCGCATTAGTGATGCTGCCGGTCGTATCGCGGCAGAAGGTGCGTTGCCTTATCCTCCCGGCGTGTTGTGCGTAGTACCCGGTGAAGTGTGGGGCGGAGCGGTACAGCGTTACTTCCTGGCGCTGGAAGAGGGCGTTAATCTGCTGCCGGGCTTCTCACCTGAACTGCAAGGGGTTTACAGTGAAACGGACGCCGACGGCATTAAGCGTCTGTACGGATATGTTCTGAAATAAAAAACGGATCGCGCGGCCGATACATTTCCGGCAAAAAAAGGGTCACCGTCAGGTGACCCTTTTTAATCAATGAAGATTAGTGTGCGATAGTCTGTGTGCCAGCCGGAGTGCGAACGTGTTTGTACTTAAACAGTGCGACGAAGGCAAAGGCCAGGAACAGTGAGTAGCCCGCGAAGATCAGCCATACGCTCTGCCAGTCAGTAATGCCGTTCAGTGTGAAGTGTTCCACCACTTTACCGCTCACCAGACCACCCAGAATACAGCCAAAGCCGTTGGTCATCATCAGGAACATACCCTGTGCACTGGCGCGAATTTCCGGACGAACTTCTTTTTCCACGAACACCGAACCGGAGATGTTGAAGAAATCGAAGGCGCAGCCGTAAACAATCATCGACAGAACCAGCAGCACGGTACCGAACGGAGTCGGGTCGCCGTACGCAAACAGACCAAAACGCAGCATCCACGCCACAATACTGATCAGCATAACGTTCTTAATACCGTAACGGCTTAAGAAGAACGGGATGGTCAGGATAAACAGGGTTTCTGAAATCTGCGAGATGGACATCATGACTGACGCATGCTCGACGATGAAGCTACCAGAGAACAGCGGGTTATTATCGAAGCTGTGCAGGAAGGTATTACCGAACATGTTGGTAATTTGCAGTTCTGCGCCCAGCATCATCGAGAAGATGAAGAAAATTGCCATACGCTTGTTTTTAAACAGGGCGAAGGCATCCAAACCCATCATTGACGTCCAGCTCTGATTTTTCTGCTGATTAGCAACCGGAATATGCGGCAGCGTCAGGGTGAACAGTGCCAGTACCACGGACAGAATTGCGCCGATATACAGCTGCATATGGCTCAGTTCAAAGCCTGAGAAGCTTACCGCCCACATGGCCAGAATAAACCCGATGGTGCCCCAGATACGGATTGGCGGGAAGTCGGTGACAATATCCATCCCGGCAGACTGCAGGCGATAGTAAGAAATAGTGTTGATTAACCCCAGCGTTGGCATATAGGCCAGGGAGTTAAGCAGGATCACAAAGAACATGGCTCCAGGCGTGGTGACCTCGGCGGCAGCGAACAGCGTACCCGCACCCACCAGGTGGCAAAGAGCATAAACCCACTTGGCACTGATCCATTTGTCGGCGACGATACCTAACAGCGTAGGCATAAATACGGCGGCAATCCCCAGCGAGCTATAGACTGCGCCAATAGAGGCACCGTCGAATTTAAGGGTGACAAACATATAAGAGCCGAGGGTCGTGAGCCAACTACCCCACAGGCAGAACTGCAGAAAGGAAAGGACTTTCAGCTGCAGCTTAAGATTCATGTTAATTTCCTCACATCGTAATGCGGATGGATGTTTTAAAAAGCACATTTGCCGTTTCAATATGATGTGATTCTATCAATGAGAAGGGGTGTTTTTTTGTTAGCTGTGACAAATATTTGCAAACAATTTCCAATTGCAAAGCAAAATAGTGACGGAGTTAACACTTTTACCCTCTTCTGCCGCCAGCTTCACGCGGCCGAAGAGGGTAAACATTACCGACGTCGATAGGATTTTTGTGCAGAATTGACCTTATAAAGGTAGCGGCGTGATTCCGCCGACGGATGTCGGGTGGTTAATGTTTGATAAACGTCTCCCGGCGACATGCTGTTGATGATATTTGCTGCCTGAATTTTATCGCTGGAGAACACACGCAGCACGCTGCCTGCCCCACCGTTATACGCGGTAATGACGGCGTAACGACGTGAGGTTGGGTTATCGATTCCGCCCAGGTAGACATTGTTGAGCATCGCCAGATAGGCGGTACCGGTATCAATGTTGTTGGCCGGGTCAAACAAGAAGCTACGGCTTGGCGTACCGGAACGGCCCTGTGAGCGGAATACATCCTTCCCGGCGCTGTGCTGCACGACCTGCATCAGGCCCAGTGCATCAGCATGGCTGACCGCATACGGGTTAAAGGAGGACTCGGTTTGCATGATGGCGAGGATCAGCGCCTCGTCGACGCCATACTTACGCGATGCCTGACGAACCATGCCGATATACTTATGCGCACGCTTATCAAGGTGGTTTGGCACCAGGTTAATTGTCACGCTGTAGATAATGCGCAGGCCGTTACTCCGGCTCTTCAGTCGCGTTTGCAGCAGGTAGTTGGCGAAGTTTGTCGCGCGTCCCTCCCAGCGAATAGGCTGACCGGTATTATCAACGACCTGCCCGTAGAGGAACGGCTCTTTGGAAATCTTGATATCATCGACATCGGAATAGAGATCGATGGAACCCGGATCGTCTCCCATCAGCAAGGTCTTGATTATTGCCCGTCGTAAATGCCCGGCAGGATCTGTCCCGGCGATGGTCTCCACGGTTATGGTACCGTCATCAAAGTTGATGTGGCTGCGGGTTTGATACTGATCGGTATACTTGACGTAGTCCTTCGGACCCGCGATCAGCACTTCTTTAAATCCCCACAAATTCTCAATGTTATGGGCAAACTGCCCCATCAGAATATCAAAACCGTTGGTATCCTTGACCCAGGCTTCGTTATAGGAATCGCCTTTTTTGGTCGAACTGGAACAGGAGATGAGCAACGGCGCAATAACGGCAAGCGCGAGAAATTTTTTCATCATTCCGGGGGTGCGTGTTGTGTTGGTTATTTGCAAGGACCAGATTAAATCGTCGGCCGGATAAGCGCAGCGCCATCCGGCAACGGTTCTTATGACTCTGGCGTATAGCCTTCAATGTGCACGTCCTTGCCTTCAAACAGGAAGTTGATCATCTCCTGTTCCAACAGCTTGCGGTGCTCGACGTTCATCATGTTGAGTTTCTTCTCGTTAATCAGCATGGTTTGCTTGTGCTGCCACTGTGCCCATGCTTCTTTCGAAATCTCGTTATAAATGCGTTTTCCCAGATCGCCTGGGTACAGCTGAAAATCCTGACCTTCTGCTTCACGTTGCAGGAAAGTACAAAAAATCGTTCTGCTCATAAAAAATCCTCTTTATCGACCGGCACGTTAAACCTGCGCACCGACGCGTAATTGCTGTAACAAACGCTCCACAGGAGCCGCCAGTCCGACCGACGGCGGTTGCGCTAAGTTATACCAGAGCGCGTTGCCTTCATCCATGCAGGTGGTGAATGAGGACACGGGAAGCCACATAGGCACAATATCTAAGTGGAAATGACTAAAGGTATGGCGAAATGCAGTAAGCTGGGTCAGATTATCTGCGTTAATTTGCCGTTGCGCCAGCCACTGATGCAGTCCATCTTCATCTTCAAACTGCGGAAAACAGTATAATCCGCCCCATAAGCCGCTGGGTGGACGCTGCGCGAGTAACACCTCATCGTTATGCTGCATCAGTAAAAAATAGCCTGTGCGCTCCGGTAACGTCTGCTTGGGCTTTTTACCCGGGTATTGTGCCCAACTTGCATTGGCGGTAGCCACACAGCCATTTTGTAATGGGCACAGGGCGCACTTAGGTTTTGAACGCGTACAGACTAGCGCGCCTAAATCCATCATCGCCTGATTAAATCGTTCAACGCCGTGGGCGGGTGTAACCTGCTCACTCAACGCCCACAGTTTTTTCTCGACCTCTTTTTTCCCCGGCCAGCCGCTGACAGCATAACAGCGTGCCAGCACGCGTTTGACGTTGCCGTCGAGAATCGGAAAATGCTGACCCAAAGAGAGCGAAAGGATCGCGCCTGCGGTAGAGCGTCCAACGCCGGGCAGGGCGGCAACTTCATCAAAGGTTTGCGGGAAGGTGCCGCCATGCAGCGTCGCCACCTGCTGAGCGGCTTTATGCAGATTGCGCGCACGCGCGTAATACCCCAGCCCGGTCCACAAATGCAGGACTTCATCAAGCGGGGCATGGGCTAAATCGGTTATCGTTGGAAAGCGCGCCATAAAGCGTTCAAAATAAGGAATAACGGTCGCAACCTGAGTTTGTTGCAGCATGACTTCAGAAAGCCATACTTTGTAAGGCGTCTTGTCAATTTGCCAGGGCAGCGTTTTCCGCCCGTATTTGTCGTACCAGCTCAACACCTGAGCTGAAAATTGAGACGCTTGCATGATTACCGTTTCATTATTGCTGGGGGCAAGATTGCAGCACAGAGGTCGAAGGGTGTAAACCGGAACTTTCCGCAGCTGACTCTCTTCCTTTACTTGCATCCGGCAACTAACTTTGGATAATGCCCGTTTTCAGAACTCAAACACAGCAGACTAAACTTTTATGAAGAACGACGTCATTTCACCGGAATTTGATGAAAACGGTCGCCCGCTGCGCCGGATTCGTAGTTTTGTTCGTCGCCAGGGGCGACTGACTAAAGGGCAGGAACACGCACTGGAAAACTACTGGCCGGTGATGGGCGTTGAGTTCAGCGAAGCGCCGGTCGATTTTGCTGCGCTGTTTGGCCGTGACGCACCGGTGACGCTTGAAATAGGTTTCGGTATGGGCGCTTCGCTGGTGGCGATGGCCAAAGCGCGTCCGGAACAAAACTTCCTCGGTATTGAGGTTCACTCTCCGGGCGTTGGTGCCTGCCTGGCTTCGGCGCATGAAGAGGGCGTCGAAAACCTGCGCGTGATGTGTCATGACGCCGTTGAAGTGCTGCACAAAATGATTCCTGACAATTCTTTATCGATGGTTCAGCTCTTTTTCCCTGACCCGTGGCATAAAGCACGTCATAATAAACGCCGTATCGTTCAGGTACCGTTTGCTGAGCTGGTGAAGAGTAAGCTGAAGTTGGGCGGTGTTTTCCACATGGCTACCGACTGGGAAGCCTATGCGGAGCACATGCTTGAAGTGATGTCCTCCATTGACGGGTATAAAAACCAGTCTGAGAGTAACGATTATGTACCGCGCCCACCATCGCGCCCGGTAACCAAATTTGAACAACGTGGCCATCGTCTTGGCCACGGCGTATGGGACTTAATGTTCGAGAGGGTGAAATAATGGCAAAGAACCGTAGCCGTCGTCTGCGTAAAAAAATGCATATCGACGAATTCCAGGAAGTCGGATTTTCGGTTGCATGGCGTTTTCCGGAAGGCACATCTGAAGAGCAGGTCGATAAAATCGTTGATGACTTTATCAATGAGGTTATTGAGCCGAACAAGCTGGCCTATGACGGCAGTGGCTATCTGGCCTGGGAAGGTCTGATCTGCCTGCAGGAAATCGGCAAATGCACTGAAGAACATCAGGCAATCGTGCGTAAGTGGCTGGAAGAGCACAAACTTGAAGATGTGCGCACCAGCGAACTTTTCGATATTTGGTGGGACTAAGTAGCACAGGGTCGGCAAATGCCGGCCCGATTTGTATTGAGGGATAGATATGATGCGTAAAACGCTGCTGGCGGCAGTCCTGACGTTCACGGCGATGGCCGCACATGCTGATTATAAGTGCAGCGTCACCCCGCGTGACGATGTGATTGTGACTCCGCAAACGGTGCAGGTGAAGGGTGAAAACGGCGATCTGGTGATCACGCCAGCCGGGAATGTTACCTTCAACGGTAAGCAGTACACCTTAAGCGCCGCACAGCGTGAGCAGGCGAAAGATTATCAGGCGGCGTTGCGTAGCAGCCTGCCGTGGATTGACGACGGCGCCAGAGCGCGCGTCGAGAAAGGTCGCATCGCGCTGGACAAAATTATCGCCAAAGAAGTCGGTGAAAGCAGCAACATGCGCGGTCGTTTAACCAAGCTTGACGCCCAATTGAAAGAGCAGATGAACCGGATCATCGAGCATCGTACTGACGGTCTGACCTTCCATTATAAGGCGATTGATCAGGTCCGTGCTGACGGGCAGCAGCTGGTGAATCAGGCGATGGGCGGCATTCTGCAGGACAGCATCAACGAAATGGGTGCCAAAGCGGTGCTCAAAGGTGGCGGTAACCCACTGCAGGGTGTGCTCGGTAGCCTTGGCGGTTTGCAAACCTCCATCCAGAATGAATGGAAGAACCAAGAGAAAGACTTCCAGCAGTTTGGCAAAGATGTTTGCGCGCGCGTCGTGACGCTGGAAGATGACCGTAAGGCATTGGTTAACGGTCTAAAATAGCATTTACCTCTCTTTAACGGCACAGAAACATTCTGTGCCGTTTTGCTTTGCATTTTCCTTGTTTTTTGATATCCATCTCTAAAAATAACAAATTTATAAATATATAAGTCTGGTTAATTGGAAGAGGTCACATTATTCATCTGTCAGGTTGACATAATGCGGCAAATTCAAATAACCGGAGTAATAACATGGATTTTTTCAGAAAAACGGCACTGGCAGCACTGGTTATGGGGTTCAGCGGCGCAGCGCTCGCATTACCCAATATCACCATTCTGGCTACCGGCGGGACGATTGCTGGTGGCGGTGATTCCGCAACAAAATCCAACTACACGGCGGGTAAAGTTGGCGTAGAAAATCTGGTCGATGCGGTGCCGCAACTGAAAGATATTGCCGTCGTTAAAGGCGAGCAGGTGGTGAATATTGGCTCGCAGGACATGAATGACGACGTCTGGTTAACGCTGGCGAAGAAGATCAACACCGAATGTGATAAAACCGACGGCTTCGTGGTGACCCATGGTACGGATACTATGGAAGAAACCGCGTATTTCCTCGATCTGACCGTCAAGTGCAACAAGCCAGTGGTGTTGGTCGGCGCAATGCGTCCGTCTACGGGTATGAGCGCCGATGGCCCGTTCAACCTGTATAACGCCGTGGTGACCGCGGCGGATAAAGCGTCTGCTAACCGCGGTGTGCTGGTGGTGATGAACGACACTGTCCTGGATGGCCGTGATGTGACCAAGACCAACACCACGGATGTCGCGACCTTCAAAGCCGTCAACTATGGCCCGCTGGGCTATATCCATAACGGTAAAATTGATTACCAGCGTACGCCTGCGCGCAAGCATACTTCCGCAACGCCATTCGATGTCTCTAAGCTGACCGAGCTGCCGAAGGTGGGCATTATCTATAACTACGCTAACGCCTCCGATCTGCCGGCAAAAGCGCTGGTCGATGCCGGATACGCCGGGATTGTGAGTGCTGGTGTGGGTAATGGTAACCTGTATAAAACCATTTTCGATACGCTGGCAACCGCTGCGCACAAAGGCACCGTGGTCGTGCGTTCTTCCCGCGTACCTACTGGCTCCACCACGCAGGATGCTGAAATCGATGATGCGAAGTACGGATTTGTGGCGTCTGGCTCGCTGAACCCACAAAAAGCTCGCGTGCTGCTGCAATTGGCGCTGACACAGACCAAAGATCCTAAACAGATCCAGGAAATGTTTAATCAGTACTAATCGATGAAGGTGGCTGCGCTTATCGACCTAACCCTGTAGGCCTGATAAGCGCAGCGCCATCAGGCAATTTGCCGAATGGTGGCTCAAAGCCTTATCAGGCCAACATTCATTACGGTTTTCCGCGTTACTCTGCCAGAAACAGCTCCAGCAGTGAGTTTAAAAACAGCTTACCGTGCTGGGTAATCTGCCAGTACTCATCGCTCTGCGTCAGATATCCCTGGGCGATAGCCTCATCAATCTGTGCCCGAATCACCTCTTCGGCAAGCCCGGTATAGTGGGTGAATTCCACACGCGGTGCGGCCTCCAGCAAGCGGAAGCGGTTCATAAAGAACTCAAATGGCTTATCAGCCTCGGCGACATCACGCTCGCTTTCGAGATAACGTCCCTGCATGTAACCGCGCGGATGTCGGGTTTTGGTGGTGCGCAGGATACGTCCGTCCGGGAAGGTGATCTTGCCGTGAGCCCCGCAGCCAATGCCAAGATAGTCGCCAAAACGCCAGTAGTTCAGGTTGTGCTGGCACTGATATCCCGGTTTTGCATAGGCCGAGGTTTCATATTGCTGATACCCGGCGGCGGTCAGCAACCGGTGGCCTTGCTCAAAAATATCCCACAGGGCGTCATCATCCGGTAGCACCGGCGGGCGCGAACCAAACAACGTGTTGGGCTCAATAGTGAGCTGATACCAGGAGAGATGCGGGGGGTTAAGCTCAATGGCCTGCTGTAAATCGCCCAGCGCTTCTTCCAGTGTTTGATCCGGCAGGCCGTGCATCAAATCCAGGTTAAAGCTGCGCAATCCCAGACCGTCAGCCAGATTCGCCGCGCGTTTGGCTTCTTCTGGCCCGTGAATACGCCCCAGTCGCTCAAGCTTGGCGGCGCTAAAACTTTGCACGCCAATCGAGATGCGGTTAACTCCAGCGCGTTGATAATCGACAAACCGATCGGCTTCCACCGTACCGGGATTGGCTTCCATCGTGATTTCGGCATCCGTCGCCAGATTTAGACGCGCACGCACGCCATCCAGCAGCGTTTGCATTGCCGGGCCAGAGAGCAGGCTCGGCGTACCGCCACCAATAAAAATGGTCTTTACTTCGCGTCCCTGCGCGTAGGCGACGTTGGCATCCAGATCGCTCAGCAGATGCCCAACGTAATCGTCATGAGGAACTTCGCCCTTTAACGCATGCGAGTTGAAGTCGCAGTAGGGGCATTTCTGCACGCACCACGGGATGTGGATATAAAGACTCAGCGGTGGCAACTTAACCATTACGCAGCGCATCCAGCAGCAGTTTTAGTGCCTGTCCACGGTGGGAAATAGCACTCTTTTCTTCGCGGGTCAGTTCGGCTGCGGTTTTACCCTCAGACGGTACAAAGAAGATAGGGTCGTAGCCAAAACCACCGTCTCCGGCAGGCTCACGAGCGATCACGCCCGGCCAGCGTCCGTGACATACAACAGGGGTTGGGTCATCTGCGTGGCGCATATACACCAGTACACAATGGAACTGTGCCTGACGTTTTTCGTCCGGGATATCCTGCAGCGTGTGCAGCAGTTTATCCAGATTTTGTCTGTCAGTCGCATCTTCACCAGAATAGCGAGCAGAATAAATCCCCGGAGCCCCGCCGAGGGCGTCAACGGCCAGGCCGGAATCATCGGCAATGGCCGGCAGACCGGTGATTTGCGCGGCATGACGCGCCTTCAGAATGGCGTTTTCAATAAACGTCAGGCCGGTTTCTTCTGCGGAATCAACGCCCAGATCCGTTTGGGCAACGACATCAAGCCCGAAGTCGCTCAGGAGAGAGGCGAGTTCACGCACTTTACCGGCATTGCCGGTCGCGAGGACAACTTTTTGCATGGGATACCTAATCAGTTAGCGCCGCAATTTCTGGCGGGATCTGTTGCGGATGAATGATTTTAACCTGTTTGTGGCGGCCAAGCTCGCCCTTCTCAATAACGACCTGGCTTTTCGCCACGCGGAACTGTTTACCGAGAAACTTCACCAGATGGCTGTTGGCTTGCCCATCGACCGGTGGGGCGGTAATGGCGACTTTTACTTCGTCGCCATGTAAACCCACAATACTGTCACGGCTGGCTTTAGGCTGAATGTAGAGCCGTAAAACCAGACCGTCATCGCAGGGTGTTACGGCACTCATAGCGCCATCCACAGCCCCGGCAGCAGCATGTTGCCTGTCGCTTGTAACACTTCTGCGATCCCCATGTTGATGACATAGAGTAGCAGCACCAGGATCATCGGGGAGAAGTCGATCCCGCCCATTCCTGGAAGGATACGACGAATAGGACGCAGCAGCGGATCCGCCAGTTGAATCAGTACGTATTCTACAGGGCTGCGGCCCTGGCTGACCCAGCTCATGATGGCCATCACCAGCAGTACCCAGAAAATCAGCAGCCCGATAGTCTTCAGGACGATCAGTACGGCGGCGATCCAGATAATGGGTTGGAACGTGACCACTTTGAACAGCACAATAGCTTTGATAAAGCTGAGCACTAACGCGACCAGTAACGATGCGCTATCAATCGGCCCCATCGGGGGAATAATTCGGCGTAACGGCCCAATAATAGGCTGAGTGATTTTTACAATGAACTGCGAAAACGGATTGTAAAAATCGCAGCGAGACCACTGCATCCACACGCGCAATAACAGCGCCATGGTATACAGCTCAATTACCGTTGAGAGCAGGAAGGTCAACGTATTCATGGTGTTCCTCAGTTTTCCTTAATTTTTTGTGTAATCACGAGCACCAAAAATGGCAGTGCCAATGCGCACCATCGTGCTACCCGCCGCGATGGCGGCATCCATATCATCAGACATTCCCAACGAGAGCGTATCGACTGTCGGGTAGCGTGTTTTCAACCCGGCAAATGCTACAGCCATTTGCTGTGCAACTTCAAACTGCCTTACATAATCTGACTCAGGCGCCGGGATTGCCATCAGTCCACGCAGGGTAATGCGCGGCAGAGCGGCGACGTCTGCGACCAGGGCATCAAGCTCTGCCAGCGGAATACCTGACTTGCTGTTCTCATCGCTGATGTTTATTTGAATCAGCACATTTAGCGGCGGTAGGTCTGCCGGGCGCTGTTCGCTGAGTCGGGTGGCGATGCGCAAACGGTCTATCGTGTGGCACCAGTCAAAATGTTCAGCCACCAGACGGCTTTTGTTGGACTGCAACGGGCCGATAAAGTGCCACTGCAGTCCAGTCACGCCGTTTTCGCTGAAGTAGCGGATCTTATCCACGCCTTCCTGAACATAGTTTTCCCCAAAGGCATGCTGCCCGGCAGCAATGGCTTCTTCGATGGCGCTCGCAGGTTTGGTTTTGCTCACTGCAAGCAACGTAACGTCTTCTGAAGACCGCCCGCAACGCGTCGCGGCGGCTGAGATTTTCTCCCTGACATGTGCCAGGTTATGCGCGATATCGTTCATTTTCCGAGGATGTTCATATGAATATGGAAGAAATAGTGGCCCTTAGTGTAAAGCATAACGTGTCGGATCTACACCTGTGCAATGCATGGCCTGCGCGCTGGCGCATATGTGGAAGGGTAGAAATTGCCCCGTTTACCGCGCCTGACGTGGACGCGCTGCTCCTGGCCTGGCTCAGTGAGCAACAACAGGTACAGTGGCGGGAAAAGGGTCAGGTTGATTTTGCTATCGCACTGGCGGATTCCCGGCGTTTACGGGCCAGCGCATTTACGCATCAGCAGGGAACGTCACTGGCGCTGAGACTGCTGCCGCTTGATTGCCCGTGCCTGGATGATCTCCAGACGCCCGCTGCGTTGCCAGAACTGCTGCACAGCGAAAACGGGTTGATTCTGGTGACCGGGGCGACGGGCAGCGGTAAGTCGACGACGCTGGCGGCGATGGTGGACTCTCTCAATCAGCACGTTGACGGGCATATTCTGACCCTGGAAGACCCGATTGAATACCGCTATACCAGCCAGCGTTGTCTGATCCAACAGCGTGAGATTGGCGTGCACTGCCTTTCTTTTGCTGCCGGCCTGCGGGCGGCATTGCGTGAAGATCCCGACGTGATTTTACTGGGGGAACTGCGCGACAGCGAGACGATTCGTCTGGCACTGACGGCGGCGGAAACGGGGCATCTGGTGCTGGCAACGCTGCATACGCGCGGTGCGGCGCAGGCGGTGGAGCGGCTGGTGGATACGTTCCCTACACAGGAAAAAGACCCGGTGCGTAATCAACTGGCGGGTAGCTTGCGTGCGGTGCTCGCACAAAAACTGGAAGCCGACAGGCAGGGTGGGCGGGTGGCGTTATTTGAACTGCTGGTCAATACGTCGGCTGTGAGTAATCTGATCCGTGAAGGGAAAACCCACCAGCTACCCGGCGTGATACAAACCGGGCAACAGGCGGGTATGCAAACATTTGCCCAGAGCCTGCAGCAGCGTCAGGCGCAAGGCAGGCTGTAAATATGAGCCTTAGTAACCTTGTTCGAAATAGCTTTCGAGAATAACGACGGCAGACGCGGAGTCTACTTTGCCTTTATTCAGCGCGCGGTACCCGCCTTGCTCAAACAGGCCGGAACGTGCTTCGACGGTGCTCAGGCGTTCGTCGTGCAGCGTGACCGTGACGCCAAAGCGGCCATGAATACGGTTGGCAAACTTGCGCGCGCGCGCAGTAAGCGGCTGCTCGGTGCCGTCCATATTGAGCGGCAGACCGACAATGATTTCATCCGGTTGCCACTCTTTTAGCAGGCGTTCAATCACGTTCCAGTCTGGCGTGCCGTCCTGCGCTTTGATGGCAGGCAGCGGTCTGGCAGTACCTGTAATGCGCTGACCAATCGCCACGCCAATACTTTTGGTCCCAAAATCAAAGGAGAGTAATGTTTCGCTCATTATGCGTGTCCCGCCACGCCAGGCATGGTCAGGATATCGATTCCGATAAGTTTGGCCGCGTCGCGCCAGCGGTCGGCAATCGGCGTTTTAAACAGAATATTGAGATCCGCGGGGGCGGTGAGCCAGGCGTTATCCAGCAACTCTTGCTCCAGTTGGCCTTTTTCCCATGATGAATACCCCAGGGCGACCAGTACCTCGGAAGGTTGTTCCTGAGTGCCTAAGGTTTCCAGTACATCGCGGGAAGTGGTGATAATGGTGTTGTCCGAAATACGAATGCTGGAGGCAAAGCGTGAAGGAGGGGTATGCAAAATAAACCCACGCTCTTCTGCTAACGGGCCTCCGAGCATCACGGCTTTATCCAGGCGAATCGCCGGATCGCGTGTCTCAGGGGTAATCTTCAGCTTTTCCAGAATCCCTGCAATCTGTAAGTTTTCCAGGGGTTTATTGACGATAATCCCCATTGCGCCATTTTCATTATGTTCGCAAATGTAGACCACGGAACGGCGGAAAATCGGATCCTGGAGAGCAGGCATGGCAATAAGAAAGTGATGCTGTAAATTCATTGTCAGAGGTTCTGTTTCCTGGTTCAAAAAAGCAACTACGGTCAGTATGCGAGGAAAGCGTTAAGTTGTCACCCTCTGAAAATAACATTGCCGGATATCGGCTTCGCCTTATCCGGCCAACGGGGTGCAATTGTAGGCCGGATAAGACACCGTGGCGTCGTCATCCGGCGCAGGTTTACTTGGCTAAGCGAGCTTCAATGGCATCCATCAGCATACCGGTAATGGACACCGGGAACTCCGCCTCAATTTCGCGAATACAGGTTGGGCTGGTGACGTTAATTTCCGTCAGGCGATCGCCGATAATATCCAGACCGACAAAAATCAGTCCTTTGGCTTTCAGCGTTGGCCCGATACGACGTGCAATTTCCCAGTCGCTGTCGGTCAGCGGACGAGGTTCGCCACGGCCACCGGCCGCCAGATTACCACGGGTTTCACCGCCCTGTGGAATGCGTGCCAGGCAGTAGGGAACGGGTTCGCCATCGACCACCAGTACGCGTTTGTCGCCGTCTTTAATCGCCGGCAGGTAGTTCTGCGCCATGCAGTAGCGGGTACCGTGTTCGGTCAGCGTTTCGGCAATTACACCGAGGTTCGGATCGCCTTCCTTTACGCGGAAGATCGATGCACCACCCATGCCGTCCAGCGGCTTGAGAATGATATCGCTGTGTTTTTGCCAGAAGGCTTTCAGCTGCGCTTTGTTACGCGTGACCAGCGTTTCTGGCGTCAGGTCCGCGAACCAGGCGGTGAACAGCTTTTCGTTACAATCGCGCAGGCTCTGCGGTTTGTTCACGATCAGCGTCCCTTGCTCTTCTGCACGCTCCAGAATATAGGTGGCGTAGATGAACTCGGTATCAAACGGCGGATCCTTACGCATCAGAATGACGTCCAGGTCAGCCAGTGGTAGATCTTGTTCGCTGTTGAACTCATACCATTTGTCGTAGTTCTGCTCTACGCTCAGGGTACGCGTGCGGGCGCGGGCTTCACCGTTAATCAGATAAAGATCGGCCATCTCCATATAGTGAAGTTCGTAACCACGACGTTGCGCTTCCAGCAGCATAGCGAAGCTGGAATCTTTCTTGATGTTGATGCTTGCGATGGGATCCATCACGATGCCGAGCTTGATCATTGTTCTTCTCCGTTAGCCCAGATCGCCAAATCGCACCTGTAGCGCGGTAATGGCGGTGAGCGCAGTTGTCTCAGTACGCAGAACGCGAGGTCCTAACAGAATATCAGTAAACTGATAGCGTGCAGTCATGGCAATTTCATCTGCCGACAGCCCGCCTTCAGGTCCAATCAGCAGCCGGATGCGCTCTACCGGCAGCGGAAGCGTGTTAATACTGGCGCTGGCACGCGGGTGCAGGTTCAGTTTTAGCCCCTCGTCCTGCTCGGCACACCAGGCTTCCAGATCCATTGCCGGGCGAATTTCAGGCACCCGGTTACGACCGCATTGCTCGCAGGCGGCAATCGCAATTTTCTGCCACTGCTGGAGCTTCTTGTTCAAGCGTTCACTGTCCAGTTTAACGCCGCAGCGCTCAGAAAAAAGTGGCGTAATGAGGCTTACACCCAGTTCAATCGATTTCTGGATAGTAAATTCCATTTTTTCACCGCGCGACATCACCTGCCCAAGATGAATATGCAAGGGAGATTCGCGATCGTCGAGTTCGGCGCTCAGTATCTTCACATCCACGCTTTTCTTGCTGGCGTGGGTGATCTCGGCGTCAAACACCTGGTTGCTGCCGTCAAATAGTTGAAGAGCCTGGCCCGGTCCCATGCGCAGCACGCGACCGATATGGTTGGCGGCATCTTCACACAGTGAAATTTGGCTGCCTGCCGTGAGTGGTTCAGGGTGATAAATGCGAGGAATACGCATAGTTAACCATCCGCGTCATGGCCCTGGCCGACAAAACGGCAGGGCATGGGTTAAAATATTGACGCTAGTGTAGGTTAGCTCTTTTGCGCCTGGCAAGCGCGTTGCACGTATGGGTTATGGTTGCCCTGTACCTTCGCAATACGTTCGTCGCGTTCGCACTCCCAGTCGGTCACTGGATACTGTTTATTCCAGGCGTTAAAAAGCTGGGTTTGCTGACGGGAAAGCGTCAGGTTGTACTGGTCGCGCATGTAAAAATAGGTGCGCGCGATGGCGCCGCGAGCGCGCGCAGGCGGCTCAGCCACTTTTTCTTTGAAATCGACCTTCATGTCACACTGCCCATACTGGCCTTCGCCGCCGTTCCACTGGCTGTACATAAAGTTCGCGCGATCGCCATTTACTTCACCCACTGCCGGTTGCAGGTTGTGCATATCGCTTTCCATCTTGCGATAGACCGGATCTTTGGCGCAATTTTTACGTCCACCGTCCTGCCAGCACTGGCGTTGATGACCAAATTGCCAGGCCGGAACCACGTGTTCCCATTCAATACGGCTGGCGCGGTTTTCGTTTTTCCGCACTTTATAGCCGCAGGATTCGAGGTCAACGACCCCTTTTTTGCCCTGCCAGTTAATTTTACAGCCGCAGTAGAAATCGCCGGGCGCATCGGCATTAATTTTTACACCAGCGGCTTTCGCTTGGGAGAAGCTGTTGATACCTTCGGCGAATGCCGGGCCAGAGAGTGCAGTAGCCAATAACGCCACTGCCATAGAAAGATTACGGTACATCACACACTCCGTGTCAAAACGAGCCCGCAACGTAACGAAAGCGTCGGGCAGATGCAATCAGCTAAATCATATAAGTTCCAGAAATTACTTTTGAGTAACAAGGCGCTATCGGCGGATTATTGTTTGCTTGTTTAGCGCGCCTGCTCATACAGTAGCGTGTCACGAGCGCGAACCAGGGCGTTGCGCAGATTGCCCAGATAACAGCCGTTTTTATCGAATTAATGACCGGGGAAAAAGATGAAGAAAGGGTTGAGCGCGTTTCCGCTTACGCCGCTGAGGGCGGGTGAGGTTGATGAAAATACATGGCTTTCTCTGATTGAGAATATTGCCGGTGCCGGCGTTGATTCCATCGGTGTGCTGGGTTCTACCGGGAGCTATGCCTACCTGACGCGTGAACAGCGCCTACGCGTTACCCGGCTTGCGCTTGAGGCGGCATCTGATATCCCCGTTATTACCAGCATTGGCAGCGTACGAGTCGAAGAAATTCTGCACCTTATCGATGATGCGCAGCAGGCGGGTGTCAGCGGCGTTTTGATGGCCCCGGTCTCTTACCAGCGGCTGAACGTGGATGAAGTTTTTGATCTGTACGATCGAGTCACTCGCGAGCTGTCGGTGCCGCTATGTATTTATGATAATCCCGCCACCACCGGGTTTGAATTTAGCGATGACCTGCTTATCGCGCTGTCAAATTTACCGGCTATTGGTTCGATTAAACTGGCTTCATTCACCTCTGAACGGATCGCCAGGCTAAAAAACAGTCTTCCGGCAGGCGTCTCTATTGGTGTCAGTGGCGACGGTCAGGCTGCCTCAGGGCTGTTAGCCGGAGGCGATGTCTGGTATTCCGTCCTGGCAGGCTTGTTCCCGCATTATTCACGTGCTTTAGCCAATGCCGCGTTGACGGGAGATCACGTCAAAACCCGGCAACTGGATAGCGCGCTCCAGCCTCTGTGGGCCTTTTATCAACGGCACGGTAGCCTGAGGGTGATCGCGACGGTGGCAGAAATGATGGGGAAAGTGTCTGCGCCTTGTCTCCCCTTTCCGGTGCAAACGCTGAAGGGGGAGGAAAGGCTCTTATTGCAGGAAACGTTGAGTTCATTATCTTTTTTGGATTGATGAACGAGGATGTCAGGCCTTCGCCGGGTTTTCCTGCGGCCCGGGAATCAACGGTTCGCCACAGTGGACGCAGCGGTAGGTGGCCTCACCACGCACAATGCGGTTATGTCGGCGGACGGTCAACTGATGCTCCTGGCACTTGCAGCGGTAAGTAAAGGTATTGCGCTGCACGGATTGCAGTTCGAACTGATGCGTACGCCGGGCCGGAACGCCCAGCACGCTCTCCATCATCCATTTCCACTCTTTCCCGTGAGGCGGTACGCGGCCAAAGTGCTTCCACACCAGCAAATGTGCCAGTTCATGCGGTACGACCTCGTTGATAAACGCCTCGACGTTTTCCATCAGCAGCACCGGGTTGAGGCGAATTTCATTGCTTTGCAGCCACGCTGTACCCGCAGCAGTGCCGCGCTGTTGGTACACAAGCTTAGGTTCCGGATAATTGCGTTCGAGCTTGAGATTGGCGAGGGCAAGTTTTTCCCGCAGGCTGCGCATAACGGCTTGCTGGATGGCGATGGGGAGACGAGAGGTTTTCATAACGCCAGAGGATAGTGCGACAGGAAAAGGACTGCAAGAGGCAGGCTTCCCCCCGCGAGGGGAGGAAG
>NZ_SZXN01000001.1:24907-83702 GCF_005281195.1 Citrobacter sp. wls613
TTAGTCGTGTGCGCCAATTTCGCGCAGTTTACGGCCTTTCATCAGGTTACGTTCAATGTGTTCCAGGGAGACGTTTTTGGTTTCCGGAATCAGCCACAAGGTCAGGAAGATGAACAGGACGTTCAGGCCGCCGTAGACCCAGAAGGTGTTGGCGCTGCCCAGCGAGTTCAGCATCGTCAGGAAGGTTGCGCCGACGATCATGTTGGCAATCCAGTTGGTTGCGGTAGAGCAGGTGATACCGAAATCGCGGCCTTTCAGCGGCTGGATTTCAGAGCACAGTACCCAAATCAGCGGACCGGCACTCATCGCGAAGCCAACGATAAACATCAGCAGCATCAGTACGGCAAAGTACTGGGCGGCAGCGGAGTGGATACCAATGTGCATCATTGTGCCCAGCACGCCCATACCGATAGCCATCACGATAAAGCCGAGGATCAGCGTCGGTTTACGGCCCCAGCGGTCAACCAGGCCAATGGCGATAAAGGTCGCCAGCACGTTGGTCAAACCCACGATAACGGTGCCCCACATCTGCTCAGTGGTGTTGGTATAACCCGCCAGTTCAAAGATTTTTGGTGCGTAGTACATGATGACGTTCATCCCGGTGAACTGCTGCATCACCTGTAACAGTACGCCAAGGAATACCGCGCGGCGGAAGTTGCTGTTTTCTTTAAACAGCGCCCAACCGCTTTGTTTTACCTGCAGGCTTTCACGAATTTCATCCAGCTCGCGTTTCGCTTCTGCACTGGTATCACGCAGACGTAACAGCACGCGTTCAGCATCGACGAAGCGACGTTTAGCGGCGAACCAGCGCGGGCTGTCCGGCAGGAAGAACACGCCAACCAGCAGCAGCAGGGCAGGAATGATGATCACGCCCAGCATCCAGCGCCATGCACCGCTATAGCTAAAGGCGGTATCGGATAGATAGGCCCCGAGGATCCCGATGGTAATCATCAGCTGATACATGGAAATCATACTGCCACGAATTTTTTCCGGTGCAATTTCAGATAGATACAGTGGCGCAGTGTAAGACGCAACGCCCACGGCCAGACCCAGCAGGATACGGGAGAGAAGCAGTACTTCTACGTTAGGCGCCGCGGCGGAGAACAGCGAGCCGGCGACAAACAGGATCGCGCCGATCATCAGGCTTTTTTTACGTCCAAGCTTGAAGGAGAGCCAGCCGCTGCCGACAGCACCTACAGCTGCGCCAAACATCATGGAGCTGACCACCCATTCCTGAGTGTGCGGGGTAATTTGAAACTCGTCGGTGATGAACGGTAATGCACCGGCAATCACGCCGATATCCAGGCCAAAAAGTAATCCTGCCAGGGCGGCAAGAAAGCAGACAAAAAATGTCATGGCTTTGTTGGAACGCCCCTGTTTTTTATTCCCAGGCATGATGCCCTCCAGGTTGGGTAACTTATTTTTGTTGATGTTAAGGGTAGGTGAGTACGGGGTGAAAAAATGAGATTAATATCACATTAGTGTAATCGCTTACACTAGCATTCACGGCTGTTATAAGTTAATTATTTGAAAAATATGCAATTTCATAAAAATGAAAAATGAGTGATTGCCTGGAATTAAGACGATACTGAAAAGTAATGTAACAATAATGAAAATGCAGAAATTAAGGGATGTAAAATCAATTCATTATGATAATGACTGGATGTAATCGCTTTCATTTGCATTGAAAGTCAGGGAGGAGAGGGATGTTAAGGTACAGCTAAAAAAAAGACCAGCCTTAAGGCTGGTCCTGGTAAGCGGGGGTATTCAGTAAATTACTTCAGTCCGGCAGCTTCGCGCAGCTGTTGCGCTTTGTCGGTTTTTTCCCATGGGAAATGTTCGCGACCAAAGTGGCCGTAGGCTGCGGTTTCTTTATAGATCGGGTGCAGCAGATCCAGCATCTGGATCAGGCCGTATGGACGCAGGTCGAAGAACTCACGCACCAGCAGGGTCAGCTGTTCAGTTGGCACTTTCTCGGTACCGAAGGTTTCGACCATGATAGAGGTAGGTTCTGCCACGCCAATAGCGTAGGAAACCTGAATCTCACAGCGGTCAGCCAGACCGGCAGCCACGATATTTTTCGCAACATAGCGGGCTGCGTAGGCTGCAGAACGGTCAACTTTAGACGGATCTTTACCTGAGAATGCGCCGCCACCGTGACGCGCCATGCCGCCGTAGGTATCAACGATAATCTTACGACCGGTCAGACCGCAGTCACCCATTGGGCCACCGATAACGAAACGGCCGGTTGGGTTGATGAAGAATTTGGTCGATGCGCTCAACCACTCGGTCGGCAGTACCGGCTTGATGATCTCTTCCATCACTGCTTCTTGCAGTGTTTTCTGGTCAACATCTTGAGAGTGCTGAGTAGACAGAACCACCGCATCAATACCGACAATTTTGCCATCGTCATACTGGAAGGTGACCTGGCTTTTCGCATCCGGGCGCAGCCACGACAGGGTGCCGTTTTTACGCACTTCAGCCTGACGTTGTACCAGACGGTGAGCGTAAGTGATTGGTGCCGGCATCAACACGTCGGTTTCGTTGGTGGCATAACCAAACATCAGACCCTGATCGCCCGCGCCCTGTTCCAGCGGATCGGCACGGTCAACGCCCTGGTTGATATCCGGAGACTGTTTACCGATAGCGCTCAGTACTGCGCAAGAGTTAGCGTCAAAGCCCATGTCGGAATGCACATAGCCAATTTCGCGAACCGTATTACGCGTGATCTCTTCGATGTCGACCCATGCGCTGGTGGTGATTTCACCGCCAACTAAAACCATACCGGTTTTGACATAGGTTTCGCAGGCGACGCGTGCTTTCGGATCCTGTTCGAGGATTGCATCCAGCACGGCATCAGAGATTTGGTCAGCGATTTTGTCAGGATGCCCTTCTGATACGGACTCGGACGTAAAAAGGTGTTTTGCCATATTTAATTTCACCTAAGGAGAATTTGGTTAGCTCAAACTGTCGAGTGGAATAGCCATGTGTAGAAGATTCTACCATGAGTCTGCAGATTTCGGACACTGGCAGTCTGAGTGTTAATCGGTATAGATGGATTAACATCTGGACGGCTATTTTAGGACAGTTCTTCGCCCGATTTCCAGCTTTTTTTGACTACGGTCGCATTGTACCGAAAATGTAACTGGAAATTTTTCCTGACGGTGCTGGCAATGCGCGCATTTATCTTTTGCTTTTTCGTACTCTTATCGGTATAAAACGCGGCGCGCGGCTTATACAAAAAGCACACGACGTTTTCATCGTGTCGCCACTTCCAGCCGGGTTAACACTTTAGCTTTGGCTTGTGGGTTCGTTCCGTCTGGAGCGACCGTGGAGGTGATACGAGATAATGAACCGTTGTATTCTGCTGAATCTGCCACACCGTTCAGGTGTGCATATGTCCCCCGCAATCTGCATCTCTGCTTTGCATACCTGTCGATGTTATATACATAAAATCATTCATGCTGCGTCGAGGCTGCATGAAGGATGAAGTGTATACCCATCTCGGCGTATCTCAGGACTCAAGAGCCGGTAACGGTCGCTAAGGACTGAACAAGGGCGCTCTTGGTAAACAAGAGTTTTCTCGTGGTTTCGCCGAACTGTCAGTATTACGTTCGGTAACGTGTTTACAATGAAATGATAAAGAAACCGGTCGCACAGTCGGAGCGTCAGCACTATCTGCTGGAAAATCTGCCTGTTTATGGGTTGTTATCGCTTCTTCGGATTGCGATAGTAGTCAACTGTTTTACACTTGTTAATAAAATTTGAGGTTCGCTATGTCTGACGACATTTCTATGGGTTCGCCTTCGTCAGCAGGCGGACAGGGTGTACTACGCTCCATGCAGGAGGTTGCAATGAGTTCCCAGGAAGCCAGCAAGATGCTGCGTACCTACAATATTGCCTGGTGGGGTAATAACTACTATGACGTCAACGAACTCGGTCACATTAGCGTGTGTCCGGACCCTGACGTCCCGGAAGCACGTGTTGATCTTGCCGAGCTGGTAAAAGCTCGCGAAGCGCAGGGGCAACGTCTGCCTGCGCTGTTCTGTTTCCCACAGATCCTGCAACACCGTCTGCGTTCGATTAACGCCGCATTCAAACGCGCCCGCGAATCTTACGGCTACAAGGGTGATTATTTCCTCGTTTATCCGATCAAGGTTAATCAGCACCGTCGTGTGATTGAATCGCTGATTCACTCCGGTGAGCCGCTGGGACTGGAAGCCGGTTCTAAGGCCGAACTGATGGCGGTTTTGGCGCATGCGGGCATGACCCGCAGCGTGATTGTCTGTAATGGTTACAAAGACCGCGAATACATTCGTCTGGCGCTGATTGGCGAGAAGATGGGCCACAAGGTCTATCTGGTCATTGAGAAGATGTCTGAAATCGCGATCGTGCTGGATGAAGCCGAACGGCTGAATGTGGTCCCGCGTCTGGGCGTGCGTGCGCGTCTGGCCTCGCAAGGTTCTGGTAAATGGCAGTCCTCCGGTGGTGAAAAATCCAAGTTCGGCCTGGCGGCGAACCAGGTACTGCAACTGGTGGAAATTCTGCGCGAACGCGGTCGTCTGGACAGCATTCAATTGCTGCACTTCCATCTCGGTTCACAGATGGCGAACATTCGCGATATCGCCACCGGCGTACGTGAATCTGCGCGTTTCTACGTTGAGCTGCACAAACTGGGCGTAAACATCCAGTGCTTCGATGTGGGTGGTGGCCTCGGCGTGGACTATGAAGGGACACGCTCGCAGTCTGACTGTTCGGTCAACTACGGTCTGAACGAATACGCCAACAATATTATCTGGGCGATTGGCGATGCCTGTGAAGAACACGGCCTGCCGCATCCGACGGTAATTACCGAGTCCGGCCGTGCGGTAACCGCGCACCATACCGTGCTGGTGTCTAACATCATCGGCGTTGAGCGTAGCGAACACACCGAAGCTACGCCTCCGGCTGACGATGCGCCGCGTGCCCTGCAAAGCATGTGGGAAACCTGGCAGGAGATGCACGAACCGGGCACCCGCCGTTCGCTGCGTGAATGGCTGCACGACAGTCAGATGGATTTGCACGATGTTCACATTGGCTATTCATCCGGAACCTTCAGCCTGCAGGAGCGCGCGTGGGCAGAGCAGCTGTATCTGAACATGTGCCATGACGTGCAGAAACAGCTCGACCCGAGCAACCGCGCGCACCGTCCGATCATCGACGAACTGCAGGAGCGTATGGCGGATAAGATTTACGTCAACTTCTCACTGTTCCAGTCGATGCCGGATGCGTGGGGGATCGATCAGCTGTTCCCGGTCATGCCGCTGGAAGGACTGAACCAGGTCCCTGAGCGCCGTGCGGTGCTGCTGGATATTACCTGCGACTCTGACGGTGCTATTGACCACTATGTTGACGGCGATGGTATTGCTACCACCATGCCGATGCCGGAGTACGATCCTGAGAACCCGCCGATGCTGGGCTTCTTTATGGTTGGCGCGTACCAGGAAATCCTTGGCAACATGCACAACCTGTTCGGCGATACCGAAGCGGTCGACGTATTTGTCTTCCCGGATGGTAGCGTTGAAGTTGAGCTGTCTGATGAAGGGGATACCGTCGCGGACATGTTGCAGTACGTGCAGCTGGATCCAAAAACGTTGCTGACCCACTTCCGCGATCAGGTTAAACAGACCGATCTGGACGATGCGCTGCAACAGCAGTTCCTCGAAGAGTTCGAGGCTGGACTGTACGGCTATACCTATCTCGAAGACGAGTAAGGTTGTTCTGGGTCGCTTGAACCTGGACAAATTAGCGGCGATAATTCGCCCATACACGTAGTCACGTAAATCAATCCCTTCCTCGTCGGGTTTAACGACGCGGAGGGGATTTTTTTTAACCGATTTTATAAGAGGTCAGTACATGAGCACCTTAGGTCATCAATACGACAACTCCCTGGTTTCTAACGCCTTTGGTTTTTTACGTCTGCCGATGAATTTCCAGCCCTACGACAGCGATGCCGACTGGGTTATTACCGGCGTACCGTTTGATATGGCGACGTCTGGTCGTGCGGGTGGGCGTCATGGTCCGGCAGCGATCCGTCAGGTGTCGACCAATCTGGCCTGGGAGCACAACCGCTTCCCGTGGAATTTTGACATGCGTGAACGCCTGAACGTCGTGGACTGCGGCGATCTGGTGTATGCGTTTGGCGATGCGCGTGAAATGAGTGAAAAATTGCAGGCGCATGCTGAAAAGCTGCTTTCTGCCGGCAAGCGCATGCTCTCCTTCGGCGGTGACCACTTCGTCACGCTGCCGCTGCTGCGCGCGCACGCTAAGCACTTTGGTAAAATGGCGCTGGTGCACTTTGATGCCCACACCGACACCTATGCTAACGGCTGTGAATTTGACCACGGCACCATGTTCTATACCGCGCCGAACGAAGGCCTGATCGATCCGAACCATTCCGTGCAGATCGGTATTCGGACCGAGTTTGACAAAGACAACGGCTTTACCGTACTGGATGCCTGCCAGGTGAACGATCGCAGCGTGGATGACATCATTGCGCAGGTGAAGCAGATTGTCGGTGACATGCCGGTTTACCTGACCTTTGATATCGACTGCCTGGATCCGGCGTTTGCTCCGGGTACGGGTACGCCAGTGATCGGCGGTCTGACGTCGGATCGTGCGATCAAACTGGTGCGTGGCCTGAAGGATCTGAATATTGTCGGGATGGATGTAGTCGAAGTGGCCCCGGCCTACGATCAGTCTGAGATCACCGCGCTGGCAGCAGCAACGCTGGCACTGGAGATGTTGTATATCCAGGCGGCGAAGAAAGGCGAATAACGGATTTCGGACAATTTTGCCGGATGTCGCTGACGCTAATCCGGCCTACATTGTTGTTGAATCTGTAGGCCGGATAGGCGTTTACGCAGCCATCCGGCACTGTTTGAAGATTACTTAATTCCGTCTGCGCTCATGCGGTCGCGAATATGTTGCGCACGTTCGGCGGAGGCTGGATGGTCGTCAAACATTGAGCTTTGATGACCGGCTTCCAGTTTTGCCAGTTTCTCAAAGCTGGTGGCTAAGCCTGCCGGATTAATACCGCGTTTGCGCAACAAATCATACGAGTAATCATCCGCTTCGGATTCCTGACGTTGGGAGAACTGCGAGTTCACCAGTTTTTCTCCCAGATCGCCAAGCTGAGACTGCGACAAGCTGCCGACGATGCCGCCCGCAGAGGCCGCTGCGGCACGCACGGCGTTGGTTCCCAGCGCAACTTGCATTCCTTTCTTCACGTGACCCAGCGCAACGTGGCCCATTTCGTGACCAATAACCGCCTCAACTTCGTTATCGGTCATCATATCCATCAGGCCGCTGTACACGCGGATGCAGCCATTTGCCATCGCAAACGCGTTGACGTCTTTCGCCACATAGACTTTGTAATTCACCGGCTGTCCGTTGATGTTATCGCCTAGCGCAGCGGCGATTTTGCTCAGTCGTTTGGTATATTCACTGCTGGCAGGAGCAATGGTCGCTTTGCTGTCCATATCCTGGCAGGCTTGGTTGCTCAGCGCGATGACCTGAGCATCGCTCAGACTGTAGGCCTGGAAAGCACCTGCGCCAGATGAAAGTAGTCCGTTGGAGTCCATATTCTGGCAGCCGGTCAATGCCGTTGCCATGCTCATAGCAAGCAGTAAAGCGCGAATTTTCATTTTTTCTCTTCCGCACGAAGTCAGGATTATTCTAAAAAATGCGTCGTTTGCAGGTAATGCGACGCTCAACCTAAGTATAAAGAAAAGAACAACAAGCGGGCGAGAAGATTGCGCAACATGCGTGCAGGATCCAGAGATTTCTGAAGCGGTAAAAGGATGCTCCATGTACATGGCACGCGGCTTGGGTTACATTGTTGGCACTTTTTTCCGGCGTAGCCCAAAACGCTCTGTCGTCAAGTCGTTCCGGGCACAGCCTTCATTATCCGATCTGGAGTCAAAATGTCCTCACGTAAAGAGCTTGCCAATGCTATTCGTGCGCTGAGCATGGACGCAGTACAGAAAGCCAAATCCGGTCATCCGGGTGCCCCGATGGGTATGGCTGACATTGCCGAAGTCCTGTGGCGTGATTTCCTGAACCACAACCCAAATAACCCGTCCTGGGCTGACCGTGACCGCTTCGTGTTGTCAAACGGTCACGGCTCAATGCTGATTTATAGTTTGCTGCACCTCTCCGGCTACGACCTGCCGATGTCTGAGCTGCAGAACTTCCGTCAGCTGCACTCCAAAACGCCGGGTCACCCGGAAGTGGGTTATACCGCGGGTGTGGAAACGACTACCGGTCCGCTGGGTCAGGGCATCGCTAACGCGGTGGGTATGGCTATCGCTGAAAAAACGCTGGCGGCGCAGTTTAACCGTCCAGGTCACGACATTGTTGACCACTTCACCTACGCCTTCATGGGCGACGGCTGCATGATGGAAGGTATCTCTCACGAGGTATGTTCTCTGGCTGGTACGCTGAAGCTGGGCAAACTGATTGCGTTCTACGATGACAACGGTATTTCTATCGATGGTCACGTTGAAGGCTGGTTCACTGATGACACCGCGAAGCGTTTCGAAGCTTACGGCTGGCACGTGGTGCGTGGCGTTGATGGTCATGATGCTGATGCGATTAAGCGCGCAGTAGAAGAAGCCCGCGCAGTGACCGACAAACCGTCCCTGCTGATGTGCAAAACCATCATCGGTTTCGGTTCCCCGAACAAAGCTGGCACCCACGACTCTCACGGTGCACCGCTGGGCGACGCAGAAATTGCACTGACCCGCGAGCAGCTGGGCTGGAAATACGCGCCGTTTGAAATCCCGTCTGAAATCTACGCACAGTGGGATGCGAAAGAAGCAGGTCAGGTTAAAGAAGCGGCGTGGAACGAGAAATTCGCTGCTTATGCGAAAGCCTTCCCGCAGGAAGCCGCTGAATTCACCCGTCGTATGAAAGGTGAAATGCCATCTGACTTCGATGCGAAAGCGAATGAGTTCATTGCTAAACTGCAGGCCAATCCGTCCAAAATCGCCAGCCGTAAAGCATCCCAGAACGCTATTGAAGCGTTTGGTCCTTTACTGCCAGAATTCCTCGGTGGTTCCGCTGACCTCGCCCCATCTAACCTGACTATCTGGTCTGGTTCTAAAGCCATTAACGAAGACGCTGCTGGTAACTACATCCATTACGGTGTTCGTGAATTTGGTATGACCGCTATCGCTAACGGTATCGCGCTGCACGGTGGTTTCCTGCCGTACACCTCTACCTTCCTGATGTTCGTTGAATATGCCCGTAATGCGGTGCGTATGGCGGCACTCATGAAACAGCGTCAAGTGATGGTCTATACCCACGATTCCATCGGTTTGGGCGAAGATGGCCCGACTCACCAGCCGGTAGAGCAGGTTGCTTCTCTGCGCGTGACCCCGAACATGAGCACATGGCGTCCATGTGACCAGGTTGAATCTGCGGTAGCGTGGAAATACGGCGTTGAGCGTCAGGACGGTCCGACCGCGCTGATCCTCTCCCGTCAGAACCTGGCACAGCAGGAACGTACTGAAGAGCAGCTGGCAAACATCGCACGCGGTGGTTACGTGCTGAAAGATTGCGCTGGCCAGCCTGAGCTGATCTTCATTGCTACCGGTTCTGAAGTTGAACTGGCGGTGGCTGCATGGGACAAACTGACGGCGGAAGGCGTTAAAGCGCGCGTGGTCTCCATGCCGTCTACCGATGCATTCGACAAGCAGGATGCCGCTTATCGCGAATCCGTGCTGCCGAAAGCTGTCTCTGCTCGCGTGGCAATTGAAGCGGGTATCGCGGACTACTGGTTCAAATACGTGGGCCTGAACGGCGCTATCATCGGTATGACCACCTTTGGTGAGTCTGCTCCGGCTGAGCTGCTGTTTGAAGAGTTTGGCTTCACCGTAGACAACGTGGTTGCGAAAGCCAAAGAACTGCTGTAATTACGATTACAACGGTATAACGGGTCGCTCAGGCGGCCCGTTTTTTTTGTGCGTCAGATTTTTTCTTGGCGTAGCTGACCCGTTTCAAGGCGCACTACGCGAGAAAAATGACGCTGCGTAAATGCAACGTCATGGCTGATCGCGACCACGCTAGTACCTCGTGCGCGGCATACCGCGAGCCAGTTCTCAAATATCGCCAGCCAGTGTGCGTCAAAATCCCGGCTCGGTTCATCAAGCAGGAGAAGGGCTGGTGCCATGGCTTCAAGGCTGGCGACGGCGACCATACGTCGTTGTGCGGTGTGCAGATCCAGCGGATGAGCGTCGGCGACGTCCGCTAACTGACATAACTGCAGGGCTGCTGCAGTGCGTTGCGCAACCTCCGCGGCGGGACGCTTTTGCAGTCGCAATCCAAAGGCGACTTCCTCTACGACCTTGCTGTGAAAAATTTGGTTTTCGGCTTCCTGAAACAATACGCCGAGCACCTTAGCTCTTTCGCGGTTTTTCAGTTGCGCAATCGATCTGTCACTCAAGGTTATCGTGCCAGATGAGGGGGGCAGAAGGCCCGCCATGATGCGCAGCAGCGTGGATTTTCCCGCGCCATTATCGCCCGTCAGCGCCAGCCATTCACCGGCGTTAAGATTAAGCGAGATGTTGTGCAGGCAGTTATAAGAGGCATTCGGCCAGCGATACGTCACCTGGTTAAGCGTTAGCATTGTGGGGATAGCGCTCCGTCACGCAGTTGCCATGCCTGCTGACAATGGCTGATAAAAGGGGTGTGGTCTCGTTCGAAAAGCACAATCAACGCCTGTTGTTCCTGCGCCCATTGATGCAACCGATCCAGCAACATACTGGTGGCCTGCGCCGTCAGACGACTGAATGCTTCATCCAGAATCAATATTCTGGGTTGCATGGCTAGCGCGCTGGCAATGACCACCCGCTGTGTTTCTCCGCCGGAAAGCGTTCCTGGATGGCGATGGCG
Organism: Citrobacter sp. wls613; assembly: GCF_005281195.1. Lineage (NCBI taxonomy): Bacteria > Pseudomonadati > Pseudomonadota > Gammaproteobacteria > Enterobacterales > Enterobacteriaceae > Citrobacter > Citrobacter sp. wls613. The sequence continues at coordinate 35,843 of NZ_SZXN01000001.1, forward strand.
CAACGACTGGCATTCCGTCAGTGTGAGTGCGGCGTCAATTCGACGCATAATTTCAGCCTCCTGCAGGCAGAGGTTCTCCGGGCCGAATGCCACTTCTTCCTCCACGCTGAATGTGCAGCCAGAAAGCTGCAGATAAGGCGATTGCTGCACCAGTTGGATGGTACACGACTGCTCGACGAGTGACAGTTGTCCGACAGGATTTCCCAGCAACTTTCCTTTCCCTTCAATCTCTCCGGGAAGAAAATCGGGGTACCAGCCTGCCATCAGCTGTGCCAGCGTACTTTTTCCGCTGCCGTTATCACCGAAAATCGCCACCATTCCGGGTTCAGCATAGTGGAAGTCAAAGCAGGCTGGTGGGCGCGTAGCGTGCGTCGGGAGATAGCGAAACTGCTCTAGCGTAACCATATCCACACTCCTGTTTCGACCAGCATGGCGAGTACCATCGTGTAGCGGGCAATGCGTTGTAAGGTGCTGTCCTCCGGTGCCCATAACGTTGTGCGTTTGCGATGCAAACGAAAGGCCCGCATGTCCAGTGCCGCCCCGCGAACCACCAGATCGTTAAGCGCATTATGCGTGAGTGGCACGATCAGCGCCGGCGTGGCGCGCAGCCGTTGATACCAGTGCTCGTCCAACGGCATGCCGCGCGCGCGCTGGGCTTCGTGAATAATCGCCAACTGGCGTTTGAGTTGCTCAACAACCAGCAGCGGGCCTGCAAACAGGTAGGCAACGCCGGGTGGCAGGCGGGAGGCAAACAGGGCGCGAATAAACCGCGATACCGGCACGTACTGCATCCACAGCTGTGACGTTGACACAATTGCCAGGATCCGCAACCACAGCGTGATGGCATCGGCCCACCGTTGTGGCGTGCGCGGTTGTCCGCTTATCCATTCGGTCAACCAGCCACCGTGGACCAGCCACAATCCAACGCCCAGGGGCACCATCAACCAGACGACATATTTCGCCCGGGGACGCGTGGCTGGCATACACAGTAAGAACAGGAACACGACCGTGCTGTAAACGGTAAGCGGTATTCCCGCGGGTAGCAGCAATGTGGAACATGCGGCCAGCGCCCACAGGGTTAACGAGGTAAACGGGTGCATTTAGCGCACAGCAGACATCGTTGGAAAATGACGTGTGGTGCGCAATGGAAGCTGGCGCAACAGTACCCAAACAATCACGGCGGTGAGAATTTTATCTACCAGATTGGCGCCAATCACCGTGACAGCCACCGACTCAACCAGACCCTCGCCAACCGAGTGCATCCAGGCAACAAATAAATCAGCGCCGCTGCCGGTCACGCCGCCAAACAAGGTGGTGCGGATAGGCACGGCAACGACAGTGACGGCCAGGGTAATGATCACGCCGCTGAACACCACTTTCGGTAAGGTACGAAACCATCCTGCTCGTGCTAGCCATCCTGCGACCAGCCCGATAACCATGGCTACCGGCGCGAAGGCGGCAGCGATCGGATCGGTGAGTAACCCCCACAGCAGGTTGGTGAGTAATCCCGTTAACATTCCCACAATCGGGCCTAATAGCACCGCGCTGATAATGGTGCCGATGGAGTCGAGAAAAATAGGCAGTTTCACCATGCTGATGAGCTGTCCACCGACCATATTGATGGCAATGGCAATAACAATCAGTACCAGTGACTGGCTGGAAAATTGGCGACGCGCCATAGAAAACCTCTTTAAAGTGAAGCGTTAACGGGATGTGATAACCAGTTCGTCATAGCCGGAAACGACACAAGGTTGGCGGCTAAACGCCAGCTCTGTGAGTTCGCCAATCACCAGTTCCAGCGTGGTTCGCACGGTACAGCCCGGCATCATGTGGCCTCCCAACATCGCGCCCTGTGGGTCAGAAACCGCAAGATGCAGGTGTTCGCCGGTCAGTTCCAGCGTGCCGTTCAGGGAGATAATTTCCCAGGTGCCGGTGAGCAATGTGGTTTCTTCCTGACCCGCGAAGCGTAAGGCAACGTGGGTTAAACTTCCGGTACAACCGGCAATCCAGGCGGCATGTAATTGATGCTGTTGGATAAAATCGTGCAGTCGGGAAAAGACTTCCTGGCCAGGGAGTAAACGCAGCGCATGAAAGCGAGCTGCAGAGGCGTGAGGAGAGTATGTGACCATAGGTTGAGGGACTCCGAGACTCGGACGTAGCGCTGATAATATAGACGCTGGCTAGGGTGCTTTCTGATATAAATCAGGATTTGTGACACGGCAACGAAATAATCTTGCTACGCTTATTCGCAATTCAGGAATATGGAATAAATTTAGCGGGGTAGAGCGTTAAAATGTGATGTAAGTCAGATAACGGTGTTCTGTTGCTGGACAATCATTCCTTTTATTCCTTGTTTCGCTTATTCTAGCTGAAGCGTTTCAGTCGATTAAATGTTCGACAATTAATCAAACAGTCGCAGTTTGCGACAGGTAAGGTTTCCCTGAGCGATTTGCTGCATTACTCTGTCAGCCACATCGTTTCTGAGAAATCCTTGCAGGAGACCTATGACCGTACGCGTAGCGATTAATGGTTTCGGTCGCATCGGGCGCAACGTGGTTCGTGCTTTGTATGAATCCGGGCGTCGGGCGGAAATCACCGTGGTGGCCATCAACGAATTGGCGAGTGCTGAAGGCATGGCGCATTTGTTGAAATATGACACCAGCCATGGACGTTTTGCTTGGGATGTTCGCCAGGAACGCGACCAGCTCATTGTTGGCGACGACGCGATTCGCATTCTGCATGAGCGAACACTCGATGCGCTTCCGTGGCGCGAACTGGGTGTTGACGTCGTGCTGGACTGTACGGGGGTCTTCGGTAGCCGCGAACACGGCGAAGCGCATATTGCCGCAGGTGCAAAAAAAGTGCTCTTTTCACATCCTGGTAGTCACGACATCGACGCAACCGTTGTGTTTGGCGTTAATCAGGATCAGCTGCGCGCTGAACACCGGATCGTTTCCAACGCCTCCTGCACCACGAATTGCATTATTCCCGTTATTAAATTGTTGGATGATGCTTACGGCATCGAGTCCGGCACCGTTACGACGATCCACTCCGCGATGCACGATCAACAGGTTATTGATGCCTATCATCCCGACCTGCGTCGTACGCGAGCAGCCAGTCAGTCGATTATTCCCGTTGATACCAAACTGGCGGCGGGGATCACACGAATTTTTCCACAATTTAACGATCGTTTTGAAGCGATAGCGGTGCGTGTACCGACCATAAATGTGACGGCGATCGACTTAAGCGTGACGGTGAAAAAACCAGTAAAAGCGAGTGAAGTCAACCAGTTGCTGCAAAAAGCAGCACAAGGTGCATTTCATGGTATAGTTGACTATACGGAATTACCGTTGGTCTCTGTAGATTTTAACCACGACCCGCACAGCGCCATCGTTGATGGTACGCAAACGCGCGTAAGTGGTGCTCACCTGATCAAAACATTGGTCTGGTGCGATAATGAATGGGGCTTTGCTAACCGCATGCTCGACACAACGTTAGCGATGGCTGCTATTGGTTTCAGGTAAGGCGCGTGAGCGCTTGCAAAACTTTAAGAATCAACGAGAGGATTCACCATGTCTGTAATTAAGATGACCGATCTGGATCTTGCTGGTAAACGTGTTTTTATCCGTGCGGATCTGAACGTACCAGTTAAAGAAGGGAAAGTAACCAGCGATGCGCGTATCCGTGCGTCTCTGCCGACCATCGAACTGGCCCTGAAACAGGGTGCAAAAGTGATGGTAACTTCCCACCTGGGTCGTCCTACCGAAGGCGAGTACAACGAAGAATTCTCTCTGCTGCCGGTTGTTAACTACCTGAAAGACAAACTGTCTAACCCGGTTCGTCTGGTAAAAGATTACCTCGACGGCGTTGACGTTGCAGCCGGTGAACTGGTGGTTCTGGAAAACGTTCGCTTTAACAAAGGCGAGAAGAAAGACGACGAAGCACTGTCTAAAAAATACGCTGCACTGTGCGACGTATTCGTCATGGATGCTTTCGGTACGGCTCACCGTGCGCAGGCTTCTACTCACGGTATCGCGAAATTCGCTGACGTTGCTTGCGCGGGTCCGCTGCTGGCCGCTGAGCTGGACGCACTGGGCAAAGCTCTGAAAGAACCGGCTCGTCCGATGGTTGCTATCGTTGGTGGTTCTAAAGTTTCTACCAAACTGACCGTTCTGGACTCTCTGTCTAAAATTGCTGACCAGCTGATCGTCGGCGGTGGTATCGCCAACACCTTCGTTGCTGCGCAAGGCCACAACGTGGGTAAATCCCTGTACGAAGCAGACCTGGTTGATGAAGCCAAGCGCCTGCTGACTCTCTGCGACATCCCGGTACCGGCTGACGTTCGCGTAGCAACTGAGTTCTCTGAAACTGCGCCTGCAACGCTGAAATCTGTTAACGACGTGAAAGAAGACGAGCAGATCCTGGATATCGGTGACGCATCTGCACAGCAGCTGGCTGAGATCCTGAAGAATGCAAAAACCATTCTGTGGAACGGCCCGGTTGGTGTGTTTGAATTCCCGAACTTCCGTAAAGGGACTGAAATCGTGGCTAACGCCATTGCCGACAGCGAAGCATTCTCTATCGCTGGCGGCGGCGACACCCTGGCGGCTATCGACCTGTTCGGCATCGCTGACAAAATCTCCTACATCTCCACTGGTGGCGGCGCATTCCTCGAGTTCGTGGAAGGCAAAGTTCTGCCAGCAGTAGCCATGCTCGAAGAGCGTGCTAAGAAGTAATTCAGTTCAGGCGGGGTGACCCGCCTGTTTTTCAGCGCGCTTAAACGCTCGCGAACCTTCTTCAACGGTCGAAGATACAGATACAGGACTACGTAACATGTCTAAAATTTTTGATTTCGTAAAACCGGGCGTCATCACTGGCGACGACGTACAGAAAGTTTTCCAGGTAGCAAAAGAAAACAACTTTGCACTGCCAGCCGTTAACTGCGTCGGTACCGACTCCATCAACGCCGTTCTGGAAACCGCTGCAAAAGTTAAAGCACCGGTAATCGTTCAGTTCTCCAACGGTGGCGCTGCATTCATCGCGGGTAAAGGCGTGAAGTCTGACGTTCCTCAGGGCGCGGCAATCCTTGGTGCTATCTCTGGTGCGCATCACGTTCACCAGATGGCTGAACATTACGGTGTTCCGGTTATCCTGCACACTGACCACTGCGCGAAGAAACTGCTGCCGTGGATCGACGGTCTGTTGGACGCGGGTGAAAAACACTTCGCAGCAACCGGCAAACCGCTGTTCTCTTCTCACATGATCGACCTGTCTGAAGAGTCTCTGGAAGAGAACATCGAAATCTGCTCCAAATACCTGGCGCGCATGTCCAAAATGGACATGACTCTGGAAATCGAACTGGGTTGCACCGGTGGCGAAGAAGACGGCGTGGACAACAGCCACATGGACGCTTCTGCACTGTACACCCAGCCAGAAGACGTTGATTACGCGTTCACCGAGCTGAGCAAAATCAGCCCGCGTTTCACTATCGCAGCATCCTTCGGTAACGTACACGGCGTGTACAAACCAGGTAACGTGGTTCTGACCCCGACTATCCTGCGTGACTCTCAGGACTATGTTTCTAAGAAACATAACCTGCCGCACAACAGCCTGAACTTCGTCTTCCACGGCGGTTCCGGTTCTACTGCTCAGGAAATCAAAGACTCCGTAAGCTACGGCGTAGTGAAAATGAACATCGATACCGATACCCAATGGGCGACCTGGGAAGGTGTTCTGAACTACTACAAAGCAAACGAAGCTTACCTGCAGGGTCAGTTGGGTAACCCGAAAGGCGAAGATCAGCCGAACAAGAAATACTACGATCCGCGCGTATGGCTGCGTGCTGGTCAGGCAACCATGATCACCCGTCTGGAACAGGCTTTCAAAGAACTGAACGCGGTTGACGTTCTGTAATTTACGCCGTTCAACATGACATCAGGCCCGCAAATGCGGGCCTTTTTTATTGTCATTTCTCGCGGTAGTCGACAGAGAATTATGTGATCTATTTGGCAAAAATGGCGTTTATTGTTTACCCTTGTCAAATTGCCCGTCCCGGTGGGGCGGCTTTCTTTCTCCCGTTTGGGTAAGCAAAAAAGGAATAGTGAATGGAAGATTTGAATGTTGTCGACAGCATAAACGGTGCGGGTACCTGGCTGGTGCGTAACCAGGAGCTGCTGTTGAGCTATGCCGTCAACATCGTTGCGGCTATCGCTATTGTCATCATCGGGATGATTGTGGCTCGGGTTGTGTCCAACACCATTAACCGTGTGATGGTGGCGCGTCAAATTGATGCGACCGTGGCTGATTTTCTCTCTGCGCTGGTGCGTTACGGTATTATTGCCTTTACGTTGATTGCTGCGCTGGGCCGCGTGGGCGTGCAGACAGCCTCTGTTATCGCCGTGCTCGGTGCCGCCGGTTTAGCCGTCGGTCTGGCGTTGCAAGGCTCGCTGTCTAACCTCGCCGCAGGCGTTCTGCTGGTGATGTTCCGTCCGTTCCGCGCAGGCGAATATGTCGATCTTGGCGGCGTAGCGGGTACCGTGCTCAATGTGCAGATTTTCTCTACCACCATGCGTACCGTAGACGGCAAAATTGTGGTGATCCCCAACGGGAAAATTATTGCCGGTAATATCATTAACTTCTCTCGCGAACCGGTTCGTCGCAACGAATTTATTATCGGGGTGGCGTATGACTCTGATATCGACCAGGTTAAACAAATCCTCACCGATATCATTCAGTCTGACGAGCGTATCCTGAAAGACCGTGAAATGACGGTGCGCCTGAATGAGCTCGGGGCGTCCTCGATTAATTTCGTGGTGCGCGTCTGGAGCAACAGTAGCGATCTGCAAAGCGTCTACTGGGACGTACTGGAACGCATTAAGCGTGAGTTTGATGCTCACGGCATCAGCTTCCCGTATCCGCAAATGGATGTGAATTTCAAGCGCGTGAAAGCAAACGCGGCAGAATAATCACGAGCCCGGTGGCGCTACCGCTTACCGGGCCTACAAAAGCTGTAGGCCGGATAAGGCGTCAGCCGCCATCCGGCGTTTTCTCTCCGGGTATTAATTCCTCTTATACCTGATTAATATTATCAATTTCCGCTAATGATTATCCCGCGTTATAGTCTGCGCTTAAGAGAAACAGTTCGGGATATTCAACGTGTTATCATATTATTTTCAAGGGCTTGCGCTTGGCGCAGCGATGATACTTCCGCTCGGTCCGCAAAATGCTTTCGTGATGAATCAGGGTATTCGTCGCCAGTATCACATTATGATCGCCTTACTTTGTGCCATCAGCGATTTACTGCTGATCTGCGCGGGGATCTTTGGCGGCAGCGCCTTGCTGATGCAATCGCCATGGCTGATGGCGCTGGTAACCTGGGGCGGCGTGGCGTTCTTACTCTGGTACGGTTTCGGCGCGCTAAAAACGGCGATGAGCAGTAATCTGGAGCTGGCCAGTGCCGAGGTGATGAAGCAGGGGCGCTGGAAAATTATCGCTACGATGCTGGCGGTGACGTGGCTTAACCCGCATGTCTATCTCGATACCTTCGTGGTGCTGGGCAGCCTTGGCGGTCAACTGGACGTCGAGCCGAAGCGCTGGTTTGCTCTGGGTACTGTTAGCGCATCGTTCCTGTGGTTCTTTGGCCTGGCGCTGCTGGCGGCCTGGCTGGCGCCGCGTCTACGCACCGCCAAAGCACAACGAATCATCAATACGCTGGTGGGACTCGTGATGTGGTTTATTGCTTTTCAACTGGCAAAAGAAGGCGTTGCGCATGTAGATGCGCTGTTCAACTAAGTGTTGTCTGATGGACAACAGGCTGAGATCCGCTAAGCTTGCCTGCATGCGCCCTGAGTTTCGGGGTAAATAATGAAACATGGAGGAACGACAGTGAAGTTCAAAATAATGGCCCTGGCGGCATTAGTCGGATTCAGTGCACTTACAGTACAGGCAAATGAATTGCCGAATGGACCGCACATCGTGACTTCCGGAACGGCAAGCGTGGACGCGACACCTGATATTGCGACGCTGGCAATTGAAGTCAACGTGGCGGCAAAGGATGCGGCCTCAGCAAAGAAACAGGCTGACGAACGCGTCGCGCAATACCTTTCCTTCCTGGAACAAAACCAGATAGCGAAAAAAGACATCAGCTCTGCAAACCTGCGTACCCAGCCGGATTACGATTACCAGAATGGTAAAAGCGTACTCAAAGGCTATCGTGCGGTGCGCACCGTTGAGGTGACTCTGCGTCAACTGGACAAACTCAACGCGCTGCTGGATGGCGCGCTGAAAGCGGGTCTGAACGAGATTCGTTCAGTGTCGCTGGGTGTTGCCCAGCCGGATGCCTACAAAGATAAAGCGCGTAAAGCGGCCATTGATGATGCGATTCATCAGGCTGAACAACTGGCGGCGGGCTTTAACAGTAAACTCGGCCCGGTTTACAGCGTGCGCTACCACGTGTCGAATTATCAGCCAAGCCCAATGGTACGGATGATGAAAGCCGACGCAGCGCCTGCAGCATCGGCGCAGGAAACCTACGAGCAGCCGGTCATTCAGTTTGACGATCAGGTCGATGTGGTCTTCCAGATAGAGCCTGCGGCAAGTCAGCCAGCGGCAACACCTGCCAAAACGCAGTAATTTTTTCAGACCCGGCTTTTCAGCCGGGTTTTTTATGTGATCAACTGTAAAAATGCGACCGCGTCGTGCGTCTTTTTTTGGGGCTGCATGAGGATATGCCATAGTGATTTTATGAGGTGACTATGGATATTTTTATCTCGAAAAAGATGCGTAATTTTATTCTGCTGGCGCAAACCAATAATATCGCCAGAGCAGCAGAAAAAATCCACATGACCGCATCGCCCTTTGGCAAAAGCATTGCTGCACTGGAAGATCAAATCGGCTATACGCTGTTTACCCGTAAAGATAACAACATCAGTCTCAACAAAGCCGGGCAGGAGCTGTATCAGAAACTGTTTCCCGTCTATCAGCGTTTGTCCGCCATTGATAACGAAATCCATACTTCCTCGCGTCGTTCGCGTGAAATCGTTATCGGCATCGACAATACCTATCCGACCATCATTTTCGACCAGTTGATTAGCCTTGGTGATAAATATGAAGGCGTGACGGCTCAGGCCGTTGAATTCAGTGAGAATGGGGTGATTGATAATCTGTTCGACCGACAGCTGGATTTTATTATTTCGCCGCAGCATGTTTCTTCGCGCGTTCAGGAGCTGGAAAATCTGGCGGTGAGCGAACTGCCTCCCCTGCGCCTGGGGTTCCTGGTGTCCCGTCGTTACGAAGAAAAGCAGCCTCAGGATCTGCTGCGGGAATTACCCTGGCTGCAAATGCGCTTCCAGAACCGCGCTAATTTTGAAGCCATGCTGGATGCCTACATGCGGCCCAGTGGGGTCAATCCAACCATTATCTATCGTCCATATAGCTTTATGGCTAAGGTGAGTGCGGTGGAGCGCGGACATTTTCTGACGGTGATCCCCCATTTTGCCTGGCGGCTGGTGAATCCGGCAACGCTGAAATATTTTGATGCGCCCGGCAGCCCGATGTTCATGCAGGAATTTCTCTATTCGCTGAAAAATCATCGTTATACCGCCACGATGCTCCAGCATATTGCTGAAGATCGTGACGGTACGGCAGATTAACCCAGCATTGATCCTGTTTCGAGCAGGTTGCGGTGCAGATCAAATGCGTGGCTGAGATCGTGATGAATATGCCCGCCGGGTGCCTGTTCCAGATAGCGATGCAGGTAGTCGCGGTACAGCGGGTGCGCGCAGTTGTCGATGATGGTGTGCGCTCGTTGCAGCGGCGATAACCCACGCAGATCGGCAATCCCTTGTTCGGTAACGATCACTTTGACGCTGTGTTCGCTGTGATCGACGTGGCTGCACATCGGGACGATCGTCGAGATTTTCCCGTCTTTGGCAATCGACGGGGCCATAAAAATAGACAGATAGGCGTTGCGCTCAAAATCCCCGCTGCCGCCGATGCCGTTCATCAGGTTTACCCCTGCAACGTGCGTGGAGTTGGCATGGCCATAGATATCAAACTCCAGGCCGACATTCAGCGCAATCACCCCCAGCCGGCGGATGATCTCCGGGTTATTGGAGATCTCCTGCGGGCGCAGCACAATGCGGCTGGCGAAGAAATCCATATTGGCATAAATCTTCTGCAGTGAGGCGGCAGAAATCGTCAGGCTGGAGGCGCTGGCACCGGTAATCTTGCCCGTTTCCAGCAGATTTACGACCGACTCCTGCAGTACCTCGGAGTACATCATAAAGGGGGGAATTTCCGGATTCTCGCCCAGTCGCGCCATCACCGCGTTATTAATATTGCCGACGCCGCTTTGCAAGGGAAGAAACTCAGGTGGAATACGTTTGTGCGCCATTTCCGCCAGCAGAAAGCTCACCACGTTATCGGCAATTTGCTGGCAGAGCGGATTGGTTTTATCCGACGCACTGCCGGCATCGGGCAGGTTCGTTTCCACCAGAGCGACGATTTTTTTCGGGTCTATCTGGACGCACTGGCTGCCGATGCGATCCATGGTATGAAAAATGGGGACGCTGTTACGACGCGGCGGCGCGCCTGGTATCACAATGTCGGCCAGTTCCGCTACGCGTGGATTGTGATAATGATTCAGCTCAATAATGACTTTTTTCGCCCGTAGCAGCCAGGTTGGCGCATTGCCGATCCCGCTGGTCAGCCAGATCCTGCCGTCCGGTGCAATGGCTGAGGCCTCTATAACAGCAACATCAATCTCGCCAAAGAAGCCGTAATTAACCATCTGTGCGACTTCACTGAGATGGAGATCGACAAACCTCACCTGGCCTTGATTAATTTTCTGACGCAGGCCAGATGAGGTTTGATAAGGCGCGCGCCAGGAAACGGCATCCGCCTCAGAGAGCGCGTCATCTGCGGCAGCGCTAATTGACGCGCCGGTCAGCAGGCGGATCTGAAAAGGCTGCCCTACCTGATGCAGTTCGCTGGCTTGCCGGGCAATCGCTGCGGGCAACGCCTTTGGTGAACCCGCAGGTGTAAAGCCGCTGAACGCCACCATATCATCATGCTGAATAATTTCTGCCGCCTGTTCGGCGCTCATCCGTTTCATGGCTTTTCCTTTAGCTGACCGCGATTAATGGCCGACGAAATTCGGTTTCCGTTTTTCTAAAAACGCATTCATCCCTTCCTGATAGTCATTGCTGTCGTAAACCGCGCGGCGCATGCCCTGGATGCGTTCAAATTCATCGGAATTCATGGTGTGCGCTTCGCCCAGCACGCGCAGTTCTTCTTTGATCACGGCAATCGCCAGCGGCGCTTTTTCTGAGATGTGATGCGCCATTTGCAGAGTAAAATCTTCCAGCTCGTCGACGGCGACCACATGGTTGAGAATACCTACCGCCAGCGCGCGCTGGGCGGTAATCGGTAGGGCGGTGAAAATCAGCTCTTTGACGATATGAAAACCCGCATCACGGGTCAGGTTGTGAATACCCACCAGGTTATATGGCACGCCGAGATTGACCGGCGTCATCGAGAACGTCGAGGTCTCGGCAGAGATGATGAGATCGGAACTCATGATCATCTCGAATGCACCGCCCCAGACGCTGCCTTCAACCATCGAGATAATAGGTTTCGGGTACTTTTGGATCATGCGGGTGATCTGGCGCAGCGGATCGTCATAGGACAGCGGATCGCGACGTCCGGTAGGGAGTTCATGAATATCATGTCCAGCAGAGAACACTTTGGCCCCGCTCGGTGCGCGCAGAATAATACAGCGAATTTCTGGACGATTGAGATCGTTCAGCGCCAGCATAAGATCGTCAATAAACACTTTGCTCAGGGCGTTAAGCTTGCGGGCATAGTTGAATTCAATGACCGCGACTTTCTGGATGATGACGACGTTGACGTATTGATAGGACATAATGTTCTCTTTAATCAAAGTAATGATGTTGGATAAATTCGCTGATGTGTCGCAGGCCGGTACGTGGCGAAAGGTCATTGTTCCTGACCGAGCGCAGCGTTTGCTGGAAATAGCGATCGAAATCAGTGCGGGAAAATAACAGGTGCAGCGCCTCTTCTTCGGCCTGTTTCTGTAACCAGTCCACCGCCTGCTGCTGGCGGACTTTTTCCAGCCGCCCGCTGGCTATAAGGCATGTTTTAAAATCGATGATGGCCTGCCAGATTTCTTCAATGCCGCGTTTTTCCAGCGCGCTGCAGGCCAGAGCCTGCGGCTGCCACTCGTCATACTTGCGGCGGAGAATGTGCAGGGCGGAATCATACATATGGCGGGTGATGGCGACGTTGGCGCGGTTGTCCCCGTCATCCTTGTTGATGATGACCAGATCCGCCATCTCCATGATGCCTTTTTTGATACCCTGCAGATCGTCACCGCCGCCGGCTATTTGCAGCGAGAGAAAGCAATCAACCATGCTGGCGACTTCTGTTTCGGACTGCCCAACGCCGACGGTTTCGACGATCACTACGTCGAAGCCTGCCGCTTCGCACAGCAGCATTAATTCCCGGGCGCGCTGGCTGGCACCGCCCAAATGCCCGCTGGAAGGAACCGGTCGAATAAACGCGGCATCCGCACGCGCCAGTTCCGTCATACGGGTTTTATCGCCCAGAATGCTACCGCCGCTGACCGGACTGCTGGGATCGACAGCGATCACCGCCACCCGCAATCCCTTACGGATCAGTAGCATGCCAAAGGCTTCCAGAAAGGTGCTTTTCCCCGCGCCCGGCGTGCCGGTAATGCCCAGACGCAGGGCGTTACCGGTGAACGGTATAATGGCGTCCAGCAGCTGTGTGCTGAGTAGCTGATGACGCGGATGCTGGCTCTCGACCAGCGTCATGGCCTGGGCGAGCGTGGCGCGCTCCCCCAGACGTAGACGCTGGATGCTATCAGCCAGCGTGGCGCTGCTAATCATGGTGCTGACCAATGCGGGTTAATACATCGCGTACGCTGTCGAGCATCGGCGTACCGGGACCATAAATAGCGGCGACACCGCGCGCTTGCAGGAAGGCGTAATCCTGCGGTGGGATGACGCCGCCGGCTACCACGCAAATGTCCTCGCGCCCCCAGCTTTTGAGCGCCGCCACCAGTTCGGGGATCAACGTTTTATGACCCGCCGCCAGTGAAGAGGCGCCAACCACGTGTACATCGTTTTCTACCGCCAGGCGAGCGATCTCTTCCGGCGTGGAGAACATCGGGCTGAGGTCAACATCGAAACCGAGATCGGAATAGGCGCTGGCGATCACTTTGGCGCCGCGATCGTGACCGTCCTGACCCATCTTAGCGACCAGAATGCGCGGGCGGCGGCCGTTATCGGCGAGAAATTTTTCAGTTTGCGCAACAATGGCGTCAAACTCGTCGGCGGATTTTTCAGACTGGTGGTAGCTTTGCGCAATCACTCCGGTAACACACTGGCTTGGTACCAGGTAACGGTCAAAAGCGGACTCCAGTGCGTCAGAGATTTCACCCAGCGTGGCGCGAACGCGCGCGGCATCTATTGCGGCGGCGAGCAGGTTTTCATTGTGCCGCGCTGCGTGGGTCAAAGCTTTCAGCGTGGCTTTCACCGCAATATCGTCACGGGTCGCGCGGATGTGTTGCAGCGAGGCAATCTGCTCGTTGCGCACCTTGACGTTGTCGATTTCCAATACCGACGTGGCGTCTTCTTTATCCAGCTTGTATTTGTTCACGCCAACGATAACGCGCTGGCCCTGGTCGATGAGTGATTGTTCGCGGGCGGAAGCTTCTTCGATCATCCGTTTTGGTAAACCCGCTTCTATCGCTTTCGCCATTCCACCCGCTTCATCGATCTGTTCGATGATCGCCCGTGCTTGCTTAACGATCTGATCGGTCAGCGACTCCACATAATACGATCCGGCCAGCGGATCGACGGTGCGGCAGATCTCCGACTCCTCCTGAATGATGATCTGCGTATTGCGCGCGATGCGGGCGGAAAAGTCAGTTGGCAGGCCGAGCGCTTCATCAAAGGCGTTGGTGTGCAAAGACTGAGTACCGCCCAGGGTTGCACCCAGCGCCTCGATGGTGGTGCGCACCACGTTGTTGTACGGATCCTGCTCGGTCAGGCTCCAGCCGGAGGTCTGACAGTGGGTACGTAGCGCCAGGGATTTTGGGTTGGTGGCGCCAAAACCGCTGACCGCCTCGCTCCACAGATAACGCGCGGCGCGCAGCATGGCGACATTCATAAACAGATCCATGCCAATGCCGAAGAAGAATGACAGTCGTGGGGCGAAATCATCAATTTTCAGTCCGGCGGACAGCGCGGCTTTGATGTACTCAATCCCGTCGGCCAGGGTAAACGCCACCTGCTGCACGCAGTTGGCACCCGCTTCACCCACGTGATATCCGCTGATGCTGATGGTATTAAAGCGCGGCATATTGTCAGAACACCAGGCAATGATGTCAGCGATAATGCGCATAGAGGGCTTGGGCGGGTAAATATAGGTGTTGCGGCATAGGTACTCTTTCAGAATATCGTTTTGTATCGTGCCAGTGAGCAGCTCTGGCGCGACGCCTTGCTCCTGCGCTGCCACGATATAAAACGCCATCACCGGGAGTACCGCGCCGTTCATGGTCATGGATACCGACATCTTATCCAGTGGGATCTGGTCGAACAGTACCTTCATATCTTCGACGGTATCTATAGCCACGCCCGCTTTGCCGACGTCGCCTGCCACGCGCGGGTTATCTGAGTCGTAGCCGCGATGAGTGGCGAGGTCAAAGGCGACGGAAAGCCCTTTTTGTCCGGCGGCGAGATTACGGCGATAAAACGCGTTAGATTCTTTGGCGGTAGAGAACCCGGCGTACTGGCGAATAGTCCACGGCTGCGCGGTATACATGGTGGCGCGTGGGCCACGAACGTAAGGCGCCAGGCCGGGGAGGGTGCCCGTCACTTCCAGGTTGTCGAGATCAGCCTCGGTGTACAGCGGCTTAATGGCAATCCCTTCTGCCGTCTGTTTTACCAGCGAGTCGACGGTTTTTTCCCGTCGGCTGAGTTCTTTGTTGGCGAGCGTTTGCCACGCCTGCATATTGGCCATTTTTTGCTCCGTATTACGCAATAAGTTGAATCTTTGCGAATACGGTGAGCTTTTTCAGCTGGCTTGTCGCCAGCAAAAAATAGCCAATAAGACGTCGTTTTTTGCCGCGTGGCGTGTTTTATTTTGTGATGGATTTCAAAGACGTGGCGGGAATAGCATGAAAAGAGAGTATAAGGTTGTAGGCCGGATAAGGCGTTACGCCGCCATCCGGCACTCAGGGGCAATAAATGCTTTAATCCTGACGCAGCACATTGTGTCCGTAGGCTAGCAGCGCATCGGTGACGTTGCGCATCATGCGGCTTTCCGGTGCAAAGCGATGCCAATAGAGCATCCGACGCTGGAACAGGCCTGGCGTTAAGTCGATAAGCTCGCCGCTTTCCAGCTCTTTCTCGATCTGCAGGTGTGGGATCATGCAGCAGGTTGTCCCCTGGCGCGCCAGCTGCACAAAGGCTTCCGACGAGTTAACGATGTGGCACGGCACGCTGCCCGGTGGCAGATCGAAGTTTTGTTGCAGAAAAGCCTGATGCATGTCGTCGAGATGGTCAAACGCAACCGCCGGCGCTTTTAGCAGGGCAGAACGGGTGACGCCATTCGGAAAGTAGCGCTCGGCAAAAGGTTTTGAGCCGACAAACAGGTAGTCCAGCGCGCCGAGTTTATCCACCAGACAGCTTGGTAGCGCCTGATGTTGAATACTCACCGCGCCCACCACTTCACCGCGGCGCAGGCGTTCCTGAGTGCGTGTTTCATCTTCAACCTGCAGGTTCAGACGAATCGGTGAGTTTGCCAGCACAGGGGCCAGCGCCGGGAGTAGCCAGGTGGCCAGACTGTCGGCGTTGACGGCCAGGGAGAGCAGCAGCGGCGTCGAGCCGGTTTGTTCATCTCCCAGCCACTCGTCTTCCAGCAGTTCAACCTGACGCAACAGTGCCAGCAACTTTTGCCCTTGCTCGGTTGGGCGAGGCGGTACGGTACGCACCAGCAGCGGTTGTCCGAACATATTCTCAAGCTGTTTTATGCGTTGTGAAACCGCGGATTGTGTGATGCATAGCTTTTGCGCAGCGCGCTCAAATCCCCGTTCACGAATAACCGCATCCAGTGCTTGTAGTGTTCTGTAGTCCGGACGTTTCATTGCTCTGACGTACTCCTGATATTTTTGCGTGTTCTGCACTATGACACAATTTTAGGTTGGGTACAGACGAAATCCGCCGTCTGCGAGCGGGTGTGGGGACATTTTTCTACGCAATGTTCTATAATGCGCGTGAATTTCCACACCACATTCACACCACAGGCGAAACGATCATGACGCAGGATGAACTGAAAAAAGCAGTAGGATGGGCGGCACTTCAGTATGTACAGCCCGGCACCATTGTGGGCGTAGGTACCGGTTCAACAGCCGCACACTTTATTGATGCGCTGGGCACCATGAAAGGTCAGATTGAAGGCGCAGTGTCCAGTTCGGACGCTTCCACTGAAAAACTCAAAAGCCTCGGTATCCACGTGTTCGATCTTAACGAAGTGGACAGCCTTGGCGTGTACGTTGATGGCGCGGACGAAATCAACGGTCACATGCAAATGATCAAAGGCGGCGGCGCAGCGCTGACCCGCGAAAAGATCATTGCCTCCGTCGCGAAGAAATTTATCTGCATCGCCGACGCGTCCAAAGAAGTCGATATTCTGGGTAACTTCCCGCTGCCGGTAGAAGTGATCCCGATGGCGCGTAGTGCGGTTGCTCGTCAGTTGGTGAAGCTGGGCGGTCGTCCTGAATACCGTCAGGGTGTGGTTACTGATAACGGCAACGTCATCCTTGACGTGCACGGTCTGGAGATCCTTGACGCTGTGGCGATGGAAAACGCCATCAACGCAATCCCGGGCGTTGTGACCGTGGGTCTGTTTGCCAACCGTGGGGCGGACGTTGCGCTGATCGGCACAGCAGATGGCGTGAAAACTATCGTAAAATGATCTGACGACCGGGATCTTCTGTCGTTAAAAAAATTTTGGCAGGGCAAATTTGGTGACTTGTGTCACGTTTACAATATTGTCCTGCCGATCCCTCCAAAGAAAAAGTTATCACCAGAATTTTACTCTGACATTTCCCGCTGAATGACACTTCTTCAGCACGACGACGCAAACGTTCATATTGCCGCAATATTTTTTTTTGATATGTTGAAGAGGCGGATGAAAATCCCACACACAACACATCAGATTGAACTAAAAAAAGACAGGGTCGGGGAAATGGCAAAGGTATCACTGGAGAAAGAAAAGATTAAGTTTCTGCTGGTTGAAGGTGTGCATCAAAAAGCACTGGAAAGCCTTCGTGCGGCAGGTTACACCAACATCGAGTTTCACAAAGGCGCTCTGGACACTGAACAGCTGAAAGAGTCCATCCGTGATGCCCATTTTATTGGCCTGCGATCCCGTACTCATCTGACTGAAGATGTGATTGACGCCGCAGAGAAACTGGTCGCGATTGGCTGCTTCTGTATTGGCACCAATCAGGTTGATCTGGGTGCGGCGGCAAAACGCGGGATCCCCGTGTTTAACGCACCATTCTCTAACACCCGCTCCGTTGCCGAACTGGTAATTGGCGAACTGTTGCTGCTGCTGCGCGGCGTGCCGGAAGCGAACGCTAAGGCGCACCGTGGCGTGTGGAACAAATTGGCTACCGGCTCTTTTGAAGCGCGTGGCAAAAAACTGGGGATTATTGGTTACGGCCACATTGGTACCCAGTTGGGCATTCTGGCGGAATCGCTGGGGATGCACGTCTATTTCTATGATATTGAAAACAAACTCCCGCTGGGTAACGCCACCCAGGTACAGCATCTTTCCGACCTGCTCAATATGAGCGATGTGGTCAGCCTTCACGTGCCGGAAAATGCCTCCACCAAGAATATGATGGGCGCACAAGAGATTGCCCTGATGAAGCCGGGTGCGCTGCTGATCAACGCCGCGCGCGGCACGGTTGTTGATATTCCTGCGCTGTGCGATGCGTTAGCCACTAAGCATCTGGCCGGCGCAGCAATCGACGTCTTCCCGACGGAGCCGGCGAGCAACAGCGATCCGTTTACATCTCCGCTGTGTGATTTTGACAACGTGATCCTGACGCCGCACATCGGCGGTTCAACGCTGGAAGCGCAGGAAAACATTGGTCTGGAAGTGGCAGGTAAGCTGACGAAGTATTCTGATAACGGCTCTACGCTGTCGGCGGTTAACTTTCCGGAAGTGTCGCTGCCGCTGCACGGTGGTCGTCGTCTGATGCACATTCACGAAAACCGACCAGGCGTGCTGACCGCGCTGAACCAAATCTTTGCCGAGCAGGGCGTTAACATTGCCGCGCAGTATCTGCAAACTTCCGCGCAGGTGGGGTATGTGGTTATTGATATCGAGGCAGATGAGGATGTGGCGGAGAAAGCGCTGCTGGCGATGAAAGCCATTCCGGGAACGATTCGCGCACGTATGCTGTACTAATTATTGGTACATCGTGCCGGGTGGCGACTGCGTCTTAACCGACCTACGAGATGATTCGTAGGTCTGATAAGCGTAGCGCCATCTGGCAATTCAAGGCTACCATTCCCATACTTTTGACGGTGTTACCACCGCGGGCAGCGGAATATCCCACTCTTCGACCGGTAACTTCTCCACTCGCTGGCAATCATGTGCGTAGCCCACCGGCTGGATCTGATGCTGCTGCCAGTTTTGTAACGTGCGATCGTAAAAACCACCGCCCATGCCTAAGCGCTGTCCGTCTTCATCAAACGCCACGAGCGGCGTAATCAATACATCCAGCTTTGATAACGGCAAAACGTCGCGCACATCGAGTCGCGGCTCCTGGATTTTGAGTCGGTTAGTTACCAGATCACTGTGCGGATGATAGTGCAGAAACAGTAAATTACCGCGGCTAAACGGATGTAGAACCGGGAGATAGACACGCTTGCCCGCACGCCACAGTTGTTCGATCAGCGGTTGAGTATCAAGTTCGCCATCAAAAGAGAGAAATACCGCCACGGTGTGGGCGAGTACAACAGGGGGGAAGCTCAGCATTCTGCTCGCGGCCTGCTGACCGAAATGGCGTTGTTGCTCAGGCGTTAGCGCACGGCGACGTTGCCGAATCAGTTGACGAATTTCTTGCCGGGATAAAGGAAGTTCAGAAAGTAGTGTCATGGCTGTTGCCAGGTAGAAGGGAATCTCCGAGATGCCGCCGCAGGCTGTAACCCTTGAACCCTTGGTTCAAGGTGAATGTGTCGTCACAGTTTTAAGGCTTCTCGGACGAACCGAGCATGCTCACCAACCGTGGAGCGCCACATTCTTGTGGTATGAAATATCGGCTCAGGGGACTGGCCCGCTTGCAAACATCTCAGAGAAATTTTGTCTTCACGGTCACTCTACCACAGTAAACCGAAAAGTGTTATTCAAAGTTTTGGCCCGTTTTTTCGGTTATGCGACCCTGATCAAGCAACGCCTGTTCAATGGTTTGTTGTAGCATCCGAATACGTTGTTCCATGCTCGCCGCGTAGTCACGCGTCTTCGCTTTTTCCTGAGTTAATTCATAGCTGATGTTCAACGCGGCGATGAAAACCAGCTGCTCAGTATTTGTGACTCTAGTGCGAACTTTCAGATCTTGCAATCGCTGATTCAGATCGTCCGCAGCCTGATTCAACGCATCTTGTTGTTCAGGCGGGCAATTCACTCGCAGTGAACGGCCAAAAATTTGGATATCGACGGGTTGTGCAGACATGCCACCTTCCTGCTGATTGACTGCGCTGCCTTCGTCTCCAGACCTTGGGTCCGCGAAGGGGCGACACTATAGCTACCCTGGTATGAACATACAAGCCCTTTTCTGGTCCACCAGGGCCCAAAGTGGTAGCATAACATGAATATCCTCCCTTTGATGACGAATGCTTATGTCCATACAGAACGAAATGCCTGGTTACACCGATGTTAGCCAGTTTTTGAACCAACAAGGGGCTGGATTAACCCCGGCCGAAATGCACGGTTTGATCAGCGGGATGATTTGCGGCGGCAACAACGACAGCTCATGGCAGCCGCTGTTGCACGACCTGACCAACGAAGGTTTGGCCTTTGGCCATGAGCTGGCTCAGGCACTGATCAAAATGCACGCGGCGACCAGCGACGCCCTGGAAGACGACGGCTTCCTTTTTCAGCTTTATCTGCCTGAAGGCGACGGCGTCAGCGTGTTCGATCGTGCCGACGCGCTGGCGGGCTGGGTCAATCACTTTTTGCTGGGCCTCGGGGTTACGCAGCCCAAGCTCGACAAAGTGACCGGCGAAACCGGCGAAGCGATTGACGACCTGCGCAATATCGCCCAGTTGGGATATGACGAAGACGAAGATCAGGAAGAGCTGGAAATGTCGCTTGAAGAGATCATCGAGTACGTGCGTGTTGCTGCGCTGTTGTGCCATGACACGTTTACGCGTCAGCAACCGACCGCGCCGGAAGTACGTAAACCGACACTGCACTAAGTAACGAGAACGCCAGGGAGAGTGTTATGACTCAGCAAGAATACTTACGCCGTCGCCAGGCATTACTGGCGCACATGCAGCCAGGCAGCGCTGCGCTGATTTTCGCGGCCCCAGAAGCGACGCGCAGTGCGGACAGTGAATATCCGTACCGCCAGAGCAGCGACTTTTGGTACTTCACCGGTTTTAACGAACCTGAAGCCGTGCTGGTGCTGATTAAAAGTAATGACACTCATAACCATAGCGTTTTGTTCAACCGGGTACGTGACCTGACGGCGGAGATCTGGTTTGGTCGCCGTCTGGGACAAGATGCTGCCCCCGAGAAACTGGGTGTTGATCGGGCGTTAGCGTTCAGCGAAATCAACCAACAGCTGCATCAGTTGCTTAACGGTCTGGACACGGTGTACCACGCCCAGGGCGAATATGCCTGGGCGGATGAGATTGTGTTTACGGCGATGGATAAGCTGCGCAAAGGCGCCAGACAAAATATGAAAGCCCCTGCGGCGATTATCGACTGGCGTCCGATGGTGCACGAGATGCGCCTGTTCAAATCGCCGGAAGAGATAGCAATCATGCGTCGCGCCGGTGAAATCAGCGCGCTGGCGCATACCCGCGCGATGGAAAAATGTCGTCCGGGAATGTTCGAGTATCAGCTGGAAGGGGAGATCCATCATGAGTTTACCCGTCATGGTGCGCGTTATCCTTCCTATAACACCATTGTCGGCAGCGGTGTAAACGGCTGCATCCTGCATTACACCGAAAACGAAAGTGAAATGCGCGATGGCGATTTGGTTCTGATTGACGCCGGATGCGAATACAAAGGTTACGCTGGCGACATTACCCGCACCTTCCCGGTTAACGGGAAGTTCACTCCCGCCCAGCGCGAGATCTATGACATCGTGCTGGAGTCACTGGAAACCAGCCTGCGTTTGTATCGTCCGGGGACGTCCATCCAGGAGGTGACGGGAGAGGTGGTGCGCATCATGATTACCGGTCTGGTTAAACTGGGTATTCTGCACGGCGATGTCGATCAACTGATTGCCGACAACGCGCAGCGTCCTTTCTTTATGCATGGCCTGAGCCATTGGCTGGGGCTGGATGTCCACGACGTTGGCGTTTATGGCCAGGATCGCTCGCGTATCCTCGAACCGGGGATGGTGCTTACCGTCGAGCCAGGACTGTATATCGCGCCGGACGCCGACGTACCACCGGCTTATCGCGGAATTGGCATTCGTATTGAAGATGACATCCTGATTACCGAAGACGGTAATGAAAACCTCACCGCCAGCGTAGTGAAAAAGGCGGATGATATTGAAGCCCTGATGGCTGCGGCGCGACTGAAATGAGCGTGATTATTGTCGGTGGTGGTATGGTTGGAGCGACTCTGGCGCTGGCTATTTCAGAGCTGAGTCATGGGACGCTGCCGGTCCATCTTATTGAAGCGAGCGAGCCGGATACTGACCGCCATCCGGGATTTGACGCTCGGGCGATTGCGTTGGCCGCAGGCACCTGCCAGCAGCTGGCGCGAATTGGCGTCTGGCAGGCCATTGCCGATTGCGCAACCCCGATCAAAACGGTGCACGTCAGCGACCGTGGACATGCCGGGTGTGTGACGCTTGATGCACAGGAATACCGTATTCCTGCGCTGGGTCAGGTGGTGGAACTGCATGACGTCGGGCTGCGTCTGTTTGCGCTGTTGCGCAAAGCGCGCGGCGTCACGCTACATTGCCCTGACCGGGTGGCCAGCGTGTCGCGCACCCAGCAGCACGTTGAGGTCACGCTGGAGAATGGCGAGGTGATTACCGGTCGTGTACTGGTAGCCGCTGACGGCACACGCTCTGCGCTGGCGACCGCCTGCGGCGTTGACTGGCAGCAGCAGCCTTACGAACAACTGGCGGTGATTGCCAACGTTACCACCTCCGTCCCGCATAACGGACGAGCGTTTGAACGTTTCACGCAGCATGGCCCGCTGGCCATGTTACCGATGTCAGAAGGGCGCTGCTCGTTGGTGTGGTGTCATCCGCTGGAAAAGCGAGATGAGATCATGGCCTGGTCTGACGAACAGTTTTGTCGCGAACTGCAAACGACGTTTGGCTGGCGGCTTGGGCGCATTACGCAAGCCGGTCAACGTAGCGCCTATCCGCTGTCTTTAACCACCGCGGTGAAGGCGATTAGCCATCGCACCGTGCTGGTGGGCAATGCGGCGCAGACCCTGCATCCTATTGCCGGCCAAGGTTTTAATCTCGGCCTGCGCGATGTCATGAGCCTTGCCGAAACGTTGACGCAGGCACAGTTTGCAGCCGAAGACGTGGGTGATTATGCGGTGCTGTCGCGCTATCAGCAGCGTCGTGAGACCGATCGCGAAACAACGATTGGCGTGACCAACAGCCTGGTGTATCTGTTTGCCAATCGCTGGGCACCGCTGGTTGTTGGACGTAACGTGGGTCTTATGGCGATGGAATTATTGACGCCAGCCCGCGATGCGTTGGCGGAGCGGACCCTGGGCTGGGTCGCGCGATAAATATAGCCAGTAGGCCTGATAAGCGTAGCGCCATCAGGAAAATGCAATGGCAATCATGCCGGATGGCGGCTTCGCCTGATCCGGCCTACGGTATTTGATAGTCCCGTTTTCAGGAGCAAACAGTGCAAAGTGTTGATGTAGCAATTGTTGGTGGCGGCATGGTGGGACTGGCGGTTGCCTGCGGCTTGCAGGGCAGCGGGTTACGCGTTGCCGTATTAGAACAACATGTTCCGCAGCCTCTGGCGGCGGATGCACCTCCTCAGCTTCGCGTGTCGGCCATTAACGCCGCCAGCGAAAAACTACTGACCCGTCTTGGCGTATGGTCAGACATTGTCGCCCGTCGGGCTTGCTGTTACCACGGGATGGAAGTCTGGGACAAAGACAGCTTTGGGCGCATCGAATTTGATGACCAAAGCATGGGCTATAGCCATTTAGGACATATCGTTGAAAATTCGGTGGTCCACTACGCGCTGTGGCAAAAGGCGCAGCAGTCGGCGGATATTACGCTAATGGCTCCGGCAGAACTTCAGCAAGTGGCCTGGGGGGAGAACGAAGCTTTTCTGACCCTGAAGGATGGCTCGATGCTGACTGCGCGCCTGGTCATTGGCGCGGACGGCGCAAACTCTTGGTTGCGTAACAAAGCGGATATCCCGCTGACCTTCTGGGATTATCGCCATCATGCGCTGGTGGCAACCATTCGTACCGAGGACGCGCACGGTGCAGTTGCCCGCCAGGCGTTCCATGGCGAAGGCATTCTGGCGTTCTTACCGCTCAGCGATCCGCATTTGTGCTCTATCGTCTGGTCACTCTCGCCGCAGGAAGCAGAGCGCATGCAACTGGCAAGTGTTGACGCGTTTAATCAGGCGCTGAATATCGCCTTTGATAATCGGCTGGGACTATGTCGCGTTGAGAGTGAACGTCAGGTGTTTCCGCTAACGGGGCGCTATGCCCGCCAGTTTGCCGCGCACCGCCTGGCGCTGGTCGGTGATGCGGCACATACCATCCATCCGCTGGCAGGACAGGGGGTTAACCTCGGTTTTATGGATGCTGCGGAGCTGATTGATGAGCTAAAACGTCTGCAACGCCAGGGGAAAGACATCGGTCAGTACCTCTATCTGCGTCGCTACGAGCGTAGCCGTAAGCACAGTGCAGCGGTGATGCTGGCCGGTATGCAGGGGTTCCGTGAACTGTTTGCTGGCGCGAACCCAGCGAAGAAACTGCTGCGTGATATTGGTCTGAAACTGGCCGATACCCTGCCAGGCGTAAAACCACAACTCATCCGTCAGGCGATGGGATTAAACGATCTTCCTGAGTGGTTGCGCTAACGTCCGTCAGGACAATTTTAAGAGTTTGAGACCCGTCACACTTTCCTCTCCCGGCCTGCGCGCCGGGATGCTTCTCTCATTTGAAATAATCTAATTTCACGCTTCTTTTCGCATTAGTTTTTTTAATATTACTGTTTTCTCATAACGCCATTTTTGACATTTTTTCCACATTTAATATGGATTGATGACGATTTGTTTCGTTTTATCTATCTGTTGCTCTGATTTTATGGCGGTTAATTGGTTTTTTATTCTGTCGTCGATCTGGGCATTTTTAGCCATAAGCTAATGTGATGGTTAATTTTGCCTTATGGTTTAGCGTCTGTTTCAGTGGTAAGTTCAAGACAAAGAGAACGTTTGCGTCGCAGCCCCCGGAGCGGCTGCGGTGCTGGGTTTCGTGGTGAACATTTCACCGCGAAAGAGTTGATAGCCCCGCTTATTCAACGAGGAAAAGATGGCTCAACAGACTCCTTTGTACGAACAACACACGCTATGCGGCGCGCGCATGGTTGATTTCCATGGCTGGATGATGCCTCTGCATTACGGTTCTCAGCTCGACGAGCACCACGCTGTTCGCACCGATGCCGGTATGTTTGATGTGTCGCACATGACCATCGTCGACCTGCGCGGCAGTCGCACCCGGGAGTTCTTGCGTTATCTGCTGGCAAACGACGTCGCGAAGCTAACGAAAACCGGTAAAGCCCTTTACTCCGGTATGCTCAATGCGTCGGGCGGTGTGATTGATGACCTGATCGTCTACTACTTCACTGAAGATTTCTTCCGCCTCGTTGTTAACTCCGCCACCCGCGAAAAAGACCTCTCCTGGATAACCCAACACGCTGAACCTTACGCTATCGACATCACCGTTCGTGATGACTTGTCGATGATTGCGGTGCAGGGACCGAATGCTCAGGCTAAAGCAGCCACGCTGTTTACTGAAGAACAGCGCCATGCGGTAGAAGGCATGAAGCCGTTCTTTGGCGTGCAGGCGGGTGATTTGTTTATCGCCACCACTGGCTATACCGGCGAAGCGGGCTATGAAATTGCCCTGCCTAATGAAAAAGCCGCGGATTTCTGGCGTGCGCTGGTCGACGCAGGCGTACAGCCATGTGGTCTGGGCGCACGCGATACGCTGCGTCTGGAAGCCGGTATGAACCTGTACAGCCAGGAAATGGACGAGGGTATTTCTCCGCTGGCCGCCAACATGGGCTGGACCATCGCGTGGGAACCGGCTGACCGCGACTTCATTGGTCGCGAAGCACTGGAAATGCAGCGTGAAAAAGGTCACCAGCAGCTGGTTGGCCTGGTAATGACCGAGAAAGGCGTACTGCGTAATGAACTGCCGGTGCGTTTCACCGATGCGGCGGGCAATGCGCATGAAGGCATTATCACCAGTGGTACGTTCTCTCCGACGCTGGGCTACAGCATTGCACTGGCGCGCGTACCTGCGGGTATTGGCGAGACGGCAATCGTGCAGATCCGTAACCGTGAAATGCCGGTAAAAGTGACTAAACCTGTTTTTGTGCGTAACGGCAAAGCCGTCGCGTGATTCATCCTTTTTGGAGATTGATTGATGAGCAACGTACCAGCAGAACTGAAATACAGTAAAGAACACGAATGGCTGCGCAAAGAAGCAGACGGCTCTTACACCGTAGGGATCACCGAACATGCTCAGGAACTGCTGGGTGACATGGTGTTCGTTGACCTGCCAGAAGTGGGTGCCACTGTTAGCGCGGGCGACGACTGCGCGGTTGCGGAATCCGTAAAAGCGGCTTCCGATATCTATGCGCCAGTAGGCGGTGAGATTGTGGCGGTGAATGACGCGCTCAGCGACTCCCCGGAACTGGTGAACAGCGAGCCGTATACCGGCGGCTGGATCTTCAAGATCAAAGCCAGCGACGAAAGCGAGATCGAATCACTGCTGGATGCCACTGCGTACGAGGCATTACTGGAAGACGAATAAGATTGTGCCGGATGGCACTGCGTTTATCCGGCCTACGGTTTTATGTAGGCCCGGTAAGCGTCAGCGCCACCGGGCAATTGAGTTAGAGACAATCACGATTCACTGCACGTTTCAGGAACCATCGCCCATGACACAGACGTTAAGCCAGCTTGAAAACAGCGGCGCTTTCATTGAACGCCACATCGGACCGGACGCCGCGCAGCAGCAAGAAATGCTGAATGCGGTTGGCGCCGAGTCGTTAAACGCGCTGATCGGCCAGATTGTGCCGAAAGACATTCAGCTCGCAACCCCGCCACAGGTGGGCGAGGCGGCGACCGAATACGCTGCGCTGGCAGAGTTAAAAGCCATCGCCGGGCGTAACAAGCGCTTCACGTCCTACATTGGCATGGGTTATACCGCCGTGCAGTTACCGCCGGTTATCCTGCGTAATATGCTGGAAAACCCGGGTTGGTACACCGCATATACGCCGTATCAACCAGAAGTCTCCCAGGGCCGTCTGGAAGCACTGCTTAACTTCCAGCAGGTGACGTTGGATCTGACCGGTCTGGATATGGCTTCCGCTTCTCTGCTGGATGAAGCCACCGCGGCTGCCGAAGCCATGGCGATGGCAAAACGCGTCAGTAAACTGAAAAACGCCAACCGCTTCTTTGTGGCGTCTGATGTTCATCCGCAAACGCTGGATGTTGTCCGTACCCGTGCGGAAACCTTCGGCTTTGATGTCATCGTTGACGACGCAGCAAAAGCGCTGGATCACCAGGATGTCTTCGGGGTGCTGCTGCAACAAGTGGGCACTACCGGTGAAGTTCACGACTACAGCGCGCTGATTGCTGAACTGAAAGCGCGTAAAGTGGTGGTCAGCGTAGCGGCCGATTTTATGGCGCTGGTTCTGCTGACTGCGCCGGGCAAACAGGGCGCGGACATTGTTTTCGGCTCCGCTCAGCGCTTTGGCGTACCGATGGGTTACGGCGGCCCGCACGCGGCATTCTTTGCTGCCAAAGACGAATTCAAACGCTCCATGCCAGGCCGTATTATCGGCGTCTCCAAAGATGCCGCAGGTAATACCGCTCTGCGCATGGCGATGCAGACTCGCGAGCAGCATATCCGCCGTGAGAAAGCGAACTCCAATATTTGTACCTCGCAGGTACTGCTGGCAAACATCGCCAGCCTGTATGCCGTTTACCACGGTCCAGTCGGACTGAGGCGCATTGCGAACCGCATCCACCGCCTGACCGATATTCTGGCCGCGGGTCTGCAACAGAAAGGGTTGAAGCTGCGTCATGCGCACTACTTTGACACCCTGTGTGTCGAAGTCGCTGATAAAGCGGCCGTGCTGGCGCGTGCCGAAGCGGCAGAAATCAACCTGCGCAGCGATATTCATAACGCCGTAGGCATTACGCTCGACGAAACCACCACCCGTGAAAATGTGGTGCAGTTGTTTAATGTTCTGCTGGGCGACAGCCACGGCCTGAACATCGATACGCTGGATAAAGACGTGGCGCTCGACAGCCGTTCTATTCAGGACAGCATGCTGCGTGATGATGCGATCCTGAGTCATCCGGTGTTCAATCGCTACCACAGCGAAACCGAGATGATGCGCTACATGCACTCGCTGGAACGTAAAGATCTGGCGCTGAATCAGGCAATGATCCCACTGGGTTCCTGCACCATGAAGCTGAACGCGGCCGCTGAGATGATCCCTATCACCTGGCCTGAATTTGCTGAACTGCACCCGTTCTGTCCACCTGAGCAGGCGGAAGGGTATCAGCAGATGATTGGTCAGCTTTCTGAGTGGCTGGTAAAACTGACCGGTTATGACGCCGTCTGCATGCAGCCGAACTCCGGCGCACAGGGTGAATATGCGGGCCTGCTGGCGATTCGTCACTATCACGAAAGCCGTAACGAAGGTCATCGCGATATCTGCCTGATCCCGGCCTCTGCTCACGGTACTAACCCAGCTTCCGCCCAGATGGCGGGAATGCAGGTGGTCGTGGTGGCCTGTGATAAAAACGGCAACATCGATCTTGGCGATCTGCGCGAAAAAGCGGCGCAGGCGGGTGAAAACCTGTCCTGCATTATGGTGACCTATCCATCCACCCACGGCGTGTACGAAGAAACGATCCGTGAAGTATGCGAAGTCGTGCATCAGTTTGGCGGCCAGGTTTACCTCGATGGCGCGAACATGAACGCTCAGGTCGGTATCACCACGCCAGGCTTTATCGGCGCGGATGTTTCACACCTCAACCTGCATAAAACCTTCTGCATTCCGCACGGCGGCGGCGGCCCGGGTATGGGGCCGATCGGCGTTAAATCGCACCTCGCACCGTTTGTGCCGGGTCACAGTGTGGTACAGATTGAAGGCATGCTCACCCGTCAGGGCGCGGTATCTGCCGCACCGTTCGGTAGCGCCTCCATTCTGCCAATCAGCTGGATGTACATCCGCATGATGGGCGCTGAAGGTCTGAAGCAGGCAAGCCAGGTGGCAATTCTTAATGCCAACTACATTGCCAGCCGTCTGAAAGATGCCTACCCGGTTCTGTATACCGGTCGCGATGGCCGTGTGGCGCACGAGTGTATTCTCGACATTCGTCCACTGAAAGAAGAGACCGGCATCAGCGAGCTGGATATTGCCAAGCGCCTGATCGACTACGGTTTCCATGCGCCAACCATGTCGTTCCCGGTAGCGGGTACGCTGATGGTGGAGCCGACGGAATCTGAAGGTAAAGTGGAATTAGATCGCTTTATTGATGCGATGCTGGCAATCCGCACAGAGATCGATCGTGTGAAAGCAGGCGAGTGGCCACTGGAAGATAACCCGCTGGTTAACGCGCCGCACACCCAGAACGAGCTGGTGGCGGAGTGGAATCACGGTTACAGCCGTGAAATCGCGGTGTTCCCGGCTGGCGTGGCAAATAAATACTGGCCAACGGTGAAACGTCTTGATGACGTTTACGGTGACCGTAATCTGTTCTGCTCCTGCGTGCCGATGAGCGAATATCAGTAACTTTTCCGCGTAGTAAAGCAGTGTATAGGCCGGGTAAGGCGAAGCCGCCTCCCGGCTTTTTCATATCTGGAGGTATCCATGGGAATCGCACTTGTTACTGGCGGAAGTCGCGGTATTGGGCGCGCAACTGCGCTACAGCTGGCAGAAGAGGGTTACACCGTTGCGGTTAACTTCCATCACAATATTCGTGCGGCAACCGAGGTGGTGAATCACATTGCGTCAGCAGGCGGCAAAGCATTTGCCCTGCGGGCGGATATCAGCGATGAAAGCCAGGTTGTGGCAATGTTTGAGGCGATCGACCGAGAAGGTGAACCACTGGCTGCGCTGGTGAACAATGCCGGGATTTTGTTCGAGCAGAGCACGGTAGAAAACTTTACTGCCGAACGCATCAACCGCGTAATGGCAACCAACGTTACCGGCTATTTCCTGTGTTGTCGGGAAGCGGTTAAGCGGATGTCGTTGAAGCATGGCGGTAAGGGCGGGGCGATTGTTAACGTCTCGTCAGCAGCATCAAGGCTGGGCGCTCCATTCGAATATATCGACTATGCAGCGTCGAAAGGGGCGGTAGATACGTTGACGACGGGGTTAGCGCTGGAGGTGGCGGCGCAGGGTATCCGTGTGAACGGCGTGCGTCCTGGCCTAATCTACACCGATATGCATGCGTCTGGTGGGGAGCCCGGACGGGTTGATCGCGTAAAGTCGATGTTACCGATGCAGCGTGGCGGACAACCGGAAGAAGTGGCGCAGGCTATCACCTGGCTACTGAGTGAGAAGGCGTCTTACGTAACGGGCAGTTTTCTGGAGCTGGCGGGTGGGAAGTAGCGCGTTGATTGCCGGATGGCGCATCGCTTATCGGCCTACGGGAAATTAACGTGTAGGCCGGATAAGGCGTTTACGCCGCCATCCGGCAAAAATTACAGATTTTCGCCGTTGCTGGCGATCACCTCTTTGTACCAGTTGAAGCTTTTCTTGCGTGAACGCGACATATCTCCGGTGCCATCGTCGTGCTTGTTCACGTAAATAAAGCCGTAGCGTTTACTGTACTGACCGGTTGTGAACGACACGCAGTCAATGCAGCCCCACGGTGTGTAGCCCATCAAATCTACGCCATCGTACGTTACTGCTTTCATCATCTCTTCAACGTGGGCACGTAGATAGTCGATGCGATAGTCATCGTTGATGCTGCCATCTTCTTCTACTTTGTCGTACGCACCAAAGCCGTTTTCAACGATAAACAGCGGCTTCTGATAGCGTTCGTACAGCTCACATAAGGCATAGCGCAGGCCGACGGGATCTATCTGCCAGCCCCAGTCGGAGGCTTTAACGTGTGGGTTGGGGACGCTGCCTTCGAAGCCGGAAATCGCGTCACCGCTGCCACCTTCCGCTTTTACGGCGTTGGTCATGTAGTAGCTGAATCCGAGATAGTCGCAGGTGCCTTCACGCAGGATCTGTTTGTCGCCTGCTTCCATTTTGATATTGAATTCACGACGCTCCCATTCGTTCAGCACATAAGAGGGGTAATAACCGCGTAGCTGGACGTCGGTGAAGACGTAGCGTTCACGCATCGACTCCTGCGCAAACATCATATCCTCGGGTTTACAGGAG
The DNA here is from genome assembly GCF_005281195.1 of Citrobacter sp. wls613. Classification (NCBI taxonomy): domain Bacteria; kingdom Pseudomonadati; phylum Pseudomonadota; class Gammaproteobacteria; order Enterobacterales; family Enterobacteriaceae; genus Citrobacter; species Citrobacter sp. wls613. The sequence goes on from NZ_SZXN01000001.1 coordinate 66,792, forward strand.
AAGGGGTACAGCGGCACCATCGCCAGCATGCAGCCGACTTTCATTTCAGGATTAATGCGCCGTGCCGCCTTCACCGCCAGCGCGCTGGCAACAAACTGGTGGTGCAGCACCTGATACAGCGTTTCTTCCGGGTTCTCATGCTCGGTGTACACCACGCCGGAACAGCAATAGCCAAACAGCGGCGCACGCCAGTTACGCTGGTTGTTGATCTCATTAAAGGTCATCCAATATTTGACCTTGTGCTTGTAGCGCTCAAAGACCACTTCGGCAAAACGAACGAAGAAATCGACCACTTTGCGGTTGGTCCAGCTACCGTACTGCTGTACCAGATGTAGCGGCATTTCGAAGTGGGAGAGGGTAATAACCGGCTCAATGTTGTACTTGAGCAGCTCGTCGAACATGTCGTCGTAAAACTTCAGCCCTTCTTCATTTGGCTGAGTTTCGTCACCTCGCGGGAAGATTCGGGTCCAGGCAATAGACGTACGGAAGCATTTGAAGCCCATTTCAGCAAACAGCTTTATGTCTTCTTTGTAATGACTGTAAAAATCGACGGCTTCGTGGTTTGGATAGTACTTGCCTGGAATGACGCTCTGGGTGATTTCGCGTGGAACACCGTGCGCGCCGCCGGTCAGCACGTCACAAATGCTTGGCCCTTTGCCGCCTTTGTTCCAGCCGCCTTCAACCTGATGCGCCGCAACCGCGCCACCCCATAAAAAATCTTTCGGTAAAGTCAGTTTTTTCATTTGCGCTCAGTCTCAAATTAATACCATTTGATTTTGAGTCTAACAAAGGAAAGTTAAATGTCACGATATAACAAAATAGGCTTAATGTGATTTGTTACATCAAAAAAACAGTTTGTTTTTTTATGCCAATTTTTTCGCCAGTTTGCGACCCAGTGACTCCAGAATATAAATTACGGGGATTTGTGTGGTTATATCATAGACCCCCGCAATGCGGGTTTGCGGCACATGCCAGGAGAGGTTAAAGTCGGCCAGTTTCGCCAGGCGTGAGTGCTCGTGGCTGGTAACCGACAACACTTTGCAGTTGTGGAGGCTAAACTGGCTGGCGAAACGCAGGATCTCCTCGGTTTCGCCGGAGACGGATAGGACAATTGCCAACGCGTTTCGGGCCATATCATTGGTCACCGGGAAATAGGGATCGTCAATATGGTTGCTGAATTTCCCGACATTTGAGAAAAATCGCGCACCATATTTAGCTAAGGCGCCGGATGTTCCCGCGCCAACGAATATAATACGCTCGGAGGACAATATAATATCAACAGCCTGATCGAGTAATGTGTCGAATTCGTCGTTATTCACGCCCTTAAAGAAGCTGATTATTTCGCTGGCACCGAAATTAGCCTGTTGCGGTTCATTCTGCTCTAAATATAATTTAAAGCGTACGCGAAACTCAGAGTAGCCCTCACAGTTAAGTTTGCGGCAAAAGCGCAGAACGGTGGTGGTTGAAACCCCTACGGCATCAGCCAGTTCGCGAATGGTCATGTACATGACTTTGTCACGGTTCTTGATGACATAGTTGTAGACCAACATCTCAAGATTGTTGAGACTGGCGATGGCGGCGTGGGAGAACATACTCACAATGGCAATACTCACTCATCAGACTTCATCTACAGGGAATAATAACATGCAGCCAAATGACATCACTTTTTTTCAGCGTTTCCAGGATGACATTCTGGCCGGACGCAAGACTATCACTATTCGCGATGAGTCTGAGTCCCACTTCAAAACCGGAGACATTCTGCGGGTTGGACGCTTCGAAGATGACGGTTACTTCTGCACTATAGAAGTGGTAGGCACCTCGACCGTGACGTTGGATACGCTGAGTGAAAAACATGCTCAGCAGGAAAATATGACCCTTGATGAGCTTAAACGCGTGATTACAGAGATCTATCCAAATCAGACGCAGTTTTATGTGATTGATTTTAAATGCGTTTAATTTAAGGAATACACTTGTTAGCTGAAAAATAAAATATAACTAATTGATTTTTATATGTTATTTATTGGTTGATATTTATTTTAGCTAACATGTGTTCACTGGAACCATTCTCAGTTACGCTAGAAGCGCAATCACGAAAGTGTTCGTTTTTTGGGAGTAAGCTATGGTTCAGAAGCCATTAATTGCGCAGGGGTATTCTCTGGCAGAGGAAATCGCCAACAGCATCAGCCACGGTATTGGGCTGGTGTTTGGGATTATCGGACTGGTGCTGTTGCTGGTTCAGGCAGTAGATACCAATGCCAGTGCTATGGCCATTACCAGCTATAGCCTGTACGGCGGCAGCATGATTTTGCTGTTCCTGGCTTCAACCCTGTATCACGCGATACCCCATCAGCGAGCGAAACTCTGGCTGAAGAAATTCGACCATTGCGCTATTTATCTGCTGATTGCCGGAACCTATACGCCATTTCTGCTGGTGGGGCTGGACTCACCGTTGGCGCGTGGCCTGATGGTGGTGATCTGGAGCCTGGCGCTGCTCGGTATTCTGTTCAAATTGACCATTGCCCACCGCTTTAAAATTTTGTCGCTGGTGACCTATCTGACCATGGGCTGGCTGTCATTGATTGTGGTGTATCAACTGGCGGTTAAACTGGCTGCTGGGGGCGTAACGCTGCTGGCTGTAGGTGGCGTGGTCTATTCACTGGGCGTCATTTTCTACGTCTGCAAACGTATCCCTTACAACCATGCAATCTGGCATGGATTCGTGCTGGGTGGCAGCGTGTGCCATTTCCTGGCCATCTATCTGTACGTGGGGCAGGCGTAATCATCATTGCCCGGTGGCGCTGCGCTTACCGGGCCTACAAAACCCTCGACCCGGTAAGGTGAAGTCGCTACCTGGCGATTTACTCTTCCAGCGAATACGGCAGCGGTACTATATGCAGCGTTTTCGCGTCGTCGCGCACGCGGAATACGCTGTCGGCTTCCATGTCGTTATTCATCACCACCTGCACCAGTACCTGACCGTCCGCCAGTTGTACTGCAGCAAGTACGGTGCCGGTTCGGCGCCAGTTCTCTCCCATTTTCAGTTCCAGGTCTTCACCCGCTTCCGGCACCCGGCTGGCTGAACCTGCCAGTGTCCACAGCGCTCGTTTGTTAGCGCCGCGGAATTTCGCCCGTGCGACCATTTCCTGACCGGTATAGCAGCCTTTTTTGAAACTGATCCCACCCAAGGCCTGCAGGTTGGTAGCCTGTGGAATGAACTGCCCGCTGTTGGCGGTATCAATTACTGCGATACCGGCTTCGATATCCAGCGCCAGCCACTGTTGGCTGTTGTTCAACTCCGCTTCACCACGCAGTTTTTCTACCAGCGTTTCCGCCGTGGCTGCATCGGTAATCAGCAGGAAGCGTTCGGCCGGGTGTTCAAACCACAATATCGTGGAAGAGCCTTCGGTAATCACCTGCTTATCGCGGGTTGGCAGTTCGCTAAAGAGATTGTCCAGCGCGGCACGCGCCTGGAATCCTGCAACGCCCAGCAGCACGCGTTCGTCGTCCGGTGCAATCACCACTTTTGAGAAGACGGCATATTTTTTCAGTTCGGTAAGCTGGGCATCGCGCAGGCTACGGCGCTCAAGCCACGCGAAGCCTTCACCCAGGCGGAAGAGGCGCAGGTTGCTCCACATTTTGCCTTTGGCATCACAGTGGGCAGCCAGCACATGCTGATGTTCGGTCAGCTGACTGACATCAGCAGTAACCTGGCCCTGAATATACTTCTCACTGTCGGTGCCGGTAATGGTCGCGAGTGCCCAGTCATCAAGCGTCATCAGCGTCAGAGGCAAACGTGTTGACGCACAAGGCTGACGAGGAGGAAAAGATGTAAAAGCCATAATAATGTCCTGATTTGCTTAACGCAGTAATAATGACTAATGGTAAAAGAGCTATGGCCCATTGCAAGCGGTTTAAACATCCTATTTGTGCCATATTTTAAGCTTTGCGAGGAGACATCCATAATTGATGAACCCTTTGACTTAATGTGGTTTTATTTAGCGATCGTGCTTCCGTTTACTGATATTCCCGTAAAAGAGCGTGAAAAACACGTTACAATAGCCGGGTACTTCGTTTTCGCGAGACAGGAAGAAGAACATGGATATTAACAACAAAGCACGTATTCATTGGGCATGCCGTCGCGGTATGCGTGAGCTGGACATTTCGATCATGCCGTTTTTCGAACATGAGTATGACAACTTAAGTGATGACGAAAAGCGCATTTTTATCCGTTTGCTGGAATGTGATGACCCCGATTTATTTAACTGGTTGATGAATCACGGGAAGCCGGCTGATGCACAGCTGGAGCAAATGGTACGGCTTATCCAGACACGGAATCGGGAACGTGGTCCAGTGGCAATCTGATTTACGCGTCTCCTGGCGCGCACAGTGGATTTCGTTGCTCATTCATGGGCTAGTGGCGGTGCTTATTTTATTGATGCCATGGCCACTGAGTTACACCCCTTTATGGTTGATTTTGCTCTCTCTGGTGGTGTTCGATTGCGTGCGCAGTCAGCGCCGTATCAACGCTTGTCAGGGAGAGATTAGACTATTGATGGATGGCCGCCTGCGTTGGCAAGGGCAAGAGTGGTCGATTGTTAGCGCACCCTGGATGATAAAAACGGGCATGATGTTGCGTTTGCGGTCAAGTACAGGAAAGCGTCAGCATCTGTGGCTGGCGGCGGACAGCATGGATGATGCTGAATGGCGGGATTTGCGTCGGTTGATATTACAACCGTCAATGCAGAAATAGCGCTGACGGTAAGGTTACAGACCTTCACCGTCAGTCAGCAGACGCTCAGGACCAGTGTTCGGCCATTTCGCCAAGAATTTGCTCACACCATGCCTGGATGCGTTCATCGCTAAGATCGTACTGGTTGGTTTCATCCAGGGCAAGGCCGACAAACAGTTGCCCATCGGCAATAACAGGTTTATCGCTGGTAAATTCGTAGCCTTCTGTTGGCCAGTAACCGACAAACTTCACCCCTTTCGTGACCAGCTTGTCGTGCAGCATTCCCAGCGCATCCAGGAACCATTCACCGTAACCCAACTGATCGCCCATGCCGTAGAGAGCAACAATTTTGCCCTCCAGGTTGAGGTCATCCAACTGATCCCAGACGGCTTCCCAGTCCTCCTGGATTTCGCCGAAATCCCAGGTTGGGATACCTAAAATGAGCACGTCGTACTGCTCCATTAAGGTCGGAGAATCATCCTTGAGGTTGTGTAATGTCACCAGCTCGGGACCAAGAATATCGCGGATTTTCTCTGCTGCCATCTCGGTGTAGCACGTGCTGGAACCGTAAAAAAGACCCATGTTCATTACTAAACGTCTCAATTCTGCTGTAGCGTTGCGCGTAGTGTATCAGAATCGCCGCAATCACGGCACAATGAGGCATAATGCATCAAAAATGAGAATGAAATAAGGGGCGCGAGTGGAACAAGATCTGGCGCGCATCGAGCAATTTCTTGATGCCCTGTGGCTGGAACGCAATCTGGCGGAAAACACATTAAGTGCGTATCGTCGCGATCTAACCATGCTTGTTGAATGGCTACACCATCGCGGTGTTTCTCTGACGACGGTACAGAGCGATGACCTGCAAGCACTGCTGGCCGAGCGAATGGAGGGGGGGTATAAAGCCACCAGTTCCGCGCGTTTGTTAAGTGCAATGCGGCGATTTTTTCAACATCTCTATCGCGAGAAATTCCGCGATGATGATCCCAGCGCTTCGCTGGCTTCACCTAAGCTACCACAGCGTTTGCCAAAAGATCTCAGTGAGGCGCAGGTCGAGCGACTGCTGCAGACCCCGCTGATTGACCAGCCGCTGGAACTCCGAGACAAAGCCATGCTCGAAGTCTTATATGCCACCGGTTTGCGCGTTTCTGAGCTGGTGGGGCTGACGATGAGTGATGTCAGCCTGCGTCAGGGCGTTGTGCGGGTCATTGGTAAAGGTAATAAAGAGCGGCTGGTACCGTTGGGTGAAGAGGCTGTGTATTGGCTGGAAACCTATCTGGAGCACGGACGACCATGGTTGCTCAATGGCGTCTCCATTGATGTGCTGTTTCCCAGCCAGCGTGCGCAGCAGATGACACGCCAGACCTTCTGGCATCGAATTAAACACTATGCTGTGTTAGCGGGAATCGACAGCGAGAAGCTGTCGCCGCACGTACTGCGGCATGCTTTTGCCACGCATTTGCTTAACCATGGCGCTGATTTGCGCGTGGTGCAGATGCTGCTAGGTCATAGCGATCTCTCTACCACACAAATTTATACCCATGTCGCAACGGAGCGCTTGCGTCAATTACATCAACAGCATCACCCGCGTGCGTGAGTGCTGACAGGAAAGGATAGGTTATGAAAAAAAGTTTTATGATGCTCACCCTGCTGGCGACGGCGTTTTCAGGCATGGTGCAGGCAGACGACGCGGCGATTCGTCAGTCATTAACGAAGCTGGGTGTACAAAGCACAGAAATTCAACCTGCTCCGATTGCGGGAATGAAAACTGTACTGACCAACAGCGGCGTGTTGTACGTCACCGAAGACGGCAAGCACATTATTCAGGGACCGATGTATGACGTGAGCGGTGCAAGTCCGGTTAACGTCACCAATCAACTGCTGATGAAGCAGCTGAACGCGCTGGAAAAAGAGATGATCATCTATAAAGCGCCGCAGGAAAAACACGTTATTACCATTTTCACCGACATCACCTGCGGCTATTGCCACAAGCTGCATGAAGAGATGAAAGACTACAACGCACTGGGAATTACCGTGCGTTATCTGGCCTTCCCTCGCCAGGGACTGGAAAGCCAGGCCGAGCAGGACATGAAATCCATCTGGTGTGCGTCAGATAAAAACAAAGCGTTTGATGATGCCATGGCGGGTAAAAGCGTGAAGCCAGCAACTTGTAATGTGGATATTGCTGACCATTACGCGCTGGGTGTGCAGTTTGGTGTAAGCGGCACGCCGGCGATCGTTCTGAGCAATGGCTATGTTGTTCCTGGCTATCAGGGACCGAAAGAGATGAAAGCGTTCCTCGACGCGCACCAAAAACAGACCAGCGGTAAATAATTCGCGTGAAACAACAGATACAACTTCGTCGTCGTGAAGCCGACGAGACTAGCGACCTGCCTGCCGATCTGCCGCCGCTGTTGCGTCGTTTGTACGCCAGTCGCGGTGTGCGTAGCGCGCAGGAGCTTGAGCGTAGCGTCAAAGGCATGTTGCCGTGGCAGCAATTGAGCGGTGTCGAAAAGGCGGTGGAGATCCTCTATAACGCTTTTCGTGAAGGCACCCGCATTATCGTGGTGGGGGATTTTGACGCCGATGGCGCAACCAGCACGGCGCTGAGCATTCTGGCGATGCGAGCATTGGGATGTAGCAACATTGACTACCTGGTGCCCAACCGTTTTGAAGACGGTTATGGTTTGAGCCCGGAGGTGGTGGATCAGGCACATGCCCGCGGCGCTCAGCTGATCGTCACCGTCGACAACGGCATCTCTTCCCATGCCGGCGTTGAACATGCCAGAACGCTGGGGATCCCGGTAGTGGTTACCGATCACCACCTGCCCGGCGATACTCTGCCGGGCGCAGTGGCGATTATTAATCCTAACCTGCACGACTGTACGTTCCCGTCGAAATCACTGGCGGGCGTCGGCGTGGCTTTTTATCTGATGCTGGCTCTGCGTACTTTTCTTCGTGATAAGGGCTGGTTTGATGAGCAAGGTATCACCCCGCCAAACCTCGCAGATCTGCTTGATCTGGTTGCGCTAGGTACGGTGGCCGATGTTGTCCCGCTGGACGCTAATAACCGCATCCTGACGTGGCAAGGCTTGAGCCGTATTCGTGCAGGGAAATGTCGTCCTGGCATTAAAGCGCTGCTTGAGATTTCAAATCGCGACCCGCAGAAATTGGCTGCCAGCGATTTAGGCTTTGCGCTGGGGCCACGCCTGAATGCGGCAGGCCGCCTGGATGATATGTCAGTTGGCGTGGCGCTGTTGCTGTGCGACAACATTGGCGACGCGCGGGTGCTTGCCAGTGAACTGGACGCGCTCAACCAGACGCGGAAAGAGATAGAGCAGGGCATGCAGACGGAAGCGCTGACCCTGTGCGAGAAGCTTGAGCGCAGCAGCGAGACGCTGCCTGGCGGGCTGGCGATGTATCACCCCGAGTGGCATCAGGGCGTGGTAGGGATCCTGGCGTCACGCATTAAAGAGCGTTTTCACCGTCCGGTGATCGCCTTCGCACCAGCTGGAGACGGCACCCTTAAAGGGTCGGGGCGCTCGATTCAGGGCCTGCACATGCGAGATGCACTGGAGCGACTGGATACCCTTTACCCGGGCATGATCCTTAAGTTCGGCGGCCACGCCATGGCGGCAGGATTATCGCTGGAAGAAGCACAGTTTGAGTGCTTCCAGCAGCGTTTTGGTGAGCTGGTGACCGAGTGGCTCGATCCTGCCTTACTGCAGGGCGAAGTGGTCTCCGATGGCCCGCTAAGTGCGGCGGAGATGACCATGGACGTCGCACAAATGCTGCGTGATGCAGGACCTTGGGGGCAAATGTTCCCGGAGCCGCTGTTTGACGGGCGCTTTCGCCTGCTTCAGCAGCGTCTGGTTGGCGAGCGTCATCTGAAGGTGATGGTTGAGCCCGTCGACGGCGGACCGCTGCTGGACGGTATTGCGTTTAATGTTGATACCGCTATCTGGCCGGATAACGGCGTTCGTGAAGTCACGCTGGCCTATAAGCTAGATATTAACGAGTTTCGCGGCAACCGCTCATTGCAAATTATTATCGATAATATCTGGCCACTTTAGCGTCACTATATCTATAAAAAAGAGCGTGGATTGGTTACAATCCCGCTCTTATAACCGCATTTTGACTCGTCCAATAAAAGAAAACAGACCATGTTTGAAATTAATCCGGTAAATAACCGCATTCAGGACCTCACGGAACGCTCTGACGTTCTTAGGGGGTATCTTTGACTATGATGCCAAGAAAGAGCGTCTGGAAGAAGTAAACGCCGAGCTGGAACAGCCGGATGTCTGGAACGAACCCGAACGCGCGCAGGCGCTGGGCAAAGAGCGTTCTTCCCTTGAGGCCATTGTCGACACGCTCGACCAAATGAGCCAGGGCCTGGAAGATGTCTCCGGCCTGTTAGAACTGGCTATAGAAGCCGACGACGAAGAAACCTTTAACGAAGCCGTTGCCGAACTCGATACGCTGGAAGAAAAGCTGGCGCAGCTGGAGTTCCGTCGTATGTTCTCCGGTGAATATGACAGCGCAGATTGCTATCTCGATATTCAGGCCGGTTCTGGCGGCACCGAAGCGCAGGACTGGGCCAGCATGCTGATGCGCATGTATCTGCGTTGGGCTGAAGCACGCGGCTTTAAGACTGAAATTATTGAAGAATCTGAAGGTGAAGTGGCGGGTATTAAATCCGTGACCATCAGAATCGCTGGCGAATATGCTTACGGCTGGCTGCGTACTGAAACCGGCGTACACCGCCTGGTACGTAAGAGTCCGTTTGACTCCGGCGGTCGCCGCCATACGTCGTTCAGCTCTGCATTTGTCTACCCGGAAGTTGACGATGACATTGATATCGAAATCAACCCGGCAGACCTGCGCATCGATGTTTACCGCGCTTCAGGTGCGGGTGGTCAGCACGTTAACCGTACAGAATCTGCGGTGCGTATTACCCACATCCCGACCGGGATTGTGACACAGTGCCAGAACGACCGTTCCCAGCACAAGAACAAAGACCAGGCCATGAAGCAGATGAAAGCGAAGCTTTATGAACTGGAAATGCAGAAGAAGAATGCCGAGAAGCAGGCGATGGAAGACACCAAGTCCGACATCGGCTGGGGTAGCCAGATTCGTTCTTATGTCCTGGATGACTCCCGCATCAAAGATCTGCGTACCGGGGTTGAAACCCGTAACACGCAGGCGGTGCTGGATGGCAGCCTGGATCAATTTATCGAAGCAAGTTTGAAAGCAGGGTTATGAGGAACCAACATGTCTGAACAACACGCACAGGGCGCTGACGCGGTAGCCGACCTTAACAATGAACTGAAAACGCGCCGTGAGAAGCTGGCTAACCTGCGCGAGCAGGGGATCCCGTTCCCGAACGATTTCCGTCGCGATCACACCTCAGACCAACTGCACGCTGACTTCGACGCGAAAGAAAACGAAGAGCTGGAAGCGCTGAACATTGAGGTATCCGTTGCCGGTCGTATGATGACCCGCCGCATTATGGGGAAAGCCTCATTCGTTACGCTGCAGGACGTTGGTGGCCGCATTCAGCTGTACGTTGCGCGTGACGATCTGCCGGAAGGCATTTACAACGAGCAGTTCAAAAAATGGGATCTGGGCGATATCCTCGGCGCGAAAGGTAAGTTGTTTAAGACTAAAACCGGCGAGCTGTCCATCCATTGCACCGAGCTGCGTCTGCTGACTAAAGCGCTGCGTCCGCTGCCGGACAAATTCCACGGCCTGCAGGATCAGGAAGCGCGTTACCGTCAGCGCTACCTGGATCTCATCTCTAACGATGAATCTCGCAACACCTTTAAAGTGCGCTCACAGATCATGGCGGGTATTCGTCAGTTCATGGTTGGCCGTGGCTTTATGGAAGTGGAAACCCCGATGATGCAGGTGATCCCTGGTGGTGCCGCTGCACGCCCGTTCATCACCCATCATAACGCGCTGGATCTGGACATGTACCTGCGTATTGCGCCGGAACTGTACCTCAAGCGTCTGGTGGTTGGCGGCTTCGAACGTGTGTTCGAAATTAACCGTAACTTCCGTAACGAAGGCATCTCCGTTCGTCATAACCCAGAGTTCACCATGATGGAACTCTATATGGCTTATGCGGACTACAAAGACCTGATCGAACTGACCGAATCGCTGTTCCGCACGCTGGCGCAGGACGTTCTGGGAACCACCGAAGTGCCTTACGGCGAAGAAGTCTTCGACTTTGGTAAACCGTTCGAAAAACTGACCATGCGTGAAGCCATTCAGAAATACCGTCCGGAAACCAACATGGCGGATCTGGACAACTTCGACTCTGCTAAAGCGATTGCTGAATCTATCGGCATCAAGGTTGAGAAGAGCTGGGGTCTGGGTCGTATCGTGACGGAGATCTTTGAAGAAGTGGCGGAAGCGCACCTGATTCAGCCGACCTTCATTACCGAGTACCCGGCAGAGGTTTCTCCGTTGGCTCGTCGTAACGATGACAACCCGGAAATTACTGACCGCTTCGAATTCTTCATTGGTGGACGCGAAATCGGTAACGGTTTCAGCGAGCTGAACGATGCAGAAGATCAGGCGCAGCGTTTCCAGGATCAGGTTAACGCCAAAGATGCGGGCGATGACGAAGCGATGTTCTACGACGAAGACTACGTTACCGCTCTGGAACACGGTCTGCCGCCGACAGCCGGTCTGGGGATTGGTATCGACCGTATGGTTATGCTGTTCACCAACAGCCATACCATCCGTGACGTGATCCTGTTCCCGGCGATGCGTCCGGTTAAATAAGATGTGAAATGCCGGATCGCGCCACGCTTTTCCGGCCTACGATAAGCATGATTTGTAGGCCGGATAAAACGCTTTCGTGTTGCCATCCGGCAATCAATTACGGTTAGCAAACTCGCGTAATAATTCGCGCGCTTTATCGTTAGAGGCCTGCATTACCATCCACGGGCTGAAGGCCCACGGTGTGGCATCCAGCGCACGTAAGACATCCTCAAGTTCACTCCACTGCTCATCCATTACTTCATCCGTGTTTGGCCGTCGCGCACTGATAACTCGTGCGGCATAGACCGGGCAAACTTCGTTTTCCACAATCCCACTGGGGTCTGCAGCGCGGTAACGAAAATCAGGATACACGGGCGTGAGTTCGGCTACCTCCACACCCAGTTCGAAACGAGCGCGACGGATGATGGCGTCTGCAGTAGTTTCACCGGACTGCGGATGGCCGCAGACCGAGTTAGTCCAGACGCCTGGCCAGGCTTTTTTGTGTAGCGAACGCCGGGTCACCAACAGTTGGCCCTGGTCGTTAAAGAGCCAGCAGGAGAAGGCTGAGTGTAGGGGAGTTGTAGCGGTATGCGCCGCATACTTTTCCAGTGTTCCGCAGGGCTGGTCCTGCTCATTCAACAAAATGACATGTTCCTGTCGCATCGCATCCACCATTAATCTTGAGCATCACTATTATATGCCTAATTGTGGCCGATTGATTATCCGTCGGTGTGAAATGCCTGAACGGACGATTCGTGCCGCGATATGATTTGGCATCCGGCATCGGACTGCTATGATAAAGCGTCTTAAAATGTTGCGAGGAATTGTTTTGAGTGCGGGACGCCTGATGAGAAAACGCTTTGTTATCACAATAATGTTGCTGAGCAGCCTGATCGTCGCGGGATGTTCAAGCTCATCTGATTCCGGTTCTGGTTCTACCTATACCGTTAAGCGGGGAGACACGCTGTATGGTATTTCACGTGCGACAGGGACCAGCGTCAAAGAGATCGCGCGCCTGAACAACATTTCTCCCCCCTATACCATAGAAGTTGGGCAAAAGCTTAAGGTCAGCGGTGGCGCGAAAACCAGCACGGCATCGGCGAAAACAAAATCTAAATCGAAATCCTCCACCAAAACGGCAGCAGTCAGACCGTCTTCTTCTGTGCCACAGTCATCCTGGCCACCGGTAGGGCAACGCTGTTGGCAGTGGCCAGCGAGTGGGAAGGTGATATTGCCATACTCCACGGCTGAAGGTGGCAACAAGGGGATTGATATCTCTGCCGCGCGCGGCACGCCTGTTTATGCGGCTGGAGCCGGGAAGGTGGTCTATGTCGGCAATCAGCTGCGTGGCTACGGCAACCTCGTGATGATAAAACATGGCGAAGATTACATTACCGCCTACGCCCATAACGATACGCTGTTGGTTAACAACGGGCAAACAGTGAAAGCCGGGCAGAAAATTGCCACCATGGGCAGCTCTGATGCGGCTTCGGTGCGCCTGCATTTCCAGATCCGTTATCGCGCTACGGCTATCGATCCGCAGCGCTATTTGCCGCCGCAGGGCAGCAAGCCAAAATGCTGACGGTGAATTAATCGCCAGTCAGTCGAACAGCCCCTTGCCAGGAAGTGTGTAAGGTTTATAATCCCTTACGCACTTCAATGCGGGCGTAGTTCAATGGTAGAACGAGAGCTTCCCAAGCTCTATACGAGGGTTCGATTCCCTTCGCCCGCTCCAAACTCAAGTCTTCTGAAGTCTACCAAACTCAATTTTCCCTTGATAAATCAGCAGTTATAGCATTCTATTAGTCTATTGAACTCAATTGTACTCCCCCAGGGTCAAGCTCAATGTGGGGGTATGGATGGGGGTATAATTGTACCCCCTGCTGAGAGGTACCCCCAATGAAGCTGACAGCTCGTCAGGTTGAAACTGCAAAACCTAAAGATAAGCCCTACAAACTCGCTGATGGTGGTGGTCTTTACCTGCTGGTTAATCCCAACGGTAAAAGATACTGGCGTCTCAAATACCGTTCGCTAGGTAAAGAGAAGCTGCTCGCTATTGGCGTTTACCCCGATGTTTCTTTAGCTGAAGCCAGAAATAAGCGTGAGGATGCAAAAAGGACATTAGCGGCTGGCAACGATCCTTCTCTTGAACGGAAAATTGAGAAACTTAGTCGTCAACAAGATGCAGAAAACTCTTTTGAGGCTATCACGCGGGAGTGGTATCAGCGTCGCTATGACCGCTGGTCTGTCTCCTACCGCGAAGAAATGTTGAGAACCTTTGAAAAGGATGTGTTCCCTTATATCGGTCACCGGCCAATCAAAGATATCAAACCGATGGAGTTGCTTGCTGTTCTTTCAAAGATAGAAGTTCGAGGAGCAACTGAGAAGGTCCGTAAGGTTCGCCAGCGTTGTGGAGAGGTCTGGAAGTATGCCGTTGTGACTGGCAGGGCTGAGTACAATCCAGCTCCTGATCTAGCCAGCGCAGTAGCTCCCCATGAGAAAGAGCACTATGCTTTTTTGACCCAGGATGAATTGCCAGAGTTTCTTCAAACTCTGAACACCTACGCAGGTAGTGTACTTGTTAAAATAGCGATGCAATTACTTATTTTGACTGGAGTAAGGCCTGGGGAATTGAGGCAAGCGGAGTGGCAGGAGTTTGATTTTGAGCGGAAGGTTTGGAACGTGCCAGCAGAGCGCATGAAAATGCGCCGCCCTCATCTGGTTCCGTTATCAAGCCAGGTAATTGACTTGCTTAATCAGCTTAAACCCATGACGGGAGCGGGAACGTTGCTGTTCCCAGGACGTAATAATCCAAAGAAACCGATGAGTGATATGGCATTGACTGTGCTGGTCAGGCGTATCGGCTATGCCGGGCGTGTTACGGGGCATGGATTCCGCCACACGATGAGTACTATTTTGCATGAGCAGGGATTTAACTCAGCTTGGATCGAGCTACAACTGGCTCACGTCGATAAGAACTCAATTCGTGGAACGTATAACCATGCTCAGTATCTAGAGGGAAGGAGGGAGATGATGCAGTGGTATGGCAATCTAATCATTGATTTGAATTCAGCAGTACGGTCAGGCTGACCTGCCCCCACGATTAGATACAACACTCAGTTAGTAACGTCGGAATCTTCATTCTCAGAATGACCCTTTCTCCAGCCCGCTGCAAATTCAGACGGTGTCTGATAATTCAGCGTGGAGTGCGGGCGGCATTCGTTATAATCCTGCCGCCAGTCATTAATAATTTTCCTGGCATGAACGATATCGCTGAACCAGTGCTCATTCAAACATTCATCGCGAAATCGTCCGTTAAAGCTCTCAATAAATCCGTTCTGCGTTGGCTTGCCCGGCTGGATTAAGCGCAACTCAACACCATGCTCAAAGGCCCATTGATCCAGTGCACGGCAAGTGAACTCCGGCCCCTGGTCAGTTCTTATCGTCGCCGGATAGCCTCGAAACAGTGCAATGCTGTCCAGAATACGCGTGACCTGAACGCCTGAAATCCCAAAGGCAACAGTGACCGTCAGGCATTCCTTTGTGAAATCATCGACGCAGGTAAGACACTTGATCCTGCGACCGGTGGAAAGTGCGTCCATGACGAAATCCATCGACCAGGTCAGATTGGGCGCCGCCGGACGGAGCAGCGGCAGACGTTCTGTTGCCAGCCCTTTACGACGTCTTCTGCGTTTTACGCCCAGGCCACTGAGGTGATAAAGCCGGTACACGCGCTTATGATTAACATGAAGCCCTTCACGGCGCAGCAACTGCCAAATACGACGGTAGCCAAAACGCCTGCGCTCCAGTGCCAGCTCAGTGATGCGCCCTGATAAATGCGCATCAGCAGCCGGACGGTGAGCCTCATAGCGGCAGGTCGACAGGGATAAACCTGTAAGCCTGCAGGCACGACGTTGCGACAGACCGGTCGCATCACACATCAACATCACGGCTTCCCGCTTCTGGTCTGTCGTCAGTACTTTCGCCCAAGAGCCACCTGAAGCGCCTCTTTATCCAGCATGGCTTCGGCAAGCAGCTTCTTGAGTCTGGTGTTCTCTTCCTCAAGCGACTTCAGGCGCTTAACTTCAGGCACCTCCATACCGCCATACTTCTTACGCCAGGTGTAAAACGTGGCATCGGAAATGGCATGCTTGCGGCAGAGTTCACGGGCGGGTACCCCAGCTTCGGCTTCGCGGAGAATACTGATGATCTGTTCGTCGGAAAAACGCTTCTTCATGGGGATGTCCTCATGTGGCTTATGAAGACATTACTAACATCGGGGTGTACTAATCAACGGGGAGCAGGTCAATCACAGAAGGAAAGCAGACAGAGCTGCGCGGCAAAGCAACAAAGGGAGGATATACTGTATGGAAAATGAAATCTGGGCATCCTACCCCAATTTATGTGGCGGATTTAGACAAAGCTGTTAGGGAATGTCTAAAATAGCGAAGCCATAGCATAGAATTTTTAATGGCATTATGATCAGGACATAAAGGACTTCATGCAGGGAAAAAATATCCCAAAAGAAACTGGTCATGTCAGCACACCAAAGGATCCTCGCCGGATCCTTTGGTTTTTCTCAGCCACAATCGCTTAACGTGAGTTTTCGTTCCACTGAGCGTCAGACCCCTATAATAATTCCTTTCAGACAGGTACCGGTTAAGTGTAGCTGAGTCAGACAAAAAAGCCCCCTGACGGGGGGCAAAAATGTAGCAACGTTGTTTCAGGAAAATCTATCAGGGAAAAGGTAACAGCACGGATACTACCGTCGCATTCAGCCTGCATTGATCATGCGGCGGTGCGCTTCGGCCATGGCCTGATGTGGGCCGGATTGCCCGTTATTCATGAATTCATGGGCAACCGCTGCTCTTTCATGCTCATTCATCGCCGCGTAAGACGTTGACGGGACGGTCGTGGATACCGTGTTATTTCCCATCATCTTCTGATGACTTTCCACCATTTTCTGGTGCGCATCCGCCGACCCGTTCGTCATGGTTTCATGAGCAATAATGGCCTGTTCATGCTGGTCCATACCGGCCATACGAGGTGCAGTCCCCTGGATCCCGACAGGAGCCGCAGCAGACTGCATCTGGTGAGCAGGAGCCTGTGCATTGTTGACGCGATCATGGATATTCACGGTTTCAGTGGCCCAGGCCGATGAAATTAAACCAAAGCCCAGCAAAGATGCTAATACGATATTTTTCATGATAACTCTCCATTTCTGAATTAGTGATGTCCGGGGAAGTACAACCGGTGTTTTCAGTTCCATAACTGAAACAAGTTCGGCAGCGTTTATTTCTCCGGAAGAGGGCTGGATATTCATTTCCTGGCGTACTCTGACGCCGGGTATTGATGAAGCAATCCAGCCTTCCTGATAAGTTGCACTAATTATATCGAATGGCTTCTGTTTGCTG
>NZ_SZXN01000002.1:0-20226 GCF_005281195.1 Citrobacter sp. wls613
CATACACTAAATCAGTAAGTTGGCAGCATCACCGAATATTGCGTATATCTGCCTGGCGGTGACGGTTAACCTCGCGGGCGGGCAGCCGGTCTCGATGGCTAACATGCGTGCGGTGCGCGAACTGACGGAAGCTCACGGCATTAAAGTGTTCTACGATGCCACCCGCTGCGTAGAAAACGCCTACTTTATCAAAGAGCAAGAGCAGGGTTTTGAGGACAAGAGCATCGCCGCGATCGTCCATGAAATGTTCAGCTATGCCGACGGTTGTACCATGAGTGGTAAAAAAGACTGTCTGGTGAACATCGGCGGCTTCCTGTGCATGAACGACGACGAAATGTTCTCTTCTGCCAAAGAGTTAGTGGTGGTCTATGAAGGCATGCCATCCTACGGCGGTCTGGCCGGACGCGACATGGAAGCGATGGCGATTGGCCTGCGCGAAGCCATGCAGTATGAGTACATCGAGCACCGCGTGAAGCAAGTTCGCTACCTCGGCGACAAGCTGAAAGCTGCCGGTGTGCCGATTGTTGAGCCAGTGGGCGGACACGCGGTATTCCTCGATGCGCGTCGCTTCTGCGAACATCTGACCCAGGACGAGTTCCCGGCGCAGAGTCTGGCAGCCAGCATTTATGTCGAGACCGGCGTGCGCAGTATGGAGCGCGGTATTATCTCTGCGGGCCGTAATAATGCCACCGGTGAGCACCACAGACCAAAACTGGAAACAGTACGCCTGACTATTCCACGCCGCGTGTATACCTATGCGCATATGGATGTAGTGGCAGACGGCATCATTAAACTTTACCAGCATAAAGAAGATATTCGCGGGTTGAAGTTTATTTACGAGCCGAAGCAGTTGCGCTTCTTTACCGCACGCTTTGACTATATTTAAATGTTATTCAGGCCCCATCTTGTGATGGGGCTTTTTTGTATTCCTTTTCCATGAACAGGAAGCCTTTGCGGTGCCCGTTACCGCAATATAACGAAAAAATTGCAAACCCTGACTCCGACATTTTTATTATCCGCATGATGTACAAATGACAGCTGTAATTATAACGAATAGTCTACAGGAACATTTATCATGGATATTAATGCCATTGAGCGACAGAGTAGTACCCCCGGACTGATTAGCGGAACCATGTTGGTTATCGCAACCGTCGTGGGCGGTGGAATGTTTTCCCTGCCGATTGCGATGGCCGGCGTATGGTTTCCCGGCGCCTCTGTCATTCTGCTTTTTGTTGCCATCATGATGTTATTAACCGGCCTGATGCTGGTTGAAGTTAACCTGCATTACGGCGCAGGTGCCAGTTTTAATACCTTTACTCAGGATTTATTAGGCCAGAAGTGGAATATCGTGGTCGGTATCGCGTTTGGCTTTGTGTTGTATATTCTGACCTACGCCTATATCTCCGGGTCATCGGCGGTGATGGCGCAAACTGTGTTCAAATACAGCGGCGTGCGCTTTCCGGCGAATGTCTCGGTGGTGATTGTCAGTATGCTGGTCGGGGCGATTGCCTGGTACAGTTCGCTGCTGGTCGGACGCATCACCACTATTTTGATCATCGGTAAGTTTATCGCGTTCTTTGCCACATTCTCCGGGCTGGTCGGCCATATTGAAGTGGCGAAACTGGTCGACAGCGTCGCGGTGGCGATCCCAGGGTCGCAGTACCTGCCGTATATCCTGATGACGCTGCCGTTCTGTATTATCTCATTTGGTTTTCATGGCAACGTGCCGAGCCTGGTCAAACTGTACGGTAAGAGTGGGATCCCGCATATTACGCGTTCGATAATCATCGGTACGCTGTTTGCTCTGCTGCTGTATGTCTTCTGGCTGGGCGTGACGATGGGCAACATCAGCCGTTCGGAATTCCCGCCGATTATCGCTAAAGGCGGCAATATCGACGTGTTTGTCGAGGCCATCAGCGGGCTGTTTACCAGCCGCTATATGGATCTGATCCTGACCTTCTTCGGCAACTTTGCGGTAGCCAGTTCCCTGCTGGCGGCAACCCTCGGCCTGTTTGACTATATCGCTGACCTGTTTCACTTCCCGGATAATGGCGTCGGTCGTCTGAAAACTGCGCTGGTAACCTACTTCCCACCGGCTGCTGTGTGCTTTTTCTTCCCGAATGGTTTTGTTCATGCGATTGGCTATGCCGGTCTGGCCTTCACCATCTGGAGCGTGATCCTGCCACCGTTCCTGGTAAAAGCGGCGCGTAAGCGTTTCCCTACGGCCAGCTACACTGCACCCTGCAATAACACGGTGCTTAACCTGGTGATCGTCTGCGGGGCGGTTGTCTATCTGACGGTGGTGCTGGACGTGTTTGGCCTGCTGCCTACGTTCCGGTAACGGGAGGCGCTATGTTTCTGACATTGCTACGGTTTCAGCATCCGCTGGTTTATCGCTTTGCGTGGCTGCGTTTACGGGTGGTGGTGTTAAGAACGTGCGGAATGCGTAAGAGAAAGGGGTGAGTGTTTTACTCTGTTGTAGCAGCCGGATGCGGCGCTTGCGCCTTATCCGGCCTACAAATGTGCGTGAAACGTAGGCCTGATAAGCGAAGCGCCATCAGGCATAAGTGCCAGGCATTACACGCGGAAGTAGCGTGGTGGGATCAACGCAGAAAAGGCGTCGAACTTCTTCACCATCTTTTTCCAGAACAACATAACAACAATCCTCTCTTTGAAATATCGGCGCTATTTTAGTCAGCGCCGACAAATCGTAAAGCCAGCCGCGGCGTTCTCCTGACCGGGTGGCTGTAAACCTTTTTGTTCACTGTCTTGTCAAACACGCTTGCCAGAATATGGCTGGGGTTGACAATGCGTTACGCCATAAACCAGTAGTAAAAGAGGCCGACCTTTAAGCCGAGGATCACGATGTAGGCGCAGCAGTATTTCATGGTGCCAGACATAATCTGGTTCGCCTGGCCTTCCATTTTGGTGGCGGAAACCGCAATGGCGATGCTCTGCGGGGAGATCATTTTCCCGCCCGTCGCGCCGGAGGTGTTGGCCGCCGCCAGCCAGTTAGGGTCAATATTCAACTTGCTGGCAGCAATGGTTTGCAGTTTACCAAACAGAATATTCGAGTTGGTGTCGCTGCCGGTGACAAACGTACCCAGCGCGCCAATAACCGGGGCGAGAAAGACATACGAGCCGCCGGTCAGGTCAACAATCGACTGAGCCAGCGTGGCGATAATACCGCTGAGATCCATCACCGTGGCCAGCGCAACAATCGCCATAATGGCGACGATCGAATTCTTCAACTGGAAAATGGTTTTGACAAACACTTCCAGCATCCCGCGCGCCGAAGCCCCCTGGATAAAACCGCCGATCAGGGTCGCAAAGATGATCAGCATCCCCGGCGTGGTGACCCACTCGATTTTCAGCGCCAGCGTTTTACCGTCGGCGAGGGTGAAATGCAGCACCGAAGCCAGCTGTGATGCTGCCGCTTTTATCGCCGGGAACAGCGGCGAGCACAGCAGAATAAAGATAAAAATAAACAGGTAGATGGAGCCGACCCGGAACAGCACCTTCGCCGAGCGCGGTGTGGTTTCCCGGGTATGGCTGGTTTCAATGCGCCATTCGGGGGCGGTTTTGCCGTTGCGCAGTCGACCAAGAATGGCGACGGCAAACAGGCTGACCAGGCTGCCGGCAAATGCAGGGAGTTCTGCGCCAAGGTGGATAGCGACAAAATACTGCGGCACCAGCGTGGTAATACCGCAAATTAGTGTGATGAAGAACACGCCGCGAATCGCCTTCAGGCCACCGCCGATAATACAAATAATCACAAACGGCAGCAGAATATTAAACAGCGCCAGCTGCATAATAATGGTTCCGCCGAGGGTGAAAACCGGCAGGTTAACCTGTTCAGCGAGAATTGAAACCGGAATACCCACCGCGCCGAATGCCGTCGGCACGGTATTGGCGACGAGTGAGGCGATGGCCGCTTTGAGCGGATTGAATCCCAGTGCGATCAGGATGCCAATAGGAATGGCAACCGCGGTGCCGTAGCCAGCGGCGGCCTCAAGAAATCCGCCAAAACACCACGAAATAAGCAGTACCTGGATGCGTTTATCTTCACTAATACTGGCGAGAATATCGCGCAGAATATCCAGCGCTTTGGTGGCCTGCATCACGTTATAACTGAATATCGCACCGAGGATCACAATCACAATCGGCCATAACCCTTTGAGGGCACCATAGCCCACGGAGGCTTTCAAATTCTGTAACGGCATATCCCAGAATATCGCCGACAGCGCGATGGTAAAGGCCAGCGTAATCAAGACTGAATAATGAATCGGTATTTTTAATTTTAGTATTAAAAATACCATAAGCAGCAAAGGAGAGAGGGCTAAAACAAACATAATATATTCGTTCATTACTATTCCTGATGGGTTTATTAAACCTTATTTGTATTTATGGCGGGGAACTTACATGGCTGGATAAATAAAATATGCAAACTGAATCGCTTCAGTGGATAAAGTAATTATGATTAATGGTTTTGTAACTATTGTAAGCTTTTAATTGAGGAATAATGCTCTGTAAATATCTTTGGGCGCAAAATGGGTACCTATAAATAGTTATATAATGGTCTGTGTAATAATGATAGGGACGGGCGGGTAAGTCGTTTTAAACGGTTTTTTGATTTCTGATAATTGTGGTTTTCAATATAAAAATGTGAGCGAGGCCGAAAGAAATAAACCAGGGTATTGCATGTAAGTAATGATTGGGGGATTATTTTGTTTTGTCATACAAATGAATGTATCGCCATTTTCGATTGCCCTGATATAAGGAGCGGAGAGCCGCCCTCCATGAAAAACACTGATAATAAATCCTTTTTGACTGCACTTACCCAACGGGTTGGCCCCGCCTACGTCCTTACCGATCCGTCCAAAACGGCGCGTTATCGCAAGGGCTTCCGCTCGGGTCAGGGCGAGGCGCTGGCGGTGGTGATCCCCGGCTCTCTGCTTGAACTGTGGCAGGTACTCAAGGCCTGCGTGGAGGCCGATAAAATCATTCTGATGCAGGCCTCAAATACCGGCCTGACGGAAGGTTCCACGCCGAACGGCAAGGGCTACGATCGCGACATCGTTATCATCAGCACGCTGCGCCTCGACAGTCTGCATGTGCTGGATGAGGGCAAGCAGGTGCTGGCGTATCCGGGTACCACGCTGTATTCGCTGGAGAAGGCGCTGAAGCCGTTTGGCCGCGAGCCGCATTCGGTGATTGGCTCCTCCTGCATTGGTGCGTCGGTGATTGGCGGTATCTGTAATAACTCCGGCGGTGCATTGGTTCAGCGTGGCCCGGCGTACACCGAGATGTCACTGTTTGCCCGCGTGGATGAACAGGGACAGCTACAACTGGTTAATCATCTGGGTATCGAACTGGGCGAGACGCCGGAACAGATCCTCGCCCGCCTGGATAACAACGCGATTGCGCGTGCTGACGTCAGTCATGACGGGCGTCACGCGCACGACCACGATTACGTGACCCGCGTCAGAGACGTTGATGCCGACACCCCGGCGCGTTACAACGCCGACCCGGATCGCCTGTTCGAATCCTCAGGCTGCGCGGGGAAACTGGCGGTGTTTGCCGTGCGTCTGGACACCTTTGAAGCTGAGAAGAATCAGCAGGTGTTCTACATTGGTACCAATCAGACCTCGGTGTTGACGGACATACGCCGCCATATGCTGGCGACGTTTACACACTTACCGGTCGCCGGTGAGTATATGCATCGTGATATCTATGATGTTGCAGAGAAATACAGCAAAGACACCTTCCTGATGATCGACAAACTCGGCACCGACAAAATGCCGTTTTTCTTTAATCTGAAGGGGCGCACCGAGGCCATGCTGGAGAAGGTGAAGATTTTCCGCCCGCACTTTACCGACCGCGCAATGCAGACATTCAGTCATTTTTTCCCGAGCCATCTCCCGCCACGCATGAAAACCTGGCGTGACAACTACGAGCATCATCTGATGCTGAAAATGGCAGGGGACGGCATCGGCGAAGCGCAGGCGTGGTTAACCGAGTACTTTAAAACGGCAGACGGAGATTTCTTTGCCTGTACCCCGGAAGAGGGCAGCAAGGCGTTTCTGCACCGCTTTGCTGCAGCGGGAGCCGCCATTCGCTATCAGGCCGTTCATTCTGATGAGGTTGAGGATATTCTTGCGCTGGATATTGCGCTACGCCGCAATGATACCGAGTGGTATGAACATCTGCCGGCTGAAATTGACAGTCAGCTGGTGCATAAACTTTATTATGGCCACTTTATGTGCCATGTGTTCCATCAGGATTATATCGTTAAAAAAGGCGTTGATGCGCACGCGTTAAAAGAACAGATGCTCGAACTGTTGCGCCAACGCGGGGCGCAATATCCGGCAGAACATAATGTTGGCCACCTTTATAAAGCGCCTGAAAATCTGGCGCGGTTTTATCAGGAAAATGACCCGACCAACAGCATGAACCCGGGCATTGGTAAAACCAGTAAACGTAAAAACTGGGCCTGACGAAAAGACAATAAAACAGTAAAGGTCAGGTATCACCGTTTTATTAATGGCCAGTTTTTATTATTGAATTATTACCGGGCGGCGATGTGCCGCCGGTTTTAAAAGGCAATGAAGCAATGGGGTATTTATTGTGAATGTAAATTTCTTTGTCACCTGTATTGGTGACGCGCTGAAATCACGGATGGCACGTGATTCCGTATTGTTGCTGGAAAAGCTCGGCTGCCGCGTTAATTTCCCCGAGAAGCAGGGGTGCTGCGGTCAGCCCGCCATTAACAGTGGCTATATCAAAGAAGCCATCCCGGGGATGAAAAACATGATCGCTGCGCTGGAGGATAATGACGATCCGATTATCTCTCCGGCAGGTTCGTGCACCTATGCGGTCAAAAGCTACCCGACGTATCTGGCCGATGAACCTGCATGGGCATTGCGCGCCGAAAAGGTTGCCGCGCGTATGCAGGATCTCACCTCTTTTATTGTCAACAAACTGGGCGTCGTGGACGTCGGTGCCAGCCTGCAGGGCAGAGCGGTTTATCACCCTTCGTGCAGCCTGACTCGCAAGCTGGGCGTGAGAGAAGAGCCGCTCACGCTGTTGAAAAACGTACGCGGTCTGGAGCTGTTAACCTTTGCCGATCAGGACACCTGCTGCGGATTCGGCGGCACTTTCTCGGTCAAAATGGCCGAAATATCCGGCGAGATGGTGAAAGAGAAAGTCCTGCATCTCATGGATGCGAAACCGGAGTATTTGATTGGTGCCGACGTCAGCTGCCTGCTGAACATTGGCGGCCGACTGCAGCGTGAAGGCCAGCCGGTCAAAGTAATGCATATTGCTGAAGTGCTGATGAGCCGCTGAGGGGAAAGAGATGTCGATAAAAACCAGCGATGTAGAGTTTAAAACGCGCATTCGCCAGCAAATTGACGATCCGATTATGCGCAAAGCCGTGGCTAACGCGCAGGGGCGCATCGGCGCGAACCGGCAAAAAATGGTCGATGAGTTAGGGCACTGGGAAGAATGGCGCGACCGTGCCAGCCAGATCCGCGACCACGTTCTGAGTAACCTCGACGCCTACCTGTATCAACTCTCCGAGAAAGTGACGGAAAACGGCGGTCAGGTGTTTTTCGCGAAGACCAAGGAAGAGGCTACCCGCTACATTTTGCAGGTCGCAAAAGCGAAAAACGCGAAGAAGGTGGTGAAATCCAAGTCGATGGTGACCGAAGAGATCGGCGTTAACCACGTGCTGCAGGATGCCGGTATTCAGGTGATCGAAACCGATCTGGGCGAATATATTCTCCAGTTAGATCAGGATCCGCCTTCGCATGTGGTGGTCCCGGCTATCCATAAAGATCGCTATCAGATCCGTCGCGTGCTGCATGAGCAGATGGGCTATGACGGTCCGGAAACGCCGGAAGCGATGACCTTGTTCATCCGCCAGAAGATCCGCGAGGATTTCCTCAGCGCTGAAATTGGCATTACCGGCTGTAACTTCGCGGTGGCGGAGACCGGCTCGGTTTGTCTGGTCACCAACGAAGGTAACGCGCGGATGTGTACCACGTTACCGAAAACGCACATTGCGGTGATGGGCATGGAGCGCATCGCGCCGACGTTTGCCGACGTGGACGTGCTGATCACTATGCTGGCACGCAGTGCGGTGGGCGCTCGTCTGACGGGCTATAACACCTGGCTTACCGGGCCGCGCGAGGCGGATAACGTCGACGGGCCGGAAGAGTTTCACCTGGTGATTGTGGATAACGGTCGCTCGCAGGTGCTGGGTTCTGAGTTTCGCGATGTGCTGCGCTGCATCCGCTGTGGAGCCTGTATGAACACCTGCCCGGCGTATCGCCATATTGGCGGGCACGGCTACGGCTCTATTTATCCAGGGCCTATCGGGGCGGTGATCTCTCCGCTGCTCGGCGGCTATAAAGATTTTAAAGACCTGCCTTACGCCTGTTCACTGTGCACGGCCTGCGACAGCGTTTGTCCGGTACAGATCCCGCTGTCAAAACTGATCCTGCGCCATCGCCGGGTAATGGCCGAGGAAGGGATTACCCCGAAAGCGGAACGTCGCGCGATCAAAATGTTCGCTTATGCCAACAGCCATCCAGGGTTGTGGAAGGTCGGCATGATGGCCGGTGCCCACGCGGCGAGCTGGTTTATCAATGGCGGTAAAACGCCGCTCAAGGTTGGCGCGATTGGCGACTGGATGGAAGCGCGCGATCTTCCTGATGCTGACGGAGAGAGTTTCCGTAGCTGGTTTAAGAAACATCAGGCGCAGGAGAAAAAGAATGGATAACCGTACCGCGTTTTTAAACACCGTTGCCCAGGCGCTGGGCCGTCCGCTGCGGCGGGAACTGCAGGCCGAAGCCGCGCCGGTGAACAACTATGCGAACGAGCGGCTGACCGAACTCAGCCCGCAGCAGCGCTGCGATGCGTTTGTGCAGTTTGCCAGCGAGGTGATGCTGGCGCAGTGCGAACTGACCCATGAGGCGCAGGCCCCTGAGGCGGCGTTACGTCTGTGCCAACAGCTGGGGCAGCAGCCGGTGGTGGTTAGCGGCGACAGTCGGCTGGCAGAACTGGGGATAACCGAGCGTTTGCAGCGAGAGTGTAATGCTGTGGTCTGGGATCCGGTGCGTGGAGCCGAGAATATTGTTCAGGCCGAGCAGGCGAAAGTTGGCGTGGTGTATGCCGAGTATGGCCTGACGGATTCCGGGGGCGTGGTGCTGTTTTCCGCTCCGGAGCGCGGGCGTTCAATCAGCCTGTTGCCCGAGTCCTCTATTTTCGTGCTGCGTAAAAGCAGCATCCTGCCGCGTGTGGCGCAACTGGCGCAGGTTCTGCATCAGAAAGCGCAGGCCGGTGAGCGTATGCCGTCGTGCATTAACATCATCAGCGGGCCCAGCTCAACGGCGGATATTGAGCTTATCAAAGTGGTCGGGGTGCATGGTCCGGTGAAGGCGGTGTATCTGATTATTGAAGATTGTTGAGATTCGTGAATAAGACCGCTCTGGCGTTGTAGCCCAGAGCGGGATGACATTCCGCACTCTGCGGACTCTCCTTTCGCAAGGGATCGCCTGAAAATGGCGTCCTGGTCCGCGCTTTCCTCTGCGGTTTAACGTTCCTGCACCTGTTTTTTCTGCTGATAAAATCGGCGTATAACATTGTTTCCAGTTACCGCAAGTGGCGATTTTTACGCCGTTACGCGGCTGGTAAAATTGATTTAAATCAATTTAAATCGACTTATTTTTAAAAGCGAAAGAATGCAATGTTTACTAAAATTTTACCTTTCCGTGCTTATTTTTCGACAACGCAGGCGACAACGCAGTGAGAATCAACGCGATTTACGCAGCGGATAGCACCGAAAATCAACGCAAAAAGGCATATAAAAACAGGGGTTTTAGGTAAAAGTAGACATTAAACACGTTATGTAACCTATTGGCTGGAATGATGTTTTGATGGCACATTGTTAGCCACGCGGTAGACGTCTTTTTTTTAATCTAATGAGTCACAATGAATGTGCGTAAAGTAAAAATTACACATTATTCTACAATCAAGTTATCTTTCATTTGAAATAGCGTTCCACTTTTAAGTGGTTTATTAACAGTTTCATTACTATTGTGCATTTTTTTTGCCGTTGACATGTTTTTACACTGGATGCATATTTCATCGCCATAAGCGTATTATTGCGTTCAGGAGATGACAATGCCTTCTCGAGATTATCCCGATAGTCGAAAAGCCAGAGGTACCCGCTCGAAAGATATGGTTCTTTTAAGTGCGCGTGTCGATACCTCTTTGTGGGAATACGTTCGCACGCTGGCATTTGAAACACGAAAAAGCAAACAAGATATTATTGCTGAAGCATTAATGCTACATCGCTCTATTAATGAGAGTGACTCTCAGTAATACATGCTATCACGCTCTATCTGGGTTTTATTTATATTCCCAATAATGATATATGCCTTGCTACGTCCTTAATAATTTTACTGGTGTGTTATTTGTTTTCCCCTTGTTCAATAGGGGGCTTTTTTATGTTGGCGCGCTGCCCGCATAACAAAGTTGATAGCAAAATTCACAATTAAAAGTGAGTAAAAAAATGAAAAAGACAGCAGTGGCATTAGCCGTGATGGCATTAGGGGTAACGTCCGTTCATGCAGCGGAAATTCATAACAAAGATGGCAATAAACTGGATTTGTACGGCAAAGTTAAAGCAGTACATACCTGGACTGACGGCACCGACGCCGACGGTACTTATGCGCGTCTGGGTTTTCGTGGTGAGACACAAATTAACGATCAGCTGACCGGTTATGGCCACTTTGAAAGTCAGTTTGATGCCGCTGGAGCAGAAGGTTCTCAGGATGGTATTAAAACACGTCTCGCGTTTGCTGGCCTGGATTACGGTCACGACGTTAGCTTTGACTACGGTCGTAACTACGGTGTCGCTTATGACGTGGGATCTTACACTGACGTTCTTTCAGAGTTCGGCGGTGATTCCTATGAAAATACTGACTGCTTCCTTACTACACGCACTTCTGGCGTTGCAACACTCCGTACCAAAAATCTGTTTGGTGCCGTTGATGGTGTAAACCTGGCGGCGCAATACCAGGGTCAGGATGATACCGATGCGGACCCGGCTAAACAGCACGGCAATGGCTACGGCTTCTCTCTGGGTTATGACAACATCGCGGACTCTGGCGTGTCTGCCATCGCGGCTTACTCTACCAGCGCGGTAACTGCTGAGCAGAAACAGCAGGGCTGGGAAGGTGATAACGCTGAATTCTGGGGTGCGGGCCTGAAGTATGATGCCAATGCTGTCTATGTGGCGACGATGTACGGTGAATCCCACAACCTGATCCAGAATGCCAACAAAGCGCAGCACTTTGAAGCGATGGCGGCCTATGTGTTTGATTTTGGTCTGCGTCCGAACGTGGCTTATGTCCACTCACGTGACACTGACAACACTGACCTGACCGAGTACGTGGCGCTGGGTACCGATTACTACTTCAACAAAAACATCGTGGCCGATGTGGGTTACAAGTTTAACCTGCTCAATGGCCAGGACGGTGACAACGAAGTTGTTGCTGGCCTGACCTACCAGTTCTAAGTTTTTGTTATGTCATGAAAAAGGCGTCTCTAGTCAGACGCCTTTTTTACATTGCTTTTCCTGTCAGACTGGCTGCTGTGGGTTGCCACGCACTTCGCTAAATAACCACTTCCAGATCCCCACTTTTACCCATGCCACCACGCAGAAAATGAGATAAAAAAGTGGTTTATGCGTAATCGAAACGCGCATTACTTCCATCAGATCTACATGTAAATTTCCGGCGATGGCCATATTAATGACGAATATAGAGGCAATGGTACTGGCCAGCAAAATAAGAATCGCTTTGATGGTGCCTATCTCTGGCCACTTTCCGGCAGCCCACTGCCAGAGAAAAATCGTGGTGAGTACAAATATAATAAACAGCCCTGCGGCCCCGAAAAAGCCGAAGTCTTTATAATCCTTCATGGTGCTAAATAAGCTGATGATAATAATTAACCCAAGTATGATTTTTTTAAACCACGACATGTACTGTTCCTGAATATGCTGTTGATGTTGTATGGATATGTCCATTTTTACTCATTTTATGTTTATTCTACAAATGAGTTAAGACGGATTATAAAGTGTCTGGAGAATGAATTATTGGTTATTTGTGGATTATGAAATGTTGATATTTAATTGCGGAGTAATCCGAATTTAAGATTTTCTAGAGGGGGGTGCTTATACTTCTTTAGGTGTAAGAGAACGCTGTTTATAGCATTGTACTGCACTAATCAGTGCAGCAAAAAATAGTGCCGCTGCACCACACAGCGTAGCGTTGATAATGGCGACAGCACCGCTTCCCAGCAGGCTGGTTAATAGCGGCCCGAGAATTTGCCCAATGCCGTACGTCAGCGTCACCAGTCCCAATAGGTTAATGTTTCGCGGCACGCTGAGTTGGCGGGCGAGCGGCATCACCAGTGAGGTGGTTCCCATAAAGGTTGCGCCAAAACCGATACTGCTGAGAACCAGCAGGAACAACGAGTCGCTGGCAAGTGTTAACACCACACAGGCGCTTTGGGTCAGCAGATTGGCTGTCAGGCATTGCAGGACTCCCCAACGTTTCGCCGCCCATAGCCAGCCGAAACACCCCGGAATGATTGCGATGCCAACCAGCGACCACAGGTGTACGGTCAGCAGTGGCGAACCGGCATTTTTCGCCATCAGCGGCAGGTAAGTGGCGACAATGATGTAGCCAAAACCGGCCAGCCCGTAAAGCAACGCCAGCAGCCACCATGACATCGGTTGATGCGCGGATTTTGCCAGTGGTACGGCGGGCAGCACGCGGTCACGAGAGGGGAGCAGCACGACCAGCAGCAGAAGGAGTAAGCCAGAAAGGACTCCGGCACCCAGCCACAGCGTGTGCGATGACAGCGCAAAGCGTAAACCAGCGATGACATACTCATTACCGAGAAAAATGCCGGTCCCGACACCGGAGAACAGGGCCGCAATCACAAACGGATGACGGGTATGCTGCAGAACCACCATCGAACCAAAGATCATCATACCTGCACTGGCGACACCTGCCAGAAAGCGGATCGCCATCATCAGTGCGGGCTGGGTAAAAAACGCCATCGCCAGGATAAGTCCGGTGGTCGCGAGCGCAGACGCTAATAGCATCGGACGCAGGCGTGAGGGCTGGTGGAACAAACCGAAGGAAAACAGCAGGCTGCCTGCCAGATACCCGGCGTAGTTGGCGCTGGCAATCCACGAGAGTTGGCTAAAGGTAAACTGACCTTCAGTCAGCAGCACCGGCAGCATTGGCGTATACAGAAAGCGGCCAATCCCCATGCCCAGCGTCAAGACCAGCAGGCCAAACAGCGCGATGCGGATGGAATGATGATTTGAACCAGGACTTCCCTGCGGCATGCAGACGCTCACTTCACGCTGTTATGTGGATATTTGTTATATTACATATGCAAATGATAATTTAAAGTTAAATGATGCGAGGTTACCGTCAGAGGATTTTCTTCAGGTCCATTTCTTCCTGGATCCGTTCGCTGTAGGCGATATGGGTGCGGATCGCCTCTTCAATACCGGCGTTGTAAAACGCAGGTCCCAGTTTTTCGATAATAAAATCAATAAAGAACTCGGCATCGAACTGCTCAAGGTCGAGATCGAAGTGGTCGCTGCAATACGTTTCCAGTTCGTTGCGCAGGCGATCGCGCTCCGCGGATGACAGGGTGATTTCAGCCATTTTTTCTCCTTAAAAATTCGGCAGCGTGAGCAGAGACGGTAGTTGCGACAACAGATATAACACCAGCCCGATAGAACCGCCAACCAGCGTGCCGTTGACGCGAATAAACTGCAAATCTTTGCCGATGTTGAGCTCAATTTGTTGCGACATCTCCCGTGCATCCCAGCTTTTGACCGTGTCGCTGATGTGGCGCGTCAGGAAGGTAGCGAACTCCGGTGCGACTTTTTTCGCAGCCTGCTCCAGGTGTTCATTCAGCGACGCGCGCAGAGCACCATCGGCAACCAGCGTTTCGCCAAACCACTGTCCGGCGCTGGCAATGCGTTGTTTCACGCGAGAATCATCGGCGTTAATGTCGGTTTTCACCCACTGACGCAGATCCGCCCACAACTCGCCGAGATAGCGGTTAAAGGCTTCGTCCTCTTTCAGGTAGCTTTTGAGGCTTTCTGCACGTGCGGCCATGTCAGGATCGTGTTTGAGCTTATCGATCAGGTTCAACGTGGCGCGATCGAAGGCGTGGCGGATCTGATGCGCCCGATCGTGACTGATGTCATCCAGCAGGGAGTTGACCGCATCAGAGACCAGCTCGGCGCTGTGTTCACCGAGCCATTCGGTTGGCAGGATCTTCGCTTTGAGCGGATGTTCGGTCTCCAGCCAGCGCACAATCTGCTGGGCGATAAACGCCCGCGAACTGTCGCGCTGTAGCAGGGCGATCAGCTGCGTAATCAGCGTGTCGAGCAGCACCTGGTGGCGGTTGTTTTTGGTCATGCTTTCCAGCATTAATGCGCTAGTGCCGGAGAGATCGACCTTGTCGATAGCCTTATGCACTGCGCGTTTGATCAGCCGCTGGATGCGGGCGTCGTCGGTCAGTTCGAGAAATCCGCTCATGATCTGCAGCAGATGCTGGCCGATGCGCCGGGCATTCTCTGGTTGGCTGAACCAGTTGCCAATGAGCAGCGCCGGTTCATGGCGGCGAATCAGCGCCACCAGTGACTGGGTGTCGAGGAATTTTTCCTGCACGAACTGACCCAGGTTTTCGCCGATGCGGTCTTTATTACGCGGGATAATCGCCGTATGGCGCGAGATAAACGGGATCGGTACCCGGCGAAAAAGCGCGACCACGGCGAACCAGTCCGCCAGCGCACCTACCATCGCCGCTTCGGCAATCGCTTTGATCCCGAGCACCCAGAAGTTGGGTGGCAGAAACAGCGTGATGACGAAGGTCGCGGCAGCAATCAGCAGCAGAGAGAGCGCCAGTCGCTTGGCGCGTTTGAGTTCAGCAATTTTATTCATAAACTTAAGGATAGAGCCAGACGGGGGGAACGTGCAAAAATTGTGGCACGCCTCCCATTTTTAGACTGAATGATCTTATCCTGGGATCCAGTTGTCCCACGCGGGTAACGGACCGAGTTCCGCCACCAGAAAATCGATAAACGATCGTACCTTTGGATTACTGTACTTGCTGGGAAAATACAGCGCATACAGGGCGTGGGTTTCACAGGTGATGGTGCCGTCGAGCATCAGCGGCGTGACCTCTTCTTTTTGAATATGATCGCCAATCAGATAGGTGGGTAAATACGCCACGCCCTGATCTTCTAACACCGACTTCAATAGCACCAGGCTGCTGTTGGCCTGGATCGGCATATGTAGCTTCAATTGGTGTAAACGATCCTGCTCGTCTGCCACTTTAAGTACTGGCGTGAGGCCGGGGTAAACCAGGCAATCATGATTCACCAAATCGCTGCGGCGCTGGGGCATCCCTTTTTTTGCGAGGTATCCCGGCGACGCGCAGTACGCCCAGCGGATGGGGACCAGTTTACGCATGGCGTAATTCTGCGGCGGCGCGGTGGAGATGCGCAGGGCAATGTCGAAATCGGTTTCGTTCAGATTGACGAAGTTATCGTTGAGATCGATGTACAGATTCACATCCGGGAACTGGGTGCGATATTTATCCACCAGGTTTACCAGTCGCGAATAACCAAAGGCAATGGAACAGGTGATGCGTAATTCGCCCTGCGGGCTGTGGTAATAACCGGAGGTAGTATTCAGCGTTTCATCAAACTCTGTCAGTAGCTTATTGGCGCGGTTAAATAAATATTGCCCGGCATCGGTCAGGGTAATACTGCGGGTGGTGCGTTTAATTAACGTTGTCCCCAGCGTGTCTTCCATTGCCGTCAGGCTTTTGCTTACCGCGGAAGGCGAGACGTTGAGCTGCGCGGCAGCCTCCGATAACCCTCCGCAGTCAACGATTTTGACGAAAAATTCCAAATGCTTGAGTGAAATCGGCGTACCCATAATTTCCTTTAATTCACAAGTGATTTGCAAAAACGGTACGAATAGGCCGTTACATTCGCATTTTAAACATGCAACTATTGAATCACAGGAAACAACTCGCTGGCAAAATGAAAAAATAACAGGTTAAGTGAGTTGCATCACAAAATATAAGGAGGCAGGCCTGAAACACATCAAGTTGTGAATGTAGTCTCATTAAAAATTATATAATTTAAAAGGTACCCATTATGTGGTCACGACTCGAACCCTACAGATCGTCGATTATTTTATTATTTGCTCTGGTTATTGGCGGCTTATTAGGTATTTATGCCCCGACGTTTGCCAGCACACTCCAGCCAGTCGGTCAGATATTCTTAAACCTGTTATTTATGATTATCGTGCCGCTGGTGGGGATCAGCGTCATGTCTTCTATCGCCAGTATGACCGACCTGAAAAGGCTGGGACGCATTATGGCGATTATCTTTATTGTTTCGATCGCGATGGCCTTTATTCCGGCTGCCGGGATTGTGGCGCTGGCGCTATGGTACAACCCGGCGCAGGGCGTCACTATCGATCTCTCGCAGTCCGTGCAGGCGGGCAGTGGCAAGATGGATTTTGTCAGCATGATCACCACCAATGATTTTATCGGACTGTTTTCGAAGTCCAATATTCTGGCGCTGATCGTCATGGCGATCATTGCCGGTGTGGCGATTGGGCAATCAGATCAGGCGGGGAAACGCATTGCGTCACTGCTGGAAGATGCCAATACCGTGATCATGAAGATCGTCTCTATCATTATGAAAGTGGCGCCGATTGGTCTTGGTTGCTATTTCGCTGCGACCATGGCCAGCCAGGATTCCGCGCTGCTGTTAACCTTTGCCCGCGCCATTGGCCTGTTTATGGTCGCCACGCTGGTCTACTTTGTTTTCGGCTCAATTCTCTATTCGTATATTGGCGGCGGTGTTCCGGCGGTCAGAGCCTTCTGGCGTAATGCGATTGAACCTTCCGCCACCGCGCTGGGAACCTGTTCTTCACTGGGCACGTTACCTGTCACGCTGCGCGCCGGTAAGGCGATGGGGATTAACCCGGAAATCGTCGATGTCTCTATTCCGTTATTGGTTAACCTGAATAAAGGCGGTGTGGCGATGATTGCCGCGCTGAAAATTGTCTTTATCTATTCCGTGCTCGGCATGCCGTTCACCACCGAGACCTTCTTCCTGACCATGCTGATTGCCGTGCTCTCGGCCATTATCGTCGGCGGCGTACCGGGCGGCGCGTTTCTGGGTGAGATCTTTATTGTCACCACGCTCGGGTTGCCGATGGAAGCGATCCCGATGCTGGTGGTGCTGGGTACGATTACCGATGCGCCCGCCACGCTTATCAACGTGATCCATGATTTGAACGCGGCACAAATTGTTGAGCGGTTTGCTGGAAAAAAGCAGAACGACGCTGAAATCAACGCGACCGCCGCTGCGGTATAGGTTTGCACACGGATTAAGAAACAGGAGATGTTATGAAAGACGCAATGAAGATTGAAACCCAACTGGTCGTCGCCGGACGTGACAAACGTTACACCCAGGGGGCGGTGAATCCGGTTATCCAACGCGCTTCTTCGCTGGTGTTTGATACCGTGAAGGATAAAAAATTCGCTACCGCCAATCGCGCTAACGGGGAACTGTTTTATGGTCGTCGCGGTACGTATACCCACTTCGCTTTTCAGAAGGCGATGAGCGAGCTGGAAGGCGGTGCGGGCTGTGCGCTGTACCCGTGCGGGGCCGCGGCGGTTACCAATGCGATTCTGGCGTTTGTACAAAGCGGCGATCATATCCTGATGACCGGCGCGGCCTATGAGCCAACCCAGGATTTCTGTAATAAGATCCTGAGTAAATTCAACGTGGAAACCACCTATTACGATCCGTTGATTGGCGCAGGCATTGTCGATTTTCTGCGCCCTGAGACGAAAGTGGTGTTTCTGGAATCGCCCAGTTCAATCACCATGGAAGTACAGGACGTGCCGGGAATGGTGAAGGCGATCCGCGCAGTGAACCCGGAAATCGTCATTATGATCGACAACACCTGGGCGGCGGGCGTGCTGTTTAAGGCGCTGGATTTCGGCGTGGATATTTCCATTCAGGCGGGGACGAAATACACCATTGGTCACTCGGACGGCATGCTGGGCACGGCGGTGTCCAACGCCCGCTGCTGGGATCGTCTGCGTGAGAACTCGTATCTGATGGGGCAAACGCTGGATGCCGACACGGCGTACAACGGCAGCCGCGGACTGCGCACGCTGGCGGTACGTCTGAAACAGCATCAGGAAAGCAGTATCCATATTGCCCGCTGGCTGTCGGCAAGACCGGAGGTGGCGCGGGTGAATCATCCGGCGTTACCGGAGTGTCCGGGCCATGAGTATTTTCAGCGCGACTTTGCCGGTAGCTCGGGCCTGTTCTCGTTTATCCTGAAAAAGCGCCTGACTGATGAACAGATGGCGAATTTCCTCGATAACTTCTCGCTGTTCCATATGGCCTATTCGTGGGGCGGATTCGAGTCGCTGATTCTGGCTAACCAGCCGGAGGAGCTGAATAGCATTCGCCCGGCCGGGGATGTCGACTTCAGTGGCACGCTGGTCAGGGTGCATATTGGCCTGGAAGATGTCGGTGATTTGATTGCCGATCTGGACGCCGGGTTCGCGCGTATCGCGTAATGTGATGTGATAAATGCCGGATGCGGTGCCAGCACCTTATCCGGCCTACCACGATGGCGTAGGCCGAATAAGCATGGCAGGTTAGTTTTCCGTGGCTAACGTCGTGGCCTCGTGCTGACGTACCCGCTTCAACAATCCGGCGAGCGTGAATACCACGACAATACCTGCGACAACCGCCAACAGGTGAAACGAAATCCTGCCGCCGTTAAACCACAGCCAGCGCTCAATTTCGACAGAAACCGCCATTACCGTCAGGATCACCATATTCAGCGATGCGGAGACCGTGCCCTTCGGCAGGTTGTTGGAAAACAGCGTAAAACGGAACAGCGTCGGGAAAATCATTCCGATACCAAATGCATACAGACTGGTGCCCAGCACCGACCACAGCCAGACGTGCGGCCAGAGTAAATTGCCACCAATCAGTATCGCCAGCCCGCTCAATTGGACAGGTGCCGCCCGCCAGATAAAGCGCGGCCTTGTCGGGTCCTTCACAAATCGCACCACTACCATATTGGCGACGATAACCGCCCCAAATACCGGAGCCTGCGCCCAGGCAAACTGCGAGGTGGTCATGCCGCCCGCGTCGATCAGGATCACCGGCGATACCGCCACCCAGCTCATCATCGGGATGTAGCTCAGCGACAGCGTGGCGGCCCCAAACAGGAACACTCGGTTGCGAAATACATCGCGAAAATCCCGCAGTACGCCGCGTGCGCTGAACGGCACCGAGCCGCGCTGCACCGTTTCTGGCATCGCCAACAGCAGGCCAATAAAGGCGACCAGGCCCATCGCGGCAATGATGGCAAACAGAACCTTCCAGTGGACAAAGTGCATCAGCGCTGCCCCGGAGAGCGGGCCGATGACCGGTGCCACCAGCACAATGGAGGTGATGATGGCCATCAGCTTGATGGCCTTTGTCTGGCCAAATGCCTCCTGCACCGTGACGTAGCCGACGGTGGCGATAAAGCAGATGCTGGTGCCCTGCACAACGCGTGCAATCAGAAACTGCGTCATTGAGGTGGTGAACAGTGTTGCCGCGCAGGCAAGGGTGAAGATGAGCGCGCCGGTAATTAGCACCGGTCGGCGACCAATTCGATCGGAAAGCGGACCTAACAACCACTGTAGCGCCATCCCACCCGCCAGATACAGGCTAACCGCAGCCGGTGCCAGGCTGACATCGGCGTTGAAATCCCGCACGACATTAATGATGCCGGGTTGGATCAGGTCCGTTGACAGGTAGGCGGCGAAGTCGTACAGAATCAGCGCGATGGGGAAAAACAGCGTCGTGGCGCGTTGCGAGAAAAACGCGAAAATCCGTTGCATAAAACAGCTCCTTGTCGGGAGAAAACCCTCAACGGGAATAGCGAGATCGCACCTCGGGTAGCGTCAGTTGAATGGAAAATAGACATCCGCAGTGTAATGCGAATGGGCGCGTAAGCAAACGCGTTTTTGCGGGGTGTGTTTGTAGTGGTCAACAAAAACTGGCCACAGCTT
>NZ_SZXN01000044.1:0-22779 GCF_005281195.1 Citrobacter sp. wls613
TCATATCAGGAACTTGTTCGCACCTTCCTTAGTTCATTCTCACCTAAGATTTATCTATGCTATCCGTTTGTATTTTAATGATTTTATTTCGTAACCTAAGAACTTTATCACTGATGATGTGCAAAGACCGAGGCGTCTTTGCGATTTGTATGTAGAATTAAAGGGGGTGTCAACGGCACTCCGTGATACGTCTTTGTTACTGAGGGCCGGGCATTGTACCTTATCAATCAGTTGGTCGAATTTAATCCTGATAACAGAAGTCTGGTTAACCAGCAGACCGGGCGGTCGATTCAACTGCAACTGCCAGCCTCACTCTGCTTTTTGTATTTAATTACGCACCCAAATGACATCGTTTCTCAGAACACGCTGCTAAAAGTGGGTTGGGGGGAGCGCAATAATGTCACCACGACCAATACCTTTTATCAGGCAATCCTGACGCTGCGTAAAGCGCTGGAGGAAGTAGGGTTGCCTCGTGACACGGTAAAAACTATTTCTCGCCGAGGGCTGAGATTAACGGAAAATACGCAGGTAGAAGTCATAACGCACACACAAAGTGATGTTTCCTTGCCGCCAGTGATTGAAGAAAACACAACACCCGCAACAATAGTTCCCTCACCGAAACAAACAACGCCGGTCCCTCGATGGGGGATTCTTTTTACCCTCAGCGTGCTTATTGCTACCCTGGTTATCTGGCTGGTGTGGTATCAGAAACGCCCGGCGATGCCATTTAACGCCTTCGTCTCTATTTCCATGCGAATTCCCTCAAATCAAAACTGCAAAATTTATTATTCACCGAATGAACACAATCTGGACGGTTATTTCAATTTGATGCAATCGCATCCCTCTCTCTGTGAAAAAAACCATTATGTGTTCCTTGCCGGTTACCGCAAAGCCGAGAGAGTGGTCGCCTTTGTCTGTGATAAAGACGCACGAACGGATGCTTCTGCGTTTTGTACCAGCCATTATTACTGGACGCGTGCGCAATGAAAAAAACCTGCACGATTATTCTGGTCAGTATTGGGCTGGCGACGGTTCTCGGTTCAGGTGCCTGGCTATGGCATTCGCGATATGCCGAACAACCACTGAATTGCGTCGGCAACGTAGAGTGGAATATTGGTGACAAACGCTTTACCGGCACGGTGTCGTACCGGATGTACCAGCATGAAGGGCTGGCGACCATTAACGGCAGGCTGTATGGACATCACACCACGGACGTCAGCAGGAACATATATTTTAGCTACACCCAACAGCACGATGCCCGCGTGCTGCAGACGACGCAGGTGGTCAAAACTTTCGCCGATACAGCGGATGAAGATGATATTAACAGCACATTACCGGGGTTTTATCGCCAGAACGGGCGAGGCCTGAGCCTGGTTATGGAGGAGTATAAAGGCGCGTGGATTTTTGCGACGTCGAATGTTCCCTCACTGTATTGCCGCAAAAGATAATATCGTAATTTCACTTAAATCCAGCATTCACATTTATCATCATTGACTTACGCGACATGGGTCACTGAATCCAGTAATAAGCCATTGCTATTCTTCTCCCCGAATCAGGAAGCATCCTGAATACCTCGATATCCACTGCGTAAAAATCAAGCGAAATGGACGTGTTAGAGCGTCCAGAAGACTTTAACCGACGGATGGATATGCGGAGATAACGTGGGCAGGGGCGTTTATCTCTCTGGCGAGCCATGCCTGACAGTACAGGCGTGATCGCATTAAGGAAACGGTGTGTTTCCGATGTACTTATGGCGTACTTATGAGGGATACATAATGTTTAGTTTTAAAAAGTGCCTGATTGCACTTTCAGTAAACCTGGCGGTTGTTTCATCCGGCTTTGCGTGTACGACCCTGCTGGTCGGCAATGAAGCCTCGGCGGACGGCTCAATGTTGGTGGCCCGTAGCGCAGACAGCGACGCGCTGAAAGCACAGCATTTTTTGATTCATCCGGCGAAACAGAACCAGACCGGGGTATACAGCACCAAAGCACATAATGGTGCGAATGATTTTACCTGGCCGCTGCCGAAAAACTCTCTGCGTTACACTACAGTGCCTAACTGGAAAACCCAGCTGCACGGAGCCACCGGTTTTAACGAACTGGGCGTTGGCGTCAGCGGGACAGAATCTATTTTTGCTTCATCGAAGGCGCTGGCCGTTGACCCGTACGTTGAGGATAAAGGGATCACCGAAGACGATATCCCGGACATCTTACTGTCACAGAGCAAAACCGCACGTGACGCGGTGGCCCTGCTGGGGCATATCGTTGAAACCGTCGGCGCAGGTGAAGGTTTCGGCGTTGCTGTCGTGGATGATAAAGAAATCTGGTATCTGGAAACCGGTAGCGGTCACCAGTGGATGGCACAGCGGCTGCCAAATAATCAATATTTTGCCACCGGTAACCAGGGACGTTTACAGGATTACGATCCACAAGACCCGAACATGATGGCGTCGAAAAACCTGATTGAATTCGCTACCGAAAAAGGTCTGTACGATAAGGCCAAAGACGGCAAATTTAACTTCTCCACAGCCTATACCCGCGATGATGTGCGTGACCGTACCTATAACGACCCCCGCGTGTGGACCATCCAGAAAACGTTTAATCCTTCCGTCAATCAGGATATGGCCGCAGGCCGCGAGTTCCCGGTATTCCTGAAGCCGGAGAAGAAGATGACACTGGACGACGTGAAGTCGGTGTTACGCAGCCACTATGAAGGCACCAGCCATGATCCGTACACCAACGGTCTGAACGGCAAAGAGCCGTGGCGTCCTGTCAGCGTATTCCGCACCTACGAGGCCCACGTGATGCAGGTCCGTCCGTGGCTGCCAAAAGAAATTGGTGAAACAACTTACATTGGCCTCGGTATGGCCGATCTTACCGCCTTTGTTCCTTACTACAGTGGACTGAAGGCGTATCCGGCCAACTATACGATGGGGACGGATAAAGCTGACGATCAATCCATCTACTGGAAGTATCGTAAATTACAGACGCTGACTATGACCGATTATCCTAAGCTCGCGCCCATCGTCAAAAAAGCCTACAAAGCGTGGGAAGACAAGGTTGCACAGGAGCAAAAAGAGGTTGAGGCCGAATATCTGAGGATGGCGAAAACCGATAAGCCTGCCGCAGATAAAATGCTGAATGACTTCAACCTGCGCATCATGGCCGACGCCGAGAAGCTGACGGAAGACCTGACGAATCAGCTGTTCACTATCCGCACTAAAGATATTCAGTCTGATATTTTCTTTGCTAACGCAGCCAAAAAAGACTGAGTCACCGCACGATAATCATCTGGCGCAAAGCAGACACGACGGCTTTGCGCCAACATCAATCAGGATCAGGGGAGTTCATCCAGCATCGGGGTTCTGAGATGGGTGTTTGCCCAACAGGCAGCCTGGGTTCGATTACTCACGGCGATCTTTTTGAAGATATTATAGATATGCGTTCTCACTGTGTTTTCACTGATAAAAAAGGCATAAGCAATCTCCATATTAGATGCCCCTTTCGACAGTTCAGTCAGGATTTCATATTCCCTCTCCGTTAGCAGCCAAGCATCGTTATCGGGTTGCGTGAAACCGATATTTTCTTGCAGCGGAGTGTGCGTTGGTTCTGAGCAGGGAGTTTGATAACCTTCTTTAATCACATTAAGCAAATGCTCGATGGTGCAATTGCTGGGGATGACGGACTCGAAATTCGGCCATGACATGCAGTCATACAGCGACAGCGATCTCAGGTAATTGATAATGTAGATCCGTACGTGATATTGATTATCATTGAGCAATCTTGACCATACTTTTTTAATTTTTTGACTGGATGCCTGAATATCATAGAGAATAATGCCTCCATCACAGATAAACGACATATCCGGTCGATTAATATTAATAAAATCAACAAGAATACCGACTTTCTTATTGAGA
Organism: Citrobacter sp. wls613; assembly: GCF_005281195.1. NCBI lineage: Bacteria > Pseudomonadati > Pseudomonadota > Gammaproteobacteria > Enterobacterales > Enterobacteriaceae > Citrobacter > Citrobacter sp. wls613. The sequence goes on from NZ_SZXN01000044.1 coordinate 3,918, forward strand.
TAATCCAGCAAGAGCTGTGTCTGTATCGACTGGTTGCTAATCAGTATGATCTTACTGTCCATGTTAAGCATAGATGGCCTTCATTCAAATGATGAGTGAAAATACTTCCCTGGCATTATGGTATACAAAATCAACGTCGCGTAATGACTTAAGATTAAAGATAATCTGATTGCGTTATGAAAATTTAGCTAATTGTGCAATATAAATGTTCGGTTTTTTCGAGTTATTGACTATTGTTATCTATCACATTTTGATATCAACACTTTCACGAGCCAGACGTATATTATAAACATGATAGATGATAATATTTTATGACAACTCATCTTTCTCCGCGACTCTTAATATCATTTCCTGAGTGAAATACGTTTAATTTACCATATACAACTCCAGCATTTCTTACATAATTCATATGGAGCGTAAGCCTGGCTGGACATATATACCCTATGTGTCAACAGCAACATCAATGATATCAGAGGCGCTGTATCTCTACATGAGGAACACATTATGAGTAAATTATCTTTAGTAACGTTAATTGCATGTACAGTCTCCATTCCTTCAGCTATGGCATTTGGTGGCTTCGGACCTGGCCTGGAGTCACACGGAAAAGTTACTTTTACCGGACAAGTTTTCGCCAACTCCTGTAAAATAGTGAGTGGTGATAAAGATAAACAGGTAAAACTCAATCCCGTACTAAATACACTTATAAAAAAAACCAATACGGTACAAGTTCAGGGATTTAGCATCCAGGTAACTGACTGTTTTATCCATGAAAAGGCAGTACCGAAACTGGCATGGGGCAAGGGAAATACATTGACTGTCGATGGATACCTTAAAAACACGAGTCTCAACGGGGCGATAAACGTAGCATTACTATTAAGTGATAGTAAAGGTAATAAAATTAATCTTCACGACAATGATCTGAGATTTGAACCGGAAAAAAATCACATTAAAGGTGATAAATCTATCCTAACCTATAAATTTAACGTAGGTTATATTATGCCAAGTAAAACTTTTATTTTTGATAGAGCCACTGCTGGCTCTGTGAGCGCTCAGGCAAACTATAGCATTACCTATCTCTAAATACGCAATGCCATCGCACTTGGCGCCATAATATCCAGTGCATGGCATTTATTTTTATAGAGGTTTTATGAAAATTATTTTTTCTTTATTGGCCCTATTTTCAATGTATGCTGCGCACGCGAATAATATTATTGTTAATGGTACCCGGTTTATTTACTCTGAAGATGTTGCAGAAATCACCATCCATATGACCAATACGGGAAACTCACCATCGCTAGCGCAGATATGGCTGGATGAAGGCGATCCGGAGAAACTTCCCGAGGACATCACCACACCATTTATTATCTCACCACCGATTGCCCGCGTTGACGCGGGAAATGGGCAGTCGCTGAGAATCAAAAAAGCAGCCGATAGACGTATTTCCGCCACAGATCGCGAGTCGCTATGGTGGTTAAACATTCTGGATATTCCCTCCGTGGATAAAAGTAAAGTCACGGAGAATTCGTCGATGCTCAACTTAGCCATTCGCTCACGCTTTAAATTTTTCTGGCGTCCCGCGGGCTTAGGTGAACGGCAGAATGCTGAAAGCAAGATGCAAATTCTCGCTAACAACGGTGATATCACGCTGGTCAACCCAACACCTTTTTTCATTACGGTTGCGGATATCGTAACGGCTTCCGGCAATGGACTTCTGCGCGAAGGCGTGATGGTAGCCCCTAAAAGCAGCAGCACTATTACCGCAAAGCACAATGTCAGACGCGGCGAAGCAGTCTTTTTACAGGCAGTCAGTGATTACGGCAGCGTTGTGGAATTCAAGACCACCATTAATCAATAGAAAGGGATAGAAAGGAAGACAAAATGGGTTTATGTAAAAGGATATTCACCCTGCCCTGCATTATCATTTTACAGAGTTCATTATATTCAGTTGCACTCTACGCAGAAAACAATACTCGCTATGAATTTGATAATGCCGTCCTGATGGGCAACGCATCTCTTAATGACTTGCGTTCTTTTAATGCGGCAGGCTTATTACCGGGCCAGTATATAGTCGATATATATATCAACGATAACTGGCGCGGACGTCGTGAGCTGTTATTTGAAAAAAATGACCGCGGGGAATTAGTCAGCTGTTACTCGGGGCAATTTCTTAAAGGTGTGGGCATCGACCCAAGTAAGATGAATGATACGCTGGCCACGAATCCCTCACGCTGCGCCAGCATCGCCAAATGGGACCCAAGTGGGAAAGCCAACGAGCAGCTCAACACCAGCCAGCTTGAGCTACGCATCACCATCCCACAGGCCTATGTCGAGAATCTCGACAGCAATTATGTTCAACCTGAATTATGGCAACCGGGGATCCCAGCGATTAATTTCGGTTACAACGCAGATTATTACAGCACCCAGCAGCGGGGTCACGATCGTGCCAGCGCGGACAGTGCGTGGTTGGGGATGGATATCCGCGGCTCCGCTGGAGGGTGGCTGCTTGAGCATTTTGGCAGTCAGAACTGGGACAGCAAGGTGGGTAGCCATTACGCCAATAACCGCACGACGTTAAAACGACCACTCCCCGGTTTGGGATCCATGTTCAGCGCCGGGAAGTTTTATACCGACAGCCAGATGTTCGACAGCATTGCTCTTCTTGGGGTGGGGCTGGCTTCCGAGGATTTAATGCGCCCGGATAGCACGCTGAACTGGGCTCCAGTCATTCGCGGGGTGGCAGAAACCAATGCCCGGGTAACCATCACTCAGGACGGACATACTCTTCACCAGTCCTCCGTTCCAGCCGGGCCATTCTCAATTGAGTCCGTGCTGCCCGCCAATACCGGGGGCGAGCTACTGGTGACCATTCAGGAGTCTGACGGACGTATCCGTCGCTTCACCGTGCCTTACGCCAGCGTCCCGCAGTTGCTCAAACCCGGTGTTTCACGCTATGGCGTGGCCATGGGTACCATTGATGAAGATAACAATGATGACGACCCGTTTGCTGCTCAGGCTTACTGGCAGTATGGCCTGAACAACTTTCTCACCTTGTACAGCGGCGCATCCGGGTTTGAACGCTATCAGTCAGCGCAGCTCGGTAGCGGCCTCAACAGCAGACTTGGCGCATTCGCCATTGATGTTACGCAATCACGCCTGCATCTTGATGATGACCGCCATCAGGGCCAGCAGTACCGTCTGACCTGGAGTCGAACTCTGGCCTGGTCTGAAACCTCGCTCTGGCTGGAAGCTAAATACAGCTCACATCACTTTTATGGCCAGCGCGATGCCCTGGACGCACTGGATGCCGAAAAGTCTGACAACCCCTTTCGCTCATTACGCGAGAAACAGTCGTATAGCGTCAGCATCAATCAACCGTTATCAGACACCTGGGGCTCATTCTATTTGTCCGGCTCACTTAAAAAGTACTGGGATCAACAGGACAATTATCGCCAGTATGCCGTGGGCTACACAAACTCATGGGGTAATCTGACCTGGAACATATCAGCACAACGACTCTGGAATGAGGATGATCACGGTTCGGTCACCAAAGACGATCAAATCATGCTTTCGTTAAGCTATTTTCTGCCACGAGACAACGCCGGATTTACACAGATTTCGTCTGACAGCTACGCGAATAACGGAAAAGCCAGCAATACGCGCCTCGGTTTCACCACCTCTTCCGATGATGAAAATAATATCGTATGGGGAGTCAACACCGGCTACGTTCGCGGTGGCGATGCAGAATGGGGCGCCAACGGAATGATCCGCACCCCTTACACCTCAATAAACGGAACATGGAGCCAGGGCAACTCGTGGCATCAGATCAGCGGAGGGATGAGCGGGATGATGATCGGTCACGCGAAGGGAATCACCTTCTCACCAGAGCGCTCTGATACCGTCGCGCTGGTTTACGCACCGAATGCCAATGGCGCACATCTGGACGGCGTGCCAGGAACCAGCTTCGATAAAAACGGTTATGCCATTATGCCGTGGCTGCGCCCGTGGCGCGTTAATGACGTGATGATCGATCCAAAAGGCTCCGCTGACGGCCTGACATTCAGCAAAACCCAGGGAAAAGTTGCGCCTTACGAAGGCAACGTCGTACCCGTCATCTTTGAAACAAAATTGCAGCGACAGACGATTATTTATCCCCGCCTTTCAGACCAGCAGAAATTGCCGTTCGGCGCCATTATCCGCGACCGCACCAATAACCATGTTGGCTATGTCGGGCAAGGCGGTGCGCTCTATATTGATGAAACCACCTCACCGGACGTGTTTGTTTCCGTGGAAAACAGGAAATGTACGATCGTATTAAAAAGCCAGGAGGCCACATGCCGCTAATACGGGCTGCTTTTATTCTGGGTATTACGTTGGGCATTCATCAGACGGCTAGTGCTGCATGCACACTGGCCTCGCAAAAAATGATTGTCCCACCGGAAACCGTCACAGTGAAGCGTGCTGTTCAGTCCGGAGGCGTGATTCAGTCACGTACGATTTTGGTTCCCAATGTTCAGGGGACGGAATGCACAAACAGCCTGCCGTTTACCGCTCAGGTGATGGGCGATCGGTCGGTAGCAACCTTACCCGGCATCCTGCGCAGCAACGTAAGCGGTATCGGTCTGAAAGTCTCTCTGGAAACGTCAACCGGACGCACCATCCAGTGGCCATCAGCGTTCAGGGCAACTCCGGACGAGTTTAAAAACAGCAAGATCAATATTGAATTGATTAAGCTGGACAGCAGCCTTCCTGCTGCCTCTTCGTCAGGCTCATTGAATCTGCAGATAAAAAGTGAAACGCAGTCGCAGCCGGTGGTGGATATCGTCCTACCGGCAAAATATATCACGCTGCTCAGCCGTTCCTGTAAGGTGCAAGGTAACCGCACGATCAACGTAGAATTGCCCGATGTACCGCTGAAGCACTTTAAGCGTCACGGCAGCACAACGGCAAGAAAACCGTTTTCTATCGACCTGCTTTGTAAGAACGACTTCTCCACGCCAGCCCGGGTTATCTTGCGCTGGAGCACCCTCTATAGTGGACAGGATCGTAACATTGGCGTCTTACCCAATATTCTCCCCAACGGTGCAAAAGGAATCGGCATTCAAGTTTTAGATCAACAACAAAACCCTATCAACTTTAATCAGCAGTCCACATTTCCGTTAACACATCAGGATAAAGGGAAATACACTATTCCTTTTCATGCACAATATTATCAAACGGAAAGGAACGTCAGCCCCGGGAGGGTTCGCGCCGTGTTGTATTTCAATGCGGAATATGAATAACCATCGATAAATAAGACGTGCAGCATGGTCTTTGCTCCACGAAAGTGGAGCCTTTTTCATCAGGACATGTCCGATCGTCATAGGTCTAACGGAATATAGTGCTCACAGATAATTGTCTTATTGATAACATCTTGTGGATGATAGCGAAACACTTCAATATCAAAACCGGGCTTTCTTTTTAATTTCAACTCCGGCATTGATTTCAAATAAATATATTTTGAATACAATGGATAGGCATCTTTCCTAAATATGAATGAAAAACAGGCATATTCCCCCGGAGGGTACTCATAGCGGTTATAAGCGTTCAGCGCATGATGATTCTTGCTGCCAATAATGGTTCTAATCTTCAGTCGCGTCGTCGACCTGGGATGGGGCGCAAAATCGGTAAGCGCCCACACATCTTGCTTTAAACTGGCAAGCTGATCGAATATCAGGTTAAGACGTTGGAGGTGTGAGTCCTCGGTTGGCGGGACTGGCGAATCATAGCGGTACTGAAACCCGGAAACAACATCAGCTGGTAACGTCCTTAGCTGTGGTTTATCGATAATGGTATCGCCGTGTTGCGCATACGACAGCAGCGGCGAGAGATCCCAGTTCGTGTTTTTACGGTACTCTCTCGGTGTACAACCCGTTAATTTTTTGAATTCACGGGAAAAAGATTGCTGTGAATCGAACCCTAGCCGCACCGAAATATCGATGATATCCATCATCGTCAGGCGTAACAAAGAGGCCGCTTTGGTAATCCGTCGCTTGCGAATATAGAGGCCTACCGGCATATTGATTCGCTGTTTTATCATTCCCTGAATATGTCTTCGGCTATACCCGGAAAAACGGGTAAGGTCGTCTATATCAACACCTGTGACGTAATTCTCTTCGATATAAAACAAGACGTCATTAATCGTCATTGCTTTCAACATACCTTCTCTATCTCCATTTAAAAAAGCATCCGTGCCCACCTTTGAAAACGGGATAACGGGATAAACAAATAACCCGATATTAGAGAAGGCTATTTTTACGTTGTATAGCAATGTGCACTATTCGCGTCAAACAAATTTAAACGAATATACATACCCCACGTAAAACTATACGCAAAATACTCCATTTTAATATAGTTAAGTTCGGTATTTATTAATACTTAATGGCTGCGGAGAAGCGCTGACGGTTAACGACGCTCAGAGGGAAGCATCATCAGCGTTTCACACCGCGCCTTCACGGCGTCGTGCAGCAGGCGCACCGCCGTTGAAAGCTGTTTTCGGTGCGGGCAAATCATATTTAGCGGGACTTTTTCCCCCTGATAATCAGGCATCAGCAACTGCAAACGACCGTCACGTACATCTTCACTCACGTCCAGCCACGACTTATACGCAATCCCCTCACCGGCAATCGCCAGACGACGGATCACTTCGGCGTCATCGCTCATAAACGTGCTGTTGACCTGCACACTGCTGACCTCACCGTTGCGCGTAAACGTCCAGCGGTCATGGAGTCGCCCGCGTAAGACGAAGGTCATGGCATTTAACGGCGCTAAATCATCTGGTTTTTGCGGCTCACCGTGCTGCGTAACCCACCCCGGAGAAGCCACCAGCACGCGTCGATTACCAGGAGCCACGGGCAGTGCGATGTAAGACGCATCCTCGGTATTACCATAACGAAACGCGACATCGACGGGATCTTTAAACACATCAGTCACCTGATCGGAGAAAAAGACCCGCAGGCGCAGGGCGGGGTGGCAACGACGAAATGACTGAAAAACAGGCAGCAGCAGGTTACGCCCGAGATCGGACGGCACCGCAATTTGCAGCGTGCCGGAAATCTCATCCTCGGGTGTCTGAATTTTCTGCAGACCGGCATGCATCACGTCCAGCATCTGGCGGGCATAGGGCAACCAGACCTCGCCTTCCGGTGTCAACCGCAGACTACGCGTGGAGCGCGCAAACAAGCGTATGGTCAGCGTGGACTCCAGGCGCTTGATGGCGGAACTGACCTGGGCCGGCTGGACGCCGACTTCGCGCGCCGCATCACTAAAACTGTTAAGCGCCGCGGCGCGGACAAACAACGTGAGATCTTCAAGCCGGAACATTTTCACTCCCCGAGTATAAGTCCTGTCGCCGTGAGGCTATTTTTCCCGTTCTGATGCCGGTTTACCATCGAATTATTCAACAGATAAACAGAATCCTGTAACCGGAGAGATTATGAAAGCCATCGCCATTACCCACGCCGCAACCGACGGCAGTAACATCGCATATTTACAAGAGATTGACCTGCCAACGCCCATTGCCAAAGGGCATGACCTGCTGGTTGAGGTGAAAGCGATTTCCGTTAACCCTGTTGATACCAAAGTTCGCGAGGGATTCAGCGCTGATACCCCGCGTGTTCTGGGCTGGGATGCGGTGGGCGTGGTGAAATCCGTCGGCGAGTCCGTAACGTTATTCACACCGGGCGACGAAGTCTGGTATGCCGGCGCGCTGGGTCGGGCGGGCAGTAACAGCGAATTTCAGCTGGTTGATGAACGCATTGTCGCGCTGAAGCCGCAATCGCTGGATAACGCCTCTGCCGCCGCCCTGCCGTTGACGGCCATCACCGCATGGGAAATGCTGTTCGACCGCCTGGGTGTTGCAGAAAATGGCAACGAAGGCGACGTATTGTTGATCGTCGGTGCGGCGGGTGGCGTCGGTTCTATCCTGACTCAACTGGCGAGTAAACTGACCAAAATGACCGTTATTGGCACAGCATCGCGCCCGGAAAGCCAGAAATGGGTGCGTGAAGCAGGTGCGCATCATGTGATCGATCACAGCAAACCGCTGACCGAAGAGCTGGCACGAATTGGAGTTAAAGAGGTCACGCACGTTGCCAGCCTGAATAATACCGAACAGCACTATCAGCAGATTATTAGCGCCCTGGCCCCACAGGGCAAACTGGCACTGATTGACGACCCAGAATTCCTTGATGCTCGTCCGCTAAAAGCAAAAAGCATTTCACTGCATTGGGAATTTATGTTCACCCGTTCAATGTTCGAAACCCATGACATCATTGCCCAGCACCAGCTACTGACCCGCGTGGCGCAACTGATCGACAGTCAGACGATCCGTACCACTCTGGGCGAGCATTTGGGCACTATTTCTGCGGCGAACTTACAAAAAGCCCATGCGCAAATTGAAACCGGTCGTGCGGTAGGCAAAATTGTTCTGGAGGGGTTTTAATATGTCTGACGCTGAAGTGATTTCGATTATTGCAGTACTGAAAGCTAAACATGGGAAAACCGACGCCCTGAAACAGGCGCTGCAGGCCTTACTGCTGCCCACGCGTCGGGAACCGGGCAATATAGAGTATGCGCTGTTTCAACTGCGCGATACGCCGGATGTGTTTTACGTGCGCGAATCCTGGCGGGGTCAGGCCGGTCTGGACGACCATATTGCCCTGCCGCATTTCCAGACGTTTATCCTGCAAATGAACGATCTGCTGGCCGAGCCGCTGCGTCTGGATTATCTGACGCCGATTGCGCCTTAATCTCTTGATGAAATCCCCCGCCACACGGGGGATATTCAGTCAGGCATTACGCCCCGCCATCACACCGCCATCCACATCCCAGACAGCCCCGGTCACCCAACCCGCTCTATCAGAAAGCAGGAATGCGACGGTTTCTGCAACGTCAACTGGCGTCCCAACCCGGCCTGTCGGATGGAAGCTATCAAAGCTGCTCATCACCCCCTGCACATCCTCTTTCGGAATAAACCCTTCATAGATAGGCGTGTGTACCACCGCTGGAGAAACGGCATTAACACGAATACCGCAGCCCCCCAGTTCAATGGCCAGATTTTTCGTTAAGGTATGCAGGCCCGCTTTTGCCATCGAGTAGGCCGAAGAGGGCGTCGCCGCTATCGCTTGTTGTGCCCACATCGAACCAATATTCACAATGGCACCATTTATCTTTGCCGCCACCATATTGCGCACCACATCCCGGGTAATGAAGAACATCGCACGGTTGAGGCTCATGTACAGATCATAATCCGCAACCTCATGTTCAATAAATGGTTTCGGCAAGAAAACCCCGGCCGCATTGACCAGCAGGCTGATGTCGCGGTGTTCGGTATTCACTGTTTCCATCACCTGGTGCATTCCGGCTTCTGACATCAGATCCGCGGCAATGACCGCGACATGACCCATTGCCGCCAGCGCCTGACGCGCCTGCTCAGCTTTATCGGCACGATTACCGACCAGCACCACACGTCCACCCTCTTTCAGGATCAGTTTCGCAGTTTCAAGTCCCATCCCACTGGTCCCGCCCACCACTAACAGTTTTTGTCCGGCAAATAATGCTTTCATCGTTAACCTCGTTTCAAAAATTCCTTGATGCGCTAAAGATGCCACCCGGCAGAGGTGATGACGAATGAGAAGAAATAGCGACACCAGAAAGAAAATCTATCTCGCAGGCGTATACTGAGAACTGCCAATCAGAAGGAACAGAACCAGATGCGTTTACTTAATCGACTAAAATGGCTGCACGCCTTTGAGGCCACCGCCCGCCATGGCAGCTTTACCGGCGCTGCGCAGGAGTTGGGCGTAACGCCCGCCGCAGTCGGACAGTTGGTACGCGCACTGGAAGATTGGGTGGGCCATCCGCTGTTACACCGATCCCGTTCAGGTAAAGAGCGCCTCACGCTGGTTAGTGAAGCGCAGGACGCATTACGCGACATTACCCAAGGACTGGATAACCTCGAATCCGGGCTGAATAAACTGCGCGGTCGTCGGGCACGCTCGGTGGTAATCATCACCGCCTCTCAGGTACTGGTAATGAACTGGCTGATGAGTCGTCTCAACCGTTTCTCGCAGGCGCATGAAAACATCGAACTACGCCTGAACGTGACGGACAAATTAATGGATGTCGCCCACGGCGAAGCGGATTTGGGTGTGCGCTGCGGAAAAGGTGACTGGCCAGGAGTCAACAAAACCAGGTTGATGGATGAAGAGGCCGTTCTGGTCTGCAGCCCGCTCCTCGTGCCAACAGAAAAAATATCCTGTGGTGAATGGTTGGCCACACAGAAGCTGATCCATGATGATACCCCCCACCACGGTGCTAATTTTCCGTCCTGGGATGATGTTCTGAATGCTACCCATGCTCCCGCCGCACGCGAAAGCGGGCTGCACATCAACTCCACCGCCACCGTGATTCTGGCAGCACTCAGTGGTCAGGGTGTGGCCATTGTGCGCCTCGCGCTGGTGCAACAACTTCTTACTGACGGACAACTGGTCCAGCTTCATCCCAACGTCCGCTGGCCTCTGGCATGGTCATACTACATCGTCACGCCACAGCACGCGGCTATGCGCCCTGAGGTGAAAATCTTTAATGACTGGCTGAAGGCGGATGTGCAGGCAGAGATCCATACCATCTCTGATATGATACCTGCACACAAATAAGACAATACAACCATGCCGAGGGAATAATGAGTTCCACCAGAAGAGGGATGATGAACGTCCTGATTGCCGCCGTATTATGGGGAAGTTCGGGCGTTTGCGCGCAGTACATCATGGAGCAAAGCCAGATGTCGTCGCCGTTTTTAACCATGACGCGCCTGATTTTCGCCGGACTCATTCTGCTGATGCTCTCGTTTGTGCACGGCGACAAAGTCTTTTCGATCATCAAAAACCGCAAAGACACCATCAGTCTGCTGATCTTTTCTGTGGTCGGCGCACTCACCGTACAGCTGACTTTTCTACTGACCATTGAAAAATCCAACGCCGCCACCGCAACGGTACTGCAATTTTTGTCACCGACCATTATCGTGGCGTGGTTCTCCGTAGCGCGTAAAGCGCGACCCGGCATTTTAGTGCTCACCGCCATACTGACTTCACTTATCGGCACATTCCTGCTAGTGACTCACGGCAACCCAACCTCGCTGTCTATTTCACCTGCCGCGCTGTTCTGGGGGATCGCCTCCGCCTTTGCCGCCGCGTTCTATACCACCTATCCCTCTACGCTTATCGCCCGTTACGGTACGCTGCCGATCGTTGGCTGGAGTATGTTGATAGGTGGCCTGATCCTGCTCCCGTTCTATGCCGGAGAGGGAACGGACTTCGTGGTCAATGGCAGTTTGATTCTGGCGTTTTTCTATCTGGTGGTGATCGGCACATCGCTAACGTTTAGCCTGTATCTGAAAGGCGCGCAGATGATTGGCGGACCGAAAGCGAGTATTTTGAGCTGTGCGGAACCGTTGAGCAGCGCCCTGTTGTCGCTGTTATTGTTAGGGATTACGTTTACCCTGCCTGATTGGCTGGGCACGCTGCTGATCCTCTCTTCTGTAGTGCTGATTTCAATGGATTCCCGTCGCCGCGTCCGAACGGTATAACACCGAGCGGCGCGGCTATAGAGGGCTATTACCAGCCCGGTACCGCGCCGCCGTTAAAGATTTTTTCCGCCGCTTTTGCGACTTCCGGAGACTGATAAGATTGCAGGAACTCTTTTACGTTCTCGGCATTTTTATTGTCTTCTCGCGCCACCAGGATATTCACATACGGCGAGTTTTTATCTTCGATAAACACGCTGTCATGTACTGGCGAAAGTCCGGTTTGCTGAATGTAGGTGGTACTGATGATCGCCACGTCTACTTTCTGATCGTCCAGCACGCGCGGCAACTGCGCGCCTTCCAGCTCCATAATAGTCAGATGACGCGGATTATCGGTGATATCCAGCGCCGTCGGCAGCAGACCGGTTCCCTCTTTCAGCGTGATTAATTTTTCTTTTTGCAGCAGCAACAGCGCACGCCCGAGGTTAGTGGGATCGTTAGGTATCGCAATCGTCGCACCGTCTTGCAGTTGATCGACCGTTTTGATTTTTTTCGAATAACCGGCCATCGGGAAGACAAAGGTATTGCCCACCGCCACCAGCGTATAGTTATGCGCTTTATTATCCTGATCCAGGAACGGACGATGCTGGAAGACGTTGGCATCCAGCTCACCCTGATTAGTTGCATCATTAGGCAGTAACGAACCACTAAATCCCACCAGCTCAACATCAAGTCCGTACTTCTCTTTGGCCACCTTCTTCGCGACTTCCGCCACATCCTGCTCTGCGCCGTTAATCACACCGACTTTAATGTGTTTTGTATCACTGCTTTGCTGGTCGCAACCTGCCAGCAATAATCCCACCAGCAATACCGCGGTCCCGGCCCCGAAATAGGGTTTCTTCAGCTTCACGTTTTTATCCTTTTGAATTAACCGCCCATTGAGTAATGAAATGACTATAGCGGGAAGGCCGCTGCGGTTTATAAAACGAAAAAGCATCAGCAAGAAGAAAAAGGCATAACGGAAATAAGAGAGATTAGTCAGAGTGTTCCATAAGCTCATCAATGGATAGCCCGGTAATCAGTAGCACCAGGTCGCGATCGATACCCTTTTCAAGCATGGCATGTGCAATCCGCAACGCTTCGTCCTGCTTTCCTTCCTGCTTTCCTTCCTGTTTTCCTTCAAGCTTTCCTTCTTTTCTCCCCGACTCACGTAAGCATTCTGCAATCGTCATTAATCTCTCCTTGTGTTGGGGAACGCGCCCGGCAAGCCTGCGGATAAACACCTCAAAACGGGTCGCACTACCAGACTGTAGCAAGTAATTAAACAGCGTTTCTATCTGGCTGTCATTAGCGTGTTCCTTAACAAGCAGGACCGTCAGTTTATCCACCAGAAGCGTCAGGTCACGCTCACGGATATGCTTTTGAACAAGCTCCAGCAGAGCCATCCGCCGATGCTGCATAATCTCATCATCAGACACCACGGTGATGTCCACCAACGGAAAAGGCGCATCATAAAGTTGCCGCGCTATCTCTGGCTCGGCAAATTCATCCAGCCAACTTAGCGAAAAGGGATATGGGCTTTCCACACCATGGTAAAAAAGTATCGGCACCACCAGGGGCAACGTTTTATACCCGGCGTCGAGATGACGCTGCATCGCGGCAATGGCATAGCGCATCAGTCGAAATGCCATGTGGGCATCCGGCGAACTTTGATGTTCAATCAGCGCATAGATGTAGCCATTACCCTTCGTTGTTTGCAGAGACCACAGTACATCGGAATAGCTGGCCCGCAGGTCTTCCTCTACAAAACTGCCGGATTCAAGCTTCAGCGTGTCCAGCTTGCAAAGGTCGCGTAGCGATTCAGGAAGCCAAATATCCAGAAAATCCCTCGCCGTTTCCGGGTGGGCTAAAAACCTTTTAAACACCGCATCATGCGGCGTGGATGTCGTGCTTTTTTTCATGGCGATCCATCACCTGCAGTACAAGATGACGGGACCTTACTCGCCTATCGCATAATCCACATCAGGCAACGTTTAAGCCTGCGAGGTGCTTTGGGAGATAAATACACACTACTGTAATGTATTCATTTTCAGGGAATGATGTTCGCAAAAATGCCCGGAGGCGCTAACGCTTACCAGGCCTACACGGGCTGCTGAAACGCATAACCGGTTGTGACGGTCATCAAAACGTTTTCGATAAATAGTGGCGTGCGGCACCTTGCTCCGGAAAATTTTCGAGGGTTAATTGCAGCTGGTAGCCGTTCTTTTGATAAAACGGTAGCGCCTGGAAACTCAGGGTATCGACCAGCGCATGCAGACATCCTCTCTCACGAGCCGTCTGTTCTGCTGCCTGAATAAGATTCGTGCCGTAACCCCCTTTACGCAGGGATTCATGCATCCACAAAAACTTGATACACAGCCATTCACCTTTGATTTGGCCGATCAGCCCCCCCAATATTTCATTGTGTTCATTGCGCCAGTAGACCGCCAAATCGCCGAAATTGCTCGTTTTCAGGAACGGGAAGTTGTAAGCCCGCAGGCCAGTAAGCAGCGCGTTTTGATCGTCTTCGGTAACCGTATCCGTAATCTGTATCTGCATTCTATCCTCCTGAAAAACTACAACTTCTGGCTGATTTGGTTTTAGACATTAACACAGGCTGATGAGTGAGCCTTATGGCGTCTACACTTACTCTTGAGATGATGCGCATCGACAACAAGGATTATTATCATGAAACGAGCCGTTTTTCCGATTATTGCCGTCCTTTTCACGCTGCCGGGTCTGGCGCAGGCCGACTCGGCTTACGGTTCTCTACAGGCAGTTCACGAAAAAAACACCGTATTAAAGGACTTACGCAAAATTTGTACCCCACAAGGGTCGCCGTCGGATGAAGTATGGGAAAAAACGATTATGTCTGATACGCGTAATCAGCAGCATATTCGCGAGGCCATTTTGGCAATACAAAGGAGTAATCAGAATAACTACTGGGATGCGCTGGGCAAAGTGGAATGCCCGGATATCTAGGCGTGAAGCGCATGGCTTCACGCCTGATTAAGACGGTTAACGCTGAGGAATAATGAGGTCGCCACGCAGCACGTATGAACCCAGCACGTTCTGGGTTTTCTCGTTCAGCCAACTGACAATGCGTGCCGCCATCGCATCCATTGAATACTCAATGGCCGGGATAGTTGGAATGCCCGGCAGATGCAGCGACCCGGCCAGGCTAAAGACCATAATGTCTCCCGGCACCGATTTATTAAACGCCTGCAGCTGCGGGATAACCCGCTGGGCCTGCTGTTCGTCCGCCACCAGCAGCGCGTTAAAATTGAGCGTTGACGCGTTATTGAGCAGCTCCTGCAATGCCACGGAGGACGACGTGGCTTCCATAAACACCAGATTGCGGTTAAACGGCAGGAAGTTTTTTTCCAGCGCATGCTTGTAGCCCAGCAGCACCTGATCCGAGAACCCCATACCGTCCGGGTGGATCAGTGCAATCTGGCGTCGGTTCTGGCTTATCAGGTAGTTACAGGCTGTTTCGGTAGCAAACGCGTGATCAAACTGAATGCTGTTGACGTCATCGCCAGAGTCCAGGCAATCCACCAGAATGACATTCTCCTGGCTAATGCTCAGCGGGAACCGCGCGCCAATAATCAATACGTCATCACACAACCCACAGCTTAATTCATCCAGGGCGTTCATCACTTCCGCTTTGCTATTGGCAAAACGCAGCAACAGATGCTTTTGATGCTGGCTAAGGTGTTTTTCCAGCGCGTAGAGATAGCCGGTAGTCTGGTTAATGTTATCCTGTGCGCAAATCACCCCAATACAGCCGGTAGACTGACTCAGCAGCGACTGTGCAATCACGTTCGGGCGATAGTTCAGTTCATCCACCGCTTTCAGCACGGCAAGACGGCTGGCCTCTTTGACACCACGTGAACCGCTCAACACGCGTGACACCGTGGCCTTTGACACCCCGGCCAGACGCGATACATCGTTGATAGTAGACATCATTCTCCCCTGACAGGACCCGACTGGCCCTTTCCTTCCTGTATTTAACACTGGCTTAAATAATCGCCACTCGCAGTATATCTGTTTCCGTTTTTCATGGAAACCGATTTTCCATTTGGACTCAAAAAGAGATCAAATTGCCGAATTTCGTGAGCCAGATTCAAATAATTAGCCTTATAACAATAAGATCTTGATGGCCGTCACAGTTCTGTTTGCGATGAATGGAAACCGGTTTCCGTATGATATCAAATCAGACTCGCAATATGTTTTTACATTTAAAGGATGGTTCACCATGTTCAGGATTATGTTGTGTTGCTCTGCAGGGATGTCCACCAGCATGCTGGTTCGCAAAATGGTTGAAGAAGCAGAAACGCGCGGGTTGCCCGTGAAGATTGATGCATACGGTGTTGCCGAATTTGACACACAGTTTCCAAATTATCAGGTGGTGCTGCTCGGCCCCCAGGTAAAGTACATGCTTACTACGCTCTCAGAAAAGGCTGCCACCCAGGGTGTACCCGTAAAAGCCATAGATATGATGGATTACGGTATGCAACGCGGTGACAAAGTGCTGGATTATGCCCTGTCGCTGATTGAAGCGGCACACTAGAAAGGTATCAATATGAGTTCGTTATATCAGTCAATGGTTGCCGTCATTGAACAATCCATCACCCCGCTCGCCGGAAAACTGGGGCAGCAAAAGTATGTGATTGCGATTCGTGACGGTTTTACGGCGGCGCTGCCGTTTATGATCATCGGCTCGTTCATGCTGGTGTTTATTTTCCCTCCGTTCTCTGCCGAAACCACCCACAGCTTTGCCCGTGGCTGGCTCGACTTTTCTGCCACCTACCGTGAACAGTTAATGCTGCCGTTCAACCTCAGCATGGGTGTTATGACGTTCTTCATCTCCGTTGGCATTGGCGCCAGCCTTGGCCGTCAGTTTAATCTCGACCCAATCATGTCCGGGCTGCTGGCTTTTATGGCGTTTCTGCTGGTAGCAGCGCCTTATGCCGACGGAAAAATCTCGACCCAGTATCTTTCCGGTCAGGGAATTTTTACCGCCCTGATTACCGCCATTTATTCCACTCGCGTGTATGCCTGGCTGAAGCAGAATAACGTGACAATCCGCCTGCCGAAAGAAGTGCCGACCGGCGTCGCGCGTTCATTTGAGATCCTGATTCCGGTGCTGGTGGTAATTGCCACCCTGCATCCGCTGAACCTGTTTATCGAAGCACAAACCGGGATGATCATTCCGCAGGCGATTATGCACCTGTTGGAACCGCTGGTTTCCGCCTCTGATTCGCTGCCGGCGATTCTGCTTTCCGTCCTGCTGTGCCAGATTTTCTGGTTTGCGGGAATCCACGGTGCACTGATTGTCACCGGCATCATGAACCCATTCTGGATGGCCAACCTGTCCGCTAACCAGGCGGCACTGGCGGCAGGTGCGGCGCTGCCGCACGTTTATCTGCAAGGCTTCTGGGATCACTACCTGTTGATTGGCGGCGTGGGCTCAACCTTACCGCTGGCGTTCCTGCTACTGCGCAGCCGCGTCGCCCACCTGCGCACCATCGGCAAAATGGGAATTGTGCCTAGTTTCTTTAATATTAATGAGCCTATTCTGTTTGGTGCGCCGATCATCATGAACCCGATGCTGTTCATCCCGTTCGTCTGCGTTCCAATGATCAACGCCGTACTGGCCTATAGCGCTACCAAGCTCGGCTGGATAGCCCAGGTCGTGTCGTTAACCCCGTGGACCACGCCAGCGCCAATTGGGGCATCCTGGGCTGCGAACTGGGCATTAAGTCCGGTGGTGATGTGCTTTATCTGCATGGCAATGTCGGCGCTGATGTACCTGCCTTTCCTGCGTGCGTACGAACGTTCTTTGATGAAATCCGAAGAGCAAAAAGCCCAGGATGCCGTCTCCGTGGCGAACGCTGCCCGTAGCAACTCATAATGAATCAAGGAGTCAGAACAATGAGATACCGTTTTCCTGAAAACTTCTGGTGGGGCAGTGCCTGCTCAGCGCTGCAAACCGAAGGGGATAGCCTGAACGGCGGTAAAAGCCAGACCACATGGGACGTGTGGTTCGACCGTCAGCCAGGTCGTTTCCATCAGGGGGTTGGCCCGGCAGACACCTCCGGTTTTTATCAACACTGGAAACAGGACATCGCACTGCTGAAACAGCTACAGCACAACAGCTTTCGTACATCCTTGAGCTGGTCGCGACTGATCCCGGACGGCACCGGCGAGGTCAATCCCGAAGCGGTCGATTTCTATAACAACGTCATCGACGAGCTGCTGGCGCAGGGTATCACGCCCTTTATCACCCTGTTTCACTTCGATATGCCAATGGTCATGCAGGAGAAAGGCGGCTGGGAAAATCGTGAAGTTGTGGAAGCCTTTGGCCGCTACGCCCAGACGTGTTTTACATTGTTCGGCAATCGGGTGAAGCACTGGTTCACCTTCAACGAACCGATTGTCCCGGTAGAAGGCGGCTATCTGTATGACTTCCACTACCCGAACGTGGTGGATTTCAAACGTGCGGCAACCGTGGCTTACCACACCGTACTGGCGCATTCGACGGCGGTCCGTGCGTATCGCGCTGGCAACTATGACGGTGAAATCGGCGTGGTGCTGAATTTAACGCCGTCTTATCCGCGCTCGCAAAATCCGGTGGATGTGAAAGCCGCACACCATGCGGATCTGCTGTTTAACCGCAGCTTCCTCGATCCGGTATTAAAAGGCGAATATCCGGCGGACCTGGTGGAACTGTTGAAACAGTACGATCAACTACCGGCCTGCCAGCCCGGCGACAGCCAGCTCATCGCCGAGGGTAAAATCGACCTGTTGGGCATTAACTACTACCAACCGCGCCGGGTGAAATGCCGCGATAACGCCGTCAATCCTGACGCGCCGTTTATGCCAGAGTCGCTGTTTGATTATTACGAAATGCCGGGACGTAAAATGAATCCATACCGTGGCTGGGAAATCTATGAGCCGGGCATTTACGATATTATTACGAATCTGCGTGATAATTATGGCAACCCGCGCTGTTTTATTTCTGAAAACGGCATGGGTGTAGAAAACGAGCAGCGTTTTATTCAGGACAATCAGATTAACGACAATTACCGTATTGAGTTTGTCTCGGAACATCTTAAATGGCTGCATAAAGGCATTAACGAGGGTTGTCATTGCCTTGGTTACCATATGTGGACCTTTATTGATAATTGGTCATGGCTTAACGGATATAAAAACCGCTACGGTTTGGTGATGCTGCCAACTTACTGATTTAGTGTATGA